>NZ_FNAJ01000009.1:21059-226255 GCF_900101905.1 Myxococcus virescens | reverse complement strand
TCAGCTAGGCGCTCCGCCTCAAGCCGAGCCTCTTCGGCAAGACGACGCTCCTCTTCGAGACGCGCCTCCTCCGCGAGACGCCGTTCCTCTTCAGCGAGGCGCTCCGCCTCAAGCCGAGCGACCTCCGCGAGACGGGCCTCTTCCGCCAGCCGGGCCTCTTCCGCCAAGCGACGCTCTTCTTCGAGCCGCGCTTCTTCCGCCAGCCGAGCCTCTTCAGCCAAGCGCGCTTCTTCAGCCAGGCGAGCCTCTTCGGCGAGCCGCGCCTCTTCCGCCATGCGGGTTTCTTCCGCCACACGGCGCTCTTCTTCGAGCCGAGCCGCCTCCGCGAGCCGAGCCTCCTCCGCCCGCCGCTCCGCCTCGAGCCGAGCCTCCTCCGCCCGCCGCTCCGCCTCGAGCCGAGCCTCCTCCGCCCGCCGCTCCTCTTCGAGCCGCGCCTCCTCCTCCGCTCGCTGCCGAGCCTCTTCCTCCTCCCGTCGAACCCGCTCGCGCGCTTCCCAGTCCTCCACGGAGAGCGCCTGCACCCAGCCCTCGCGCTCCAGCACGAGCAGCAGCGCTTCCTGCGCGGGCGTCAGCGACTCCGGCTCACGGAACTCCGCCAACGTCTCCAGGAACGCCCGCTCCGAAGCATCCGCGAGCCACGGCGCACAGGCCTCGACATCCTCGCACCGGAACACCCGCGCCGCCGCGCCGCCATGAATCGGCCCCTCCAGCGCCGCGCGCACCACCCGCACGCCCGCGATGGGCTGAAACCCCTCCGCCTCCACCGTCCCCGGTTCGAACGCGGCCTGCTCCGCCAGCACACTCAACCGCCGGACATGCGCGAGCACCTGCTGCTCCGCCACCACCTCCGGCACCAGGTTGAACGCCTCCAGCGTCTCCTCATCCGGAGCCCCTGCCCCGCCCCGCGCCCACAGCGTGTCCAGCGCCTCCGCGTCCAGCAGCCCGGACTGGAGCAGTGCCTGCGCCGGGCTCTGGAACCCGAAGCCCAACTGCGTCCCCACGAGGTCCCCATCGCGCAGCCACAGCCGGGACTCGCGCCCTCCCGAGGAAAGCGTGAGCCGCCCGGTGGCACGGGACTTGTGGGCGGAATAGAGCGCTTCGGCGGCCTGCGACGGGGTCATGCGTCGCCGCAGTGTAGTCCCTCTCCACGGCCCCTCAACTTGCCGGGGGTGCTTGCCTGCCCGCTCCGGTGAAACGGACCTGTCGCAGGGCCTCATAGGTCCCGATTCCCACCGACGTGGACAGGTTCAGGCTCCGGCGATCCTCCAGCATGGGAATGGTGACAGCCGTCCCCGAGCCCCCCTCCATCACCTCCGGCGCCAGCCCGGACACCTCCGAGCCGAACACCAGGTGGTCCCCCTCCTCGAACCGGGCCTCATACAGGGATGTTTCAGCCCGGGCGGAGAAGAGCCACCGCCGGGCGTCCGGGTAGTCCGCCGCATAGGCCGCGTAGGTTGGATACAGGCGGAGAAATACCTTGTCCCAGTAGTCCAGCCCCGCCCGCTTGAGCTGCCGGTCGTCAATGGAGAAGCCCAGGGGCTCCACCAGGATGAGCCGGCAGCCCGTCACGGCGCACAGGCGGGCGACGTTGCCGGTGTTGGGGGGAATCTGGGGAGAAACGAGGACCAGGTGGAGAGGACGCGCCAGGGGCTCGAGCATGGGGTAGAAGGCGCTACATGCGCTGGAAGGTGAACAACGAGACGCGGCAACGGCTGCTGGCGGACCGGGCCGACAAGGCCACCTCGTTCCTCCAACGGTTCAAGGGACTCATGGGGCGCCACTCGCTGGAGGTGGGCCAGGGGCTCCATATCGTCCCCTGTAACTCCATCCACACTTTCTTCATGCGCATCCCCATTGACGTGCTGTTCCTGGACGCCCAGGGCCGCATCGTCAAGCAGATGCCCGCCTTGCCGCCCTGGCGTGCGACATCCGTGTATTTCCAGTCACGCTCAGTCCTGGAGCTTCCCGCGGGGGTCCTCGCGGCCAGCGGCACCCAGGAAGGCGATGTGCTGAGCTTCGAGCCGGTTCCTTGAGCCCCTGCCCAAGGTGCCCCTGCCTGTCAGGCCGGGATGCACGAGTTTTGACCGATTTCCGAGCGCTTTGTTAACCTTCGGCGCCACGTTTTCTCGCCCCTTTAGAAGAGTTCTCGCGCATGCGCATCGAGGTAGCTGGCAGCACCCACGTTGGGATGAAGCGGAATCACAACGAGGACAACTTCCTGATGCTCCCGGAAGAGTTTCTCTTCTGCGTGGCGGATGGCATGGGCGGCCACTCGTCTGGCGAAATCGCCAGCCGCATCGCGGTGGACGAGCTCGGCGAGTTCTACAAGCTCACGTCCAAGGACCAGGACTGCACCTGGCCCTTCAAGATGGACAAGACGCGCAACTATGACGAGAACCGGCTCGCCACCGGCGTCAAGCTCGCCAACGCGCGCATCTTCGAGAAGGCCTGCTCCGAGTCCAAGTACAAGGGCATGGGCACCACCATCGTCACGGTGCACTTCTCCCAGAGCGCCGTCTACGTGGGCCACGTCGGCGACAGCCGCGTCTACTACTTCCGCGGCGGCGCCCTGAAGCAGGTGACGGAGGACCACTCCCTCCTCAACGACTACCTCAAGGCGAAGAAGCTCTCGCCGGAGGAAATCGAGAACTTCCCCCACAAGAACGTCATCGTCCGCGCGCTGGGCATGAAGGAGAACGTCCAGGTGGATGTCTCCCGCGTGGAGCCTCAGGAGGACGATGTCTTCCTGCTCTGCTCGGACGGCCTGAGCGGCATGGTGACGGACGCGCAGATGCAGGAAATCCTGCAGCGCACGCCGGAGCTGGAGAAGGCCTGCTCGCAGCTCATCGACATGGCCAACGCCGCAGGTGGCAACGACAACGTCACCTGCGTGCTGGCCCGCTACCACGCCGCCTGAGCGGCGGGGCTCAGCGCCCCTTCAGCGGCGCGGCAATCCGGTGCGCGCCCCAGGCGAGCACCTCGGAGAGCGACTCCCCGGAGGACACCTCGGTGTCCTCGAAGACGGTGGCTCGCGAGAGCCGCGCCCCCGAAGCCACCTTCGCGCCCGGCTCCAGCGACACGCCCGGCCCCACGGTGGCTCCGGCGGCCACCGCGCTGCCCCGCCCCAGGTACACCGGGCCCTCCGCCGTGCCGTCCAGGCGGGCCTCCGCTTGCGCCCAGGTGCCACTCGCGCCGCGCGTGGTCCCCGCCAGCGGTGAGTCCGCGCCCAGCCACTCCAGCCGCACGCGCCCCGCGAGCACGTCCTGCACGGTGGCGAGGTAGCGCGACGGCGTGCCCAGGTCGGACCAATACCCGTCCACCCGCACGCCGCGCACCAGCTGCCCGGCCTCCATGGCACGGACATAGACGCCGCGGTTGATGTCCTCCTCACCTCGCGGCGACATGAAGTCGAAGACGCGCGGCGACATCACGTGCACGCCGGTGAAGTGCCACGGCGACAAGCCTTCACCGCCAGGGCCGTGGCCGGCGATGCGGCGCACGCGCCCTTCCGCGTCCAGCTCCACCGCGGCGTACGTCTCCCCCACTGGCATGGGCTGCAGCACCAGGGTGGCCAGCGCGCCGGACGCCTGGTGCACGGCCACCACCGGCCGCAGGTCCACCGGGTAGAGGATGTCGCCGTTGAAGACGATGAAGTCGCCGTCCGACAGGAAGTCCCGCAGGCCGCGGATGCCGCCGCCGGTGCCCTGGATGACGGGCTCGTTCACCACGTGCAGCGGCAGCCCCGCGCGAGCGCACTCGGCGCGGGCCACCGCCTCCATGGTGTCCGGCAGGTGGTGGGTGTTGATGCCCACCGCCGTCACGCCCGCGGCCTTCAGCACCGCCAGGTGGTAGCGCAGCAGCGGCTGTCCCAGGAATGGCATCGCCGGCTTGGGCCAGCGTTCGGTGAGCGGGCGCAGGCGCGTGCCCAGCCCCGCGCAGAGGACCATGGCCTTCATCTCAGGCCGCCAGCTCCGGGACGTACTTCGCCACCAGGTCCTGCAGCCTGCGCAGCTCCGGCCGCCGCGCGAAGCCGTCACGCACGTAGCGCAGCGACGCGGGGATGGACACCAGGAAGCCCGGGTTGCCCTTCACCCGGTTGATGAACTCGAAGCGGCCCGCGTCCTTCAGCTTGCGCTGGATGGTGAGCAAGTCGAAGAAGGCCTTGAAGGACGCCGCGTCGATGCGCTCGCCGCTCACCTCCTGGAAGGTGGCGATGTAGCGGTCCAGCATCGCGTCCACGAAGTCGCGGTCCAGCTCCACGTAGCTGTCGCGCAAGAGCGCCACCAGGTCGTACTGGCGCGGACCCTGGAGTGCGTCCTGGAAGTCGATGACGACCAGCTCGCCCTCCTTCATCATGATGTTGCGGCTCTGGTAGTCGCGGTGCGTGAAGCCACGCGGCGCGGCGGCCAGCTGCCGGGCGATGTCGCGGAAGGTGGCGTCCAGCTCGGCGCGCTCGGCGTCCGTGGGCTTCTTGCCACTCCACGCCTCCAGGCCCCACTCGCGGAAGTGGTGCAGCTCCCAGTCGTAGAGGTCCTCGTCGAAGGCGCGGGTGAAGGCCAGGCAGTCCGGGTCCTCCGCCTTCTCCGCCGCCGCGCGCAGGCGCGCCAGCAGGTCCACGGCGCGGGTGTAGAGCGCCTCGTGGTGCTTGCCGCCCTCCAGCGCGGACTCGAAGGTGATGTCACTCAAATCTTCAATCACCATCATCCCCGCCGGCTCGTCGTAGCGGTGGATGCGCGGCACCCGCACGCCCAGCTTCTCCAGGTAGCGGTGCACGTTGATGAAGGGCAGCTCCTTGGGCGGCTCGCCCTTGGTGGCCTCGTCGCTCTTCTTCGTCGAGTCGGGCGGCATCACCATCACCACCCAGCTCTCGGGCGGCGCGCCAACGCGGTAGTACGAGCGGCTGCTCGCCTCGCCCTTCAGCTTCGTGATGGGGGCGTTGGGAACGGGACGGCCCATGGCCTGTCCCACCTGGTCGCGCAGGGCGGCCTCGAGTTCCATATCGACGGGGTTCTCCGGAGGGGGTTGACGCAAGTCGCACGCGAGTATCGGAGGCGCGCCCATCCGGGTCAAAGGCCTGTCCGGGCGGATGGCCGGACGCCCCCCGGGCTGTCGCCAACCCGACGGGCGGCCATCCTCCCCCCTCGTCCGGGTGCGTCGGAACTCCCTGCCCGCCGGGGCGGGTTCAACACGCTCCAGGGTCGCAAGAGGCCACACGCTGTCGACCGGGCCAGTGCGGCGGCATATAAGACGCGCCGCGAACCCTCATTAACTTATGGAAGCCGCGATGGACATCCACGAGAACATCCTCACCGCCATTGGCAACACGCCGCTGGTCAAGCTCAACAAGCTCGTCGGGCCGAACGACGCGACCGTGCTGGTCAAGTGCGAGTTCATGAACCCGGGCGCGTCCATCAAGGACCGCATGGCGCTCTACATCCTCGAGAAGGCCGAGCGGGAGGGGAAGCTCAAGCCCGGCGGCACCATCGTCGAGAACACGTCCGGCAACACCGGCATGGGCGTGGCGCTGGCCGCGGCCGTCAAAGGCTACAAGTGCATCTTCACCATGCCGGACAAGATGTCCCTGGAGAAGATCAACCGCCTCAAGGCGCTGGGCGCTCAGGTGGTGGTGACGCCGACGAACGTGCCGGCCGAGGACCCGCGCAGCTACTACGAGACGGCCAAGCGCCTGCACCGCGAGACGCCGGGCGCGTTCATGCTCAACCAGTACCACAACCCCGACAACATCGAGGCGCACTACAACACCACCGGTCCTGAGATCTACGAGCAGACCGAGGGCAAGTTCGACTACTTCGTCGCGGGCCTGGGCACCGGCGGCACCATGAGCGGCGCCGGCAAGTTCCTGAAGGAGAAGATTCCCGGCCTCAAGAACGTGGGCGTGGACCCGGAGGGCTCCGTCTACGAGGGCTACTTCAAGACGGGCAAGCTGACCGAGCCGCACGTCTACAAGGTGGAAGGCATCGGCGAGGACATGCTGTGCGGCGCCATGGACTTCACCCACCTGGACGACGTGCGCCAGGTCGATGACCGCCAGTGCTTCATCGCCGCGCGCCGCCTGGCGCGTGAGGAAGGCATCTTCGCCGGCGGCTCCTCGGGCGCGGCGATTCACGTCGCGGTGCAGTTGGCCAAGGAAGTGGGCAAGGGCAAGACGATTGTCGTCGTGCTGCCGGACTCGGGCAGCAGCTACATCAGCAAGTTCCACTCCGACGAGTGGATGCGCGACAACGGCTTCCTGGAGGAGAAGGGCGCCGGCACCATCCGCGACATCCTGGGCGACAAGCGCAAGGACGTGAAGACGGCGCGCCGCGGTGACAAGGTCGACCAGGTGGTCGAGACGATGCGCGGCCACGGCATCAGCCAGATGCCGGTGGTGGGCGACGACGGCCGCACGGTGGGCATGGTGCACGAGTACGACCTGCTCAACGCGCTGGTCGCCGGCAAGGCGAAGTTCTCCGACGCCATCGACAGCATCATCGCGCCGCTGCAGGGCGCGCTGTCGCTCGACACCAGCATCGCCCGCCTGCGCGAAGTCTTCGCTCAGGACAACGTGGCGGTGGTGAAGGACGGCGAGAAGGTGGTCGGCATCGTCACGAAGATCGACCTCATCGACTACCTGCACCGCACGGCGGCGTAGTCCCCGGCGCGCTCGCGCCCGGGAAGCACCGAGGGCCTCCACGTTTCCGCAGCGGAAACGGGAGGCCCTTCGTGTTCATGGACGCCGGCCGAAGAGCACGTTCGCCAGCTCCGTCATCACCACCTCGTCCTTCTGGTTGCGCACCTCCATGCGGAGCTTGATGGCGCCCCGGTCCGGCTTGCTGCGCGACGGCGTGGCGGAGACGACCTCCACCCGCACGTGCAACGTGTCCCCCGGACGCACGGGCTTGAGCCAGCGCAGCTCATCCAAGCCGGGCGAGCCCAGGCTGGACGTCTGCCCCAGGAAGCTGTCCACCAACAGCCGGTGACACAGCGAGGCGGTGTGCCAACCGCTGGCCACCAGCCCGCCGAAGATGCTGTCGCGGGCGGCTTCGTCGCTCAGGTGGAAGGGCTGCGGGTCGAATTGCGTCGCGAAGGCGATGATTTCCTCGCGCGACACCACGTGGGGGCCGTGTTCGCTCACGTCCCCGGGCTGGAAGTCCTCGAAGTAGCGCATGGGCGCTACTTCAACGCGACGTGTCCTTGGATTCCAGTTCCTCCGGGTGGAACACGCGCGAAGCGACGCGGTCCAACACTTCGGAGTTCCACTTGATGCTGACCTTCATCAGCCGGCGCATCTCCTTGGCGAAGGCGCGCTCGGACGGCATGCGGGTGTACGTCCGGGCCAGGTAGAGGCCCCGGTTCTCCCGCTCGTAGTCCACGGTGCCGCCACCGGCATCCGTGCCCTCCCGCTCTTCCGCCTGGAAGCCCTCGATGACGCCGGGCTTGGGCGGCTCGCGGAAGCGGTACACCAAGGCGCTGCACTTCAGCGCCTGGGTGTCCTCCAACCACTCGAAGTACAGCGACGCGCCCCCCGCGGAGAGCCCGCCGAAGCCCTGGGGATTGATGCCCGGGCTGGGCGGCGTGCCCTCTTCATGGAGAAAGCCCTGGACCAGTCGCTGGGCAGACTCCCGCGTCAGCGGCGTATCCGCCGGAGCTGCGGGGCCCAGGCCCGAAATCCAGGACCTGAGCAGGCCAGCGAGGCCACTGCGGGGAGCGGTAGCCATGGGTTACTTGTTGAAGTTGCCTTCGCGGGCCTGGTCGAACGGCACGCGGTTCTTGAGGTAGACGTCCTCGAAGCTGTGGCCGTCGAACGGGTTCAGGTGGAACTCGTTGAACTGGTGGACCTTGGAGCCCTTGCCACCGTCCGCGACGGGGTTCCACTTGTCCGGGATGGGGCCCAGGCCGAACATGCTGGGGACCGGGTCGCCACGGTTCACGTAGTGCACGTAGTTCGGGCCGTCCGGGTACGTGGCGGCGGCGCCGCCGAACGTCTCCACGTTGATCTTCCCCATCAGCGCCCTGGCGTCCTGCTTGGACATCCCATCTTCGATGCGCAGCCGGTTGTACACGTCGTTCAGCGCGCGGCTGGAGACGAGGCCACCCTGGCTGTGCGCCATCAGGTGCACGTCACGGCCGGCCTTGAGCTCGGTGTAGAGCGCGTCCGCCAGGGTGTCCACTGCGGGGTTGGTACCCTTGTCCAGCTTGTCCTTCACGCACTGGGCCAGGTCCGCGCCCATGCCCTCGGTGGCGTTGTGGATGCCGACGACGCGCGAGCCCGTCGCGTTGGCGATGGCCTGCAGGCTCTCCGACTGGGTCTCCTTCGTCGTCAGGATGCCGTTGACGTAGAGGATGGTCGACTGCGGGTTCGGGTTGTTGGCCGGCGTCACGCCCGGGATGTCCGCCAGCGGGGTGCCCGGCGGGAACGTCGCGCCGTCCGCGCCCAGCAGCTTGCCGTCATGCACGCGGTCCGGCTGGTTGCCGCCGCCGAAGAACTCCTGCACGCCCCGCGCGGCGCCGCCGACGACGTTGCCCACGCCCCGGGCGGTGCCGGAGACGGCGTTCTCGAAGCCGTCCACGAACTGGCCGACCTTGCGGCCACCGGCAGCCGCGGCGTCCTTCACGTTGTCGACGGCGTTACCCACGGCGTCCTGCGTACGGTCAATGGCCTTCTCGGCACCGGTACGGACCGTGTTGATGAGTTTCCGGCCGCGCTCGATGGGGTTCATGGGGGCTCCAGGCGATTTGGAAGGAGTGGACTGCTGGTGAGGGGATTATCGTCCCAGGGTCCGGGAAGTTGCGATGCCCCTCACTTTGCCGCACTGCGGCAAAGGATCAGCGTCCGAAGACGCGGTCCGCCACCCGGTTCAGGACGGTGCTGCTCCACTCGATGCTGGCCTTCATCAACCGCTTCATGTCGTCGTTGAAGATGGGGATCTGCGGCGCCGTGGTGTAGGTGCGGCTGAGGAACAGGGACTTGTTCTCCGGCTCGAAGTCCACGGTGCCGCCGCCGGTGTCGGTGCCCTTCTTCTGCTCGTCCTGGAAGCCCTCCAGGATGCCCGGCTTGGGGGTGTCCCGGAACCGGTGGATGAGGGCGCTGCACTCCAGCGCCTGCTCCTTGTCGTGCCACTCGAAGTAGAGCTGCGCATCGCCCAGGGCGACGCCGCCGAAGCCCTGCGGGTTGATGCCGACGCTGTTGGGGCTGCCGTTGGCGGCGAGGAACGCCTGCGCCAGCATCTGCGCTTCTTCTCGGGTCATGGGGGTCGGTCTCCAGGGGCGGGCACTGCCTGAGCGGGCAGACTAGCAAATCAGCACGCCGCCTCCACATGACAAGGGCCTCCGCGCGCTTCCGGAAAGGCGAGCGCGGGGAGGCCCTGGAAACCGAAGGGGCGCGAGGCCCTGACGGCTACTTCGCGGCGTCGAGCGCCTGGGACAGGTCGTCCACCAGGTCCCGCGCGTCCTCGATGCCCACGGACAGGCGGATGAAGCCGTCGGTGATGCCCAGCTGCTCGCGCGTCTCCTTGGGAATGGAGGCGTGGGTCATGATGGCCGGGTGCTCGATGAGGGACTCGACGCCACCGAGCGACTCGGCGCAGGCGAACACCTTCACCGTCTTGAGGAAGGTGCGGGCCGCCTCCAGGCCCCCCTGGATGTCGAAGGTCACCATGCCGCCAAAGCCGGACATCTGCTGCTTCGCCAGCGCGTGCTGCGGGTGCGACTCCAGGCCCGGGTAGGTGACCTTCTTCACCTTCGGGTGGGACGCCAGGAACTGCGCCACCTTCATCGCGTTGGAGGCGTGGCGGTCCATGCGCACGTGCAGCGTCTTCACGCCGCGCAGCACCATGAAGCTGTCGAAGGCGCCGGACACGCCGCCCACCGCGTTCTGGAGGAAGTACATCTTCTCTGCCACGTCCTCACGGCTGGTGCAGACGAAGCCGCCCACCACGTCGCTGTGGCCGTTGATGTACTTGGTGGTGGAGTGCGCCACCACGTCGAAGCCGAGGTCCAGCGGGCGCTGGAAGTACGGCGTCATGAACGTGTTGTCGGCGACGGAGAGGATGTTCCGCTTCTTGGCGACCTCGGCGATGCGCGCCAGGTCGATGAGCTTGAGCATCGGGTTGGTGGGGGACTCCACCCACACCATCTTCGTCTTCGGCGTAATCGCCGCCTCGAAGTTCTCCGGCTTGGACAGGTCCACGAAGGAGAAGTGCAGCCCGGCCCGCCGGAACACCTTGTCGAAGAGGCGGAAGGTGCCGCCGTACACATCGTCCGAGACGACCACGTGGTCGCCCGAATCCAGCATGTGCATCAGCATGTCCGTGCCCGCCAGGCCCGAGGCGAAGGCCGCGCCGTACTTCGCCCCCTCGAGCGCGGCCAGACAGTCCTGGAGCGCCTTGCGGGTGGGGTTCTGCGTCCGGCTGTACTCGTAGCCCTTGTGCTCTCCGGGGCCATCCTGGACGTAGGTGGAAGACAGGTAGACGGGCGTCATGATGGCGCCGGTGGTGGGGTCCGGCTCCTGACCGGCGTGAATGGCAAGCGTGTCGAAGCGCATGCCGGGGGAACTAACACAGTCCCTCCCTGCCCGCAGCAGGACCCGCCTATTCGAACTTCCCGTGACGCCCTGCCCCTTGGGCAAAACGCGTGGCGCCGGCAATGGACTCCGACTCCAGGACCTTGACACCGCGGGCGAACTCTTGACGCAGTGCCTCCTCGGTGCCCAGCCCCGCCTGGGTGTAGGCGGAGCGCCGGTCCGCGTTCATGCACGCCTGCGGGAAGGCGGCCACCTCGCGCGCCAGGGCCTCCGCGGCCTCGCGCGACTGCCCCCGGGGCACCACGCGGTTGACCAGCCCCATGGCCAGCGCCTCCTGGGCGGAGACAGGCCGGCCCGTGAGGATGAGGTCCAGCGCGCGCGAAAGGCCAATGAGCCGGGGCAGCCGCACCGTCCCCCCGTCGATGAGGGGCACGCCCCAGCGGCGGCAGAAGACGCCCAGGACGGCATCCTCCTCGGCCACGCGCAAATCACACCACAGCGCCAGCTCCAAGCCGCCCGCCACGGCATGGCCGCCAATGGACGCGATGACGGGCTTGGACAGCACCATGCGCGAGGGGCCCATGGGACCATCCCCATCCAGCTCCAAACGGGGCATCCGGCCCTCGGAGACGGCCTTCAGGTCCGCCCCGGCGCAGAAGGTGCCCCCTTCTCCATGGAGCACGCCCACCCGCGCGTCCGGGTCCGCGTCGAAGGCACGGAAGGCCTCCGCCAGGGACTGGGCGGTGGCGCCATCCACGGCGTTGCGCACCTCCGGGCGGTCCAGGATGACGGTGGTGACGAGGCCGTTCTTCTCGACGCGCACGCTCATGGCGGCGGAGTCTTCTTCCCTCGCGTCCGGACCGCAATCCCGCCGCGGTGCTTCCCTACGACATGGGCGCGTGCGCGCCCTCCCCTTCCGACAGGCCGTGGATGATGCGCGCCACCTGGCGCAAGTCGTCCACGAAGGCCTCCAGAGCGGCCTCCTTCGCCCGAGGGTCCGGCGCGCGGAGGATGGAAGACGGGTGCACCGTGGCCACCACCACCCGCGCCCATTCCGACGCCAGCGGCTGCCCGCGAGACTGCGTCACCCGGAACGCCTTGCCCAGCAGCGCCTGCGCCGCGGTGGCCCCCAGGCAGACGAGGACGTCCGGGCGGAACACACGAATCTCCGCCTCCAGCCACGGCAGGCAGGCGCGAATCTCCGTCGTGGTCGGCTTCGCGTGGATGCGCCGGGGCCCCTGGCCAGTCCACTTGAAGTGCTTCACCGTATTGGTGACGTACACCTGCGCGCGGTCGATTCCAGCGGCCTCCAGCGCCTCGTCCAGCAGCCGTCCGGAGGGGCCCACGAAGGGCCTGCCGGCCCGGTCCTCCTGGTCTCCCGGCTGCTCCCCCACCAGCATCACCCGGGGGCCGGGGCGCGGCTGGCCCTCGGATTCGCCAAAGACAGTCTGGGTGCCCGTGCGCCACAGCGGGCAGGCCTGACACCCCGCGGCCGCCTTTCGGAGCTTGTCGTACGTCGGAGACTCAGGGATGAGGGGGGCCGCGGTGGTCTGGACGGAAGGACGCTTGGGCATGGCTGACACACAAGGTACGCATGGCTCTCACGACGCAACCGGCCCCGAGGGCATGTTCGCCAACCGCCTGCGCAAGGGGGACAAGCGCTTCCGGAAGTGGGCCCGGACACAGGGCCTGACGGCCTTCCGCGTCTACGACAGGGACATCCCCGAGTACCCGTACGCCATCGACGTCTACGGCGACCGCGTCCACGTCGTGGAATACCCCCGGCGGCGCGCCATCGCCTCCGGTGCCGCGGACACGCAGCGGGAGGAAGTCCTGGCCGCGGTGACGCAGGTGCTGGCCGTTCCCTCCGAGCGCATCTTCGTGAAGACGCACACGCCCCAGCCCTGGGGCCGCTCGCAGTACGGCCGGGTGGGCCAGGACAGCGGGCGCATCGTGGTGGAGGAGCAGGGCCTGAAGTTCTGGGTGAACCTGGGCGACTACCTGGACACCGGCCTCTTCATGGACCACCGCAACACCCGCGCGCGCGTGCGGGAGGAGGCCCGGGGCAAGCGCTTCCTCAACCTCTTCGCGTACACCGGGGCCTTCACCGTCTACGCCGCCGCGGGAGGCGCCGCGAGCACGATGACGGTGGACCTGTCCAACACCTACCTGGACTGGGCCGAGGACAACCTGGACCTCAACGGCCTGGCCAACGCGCGGCACACGCTGGTGCGCGCGGATGCCAAGGCCTGGGTGGAGGCCCAGGCCGACGCGCCAGAGCGGTACGACCTGGTGGTGTGCGACCCGCCGTCCTTCTCCACGTCGAAGAAGATGTCGGGCAGCTTCAACGTGCAGCGCGACCACCCGCGCCTGCTGGCCGCCATCCGGGCGCTGCTCGCGCCCGGTGGCGTCCTCTACTTCTCCAACAACTTCCTGGGGTTCCAGTTGGAGCCGAAGGCCACGCGCGGGATGGAGGTGGAGGAAATCACCCCTCGCTCCATCCCCGAAGACTTCCAGCGCAAGGAGATCCACCGCTGCTGGCGCATGGTGGCTCCCTGACGCTGGCGTCCGTCCCGACTACAGCCAGCAGACGTTGTCGATGCAGCGCTCGCCGGCGGGGCACTCGCAGGTGGCCTGACAGCTGTTGCCGCTGCCCGTGTTGACGGGCTTGCAGACGCCGTCCGTGCAGACCTGACCGGACGGGCACTCGCAGTTGGCGCGGCACACCGGGGTGGACGTCCCGGCATCCTGCACCGGAGGAGGCGGCGGCACCTTGCACTGGCCGTTGGAGCAGACCTCGCCCGACGGGCAGTCGCAGTTGGCCTGGCAGGCCGTGCCCGTGCCCGCGTCCGGCGGGGGGGCCGGCGGACGGCAGTAACCGTTGGTGCAGACCTCACCCGAGGGGCAGTCGCAGTTGGCCACGCACGTCTGGCCCGGGTCCGGCTGCGGCGGCTTGCACTGGCCATTGAAGCAGACCTGGCCGGCGGGGCACTCGCAGTTGGCGCGGCACTGGCCCCCATCCGGAATGGGCATGCAGTAGCCAATCTGGCAGCTGTAGTCGTCCGGGCACTGGGTGGTGGAGTCGCAAGCCGCGCGGCACTGGCCATCCACGCAGTCCTTCCCGCCGGAGCAGTCCGCCGCGGTGGAGCAGGTGTTCGGGTCCACCGGGCGCGGACGGCACAGGCCGCTCACGCAGGTGTCCTTGGCATCGCACCAGGAATCGTCATAGCAGCCGCGGATGCACTGGTTGTTGATGCAGTAGTTCCCCGTACCGCAATCCATGTTCACCCGGCACAGCTGAGGAGAACCCCCGTCCACGCCCGCATCCGGGCGCGTCCCGCCGTCGGAGCCAGCATCTGGACGCGTCCCCCCGTCCGTCCCCGAATCCGGGCGCGTCCCGCCATCAGAACCCGCGTCCGGGCGCGTCCCGCCGGTCCCAACGCAGTAGCGGTCGTCGCACCGCTGGCCCGAACCGCAGTCGGAGTCACGCGAGCAGAACTGCGAGCAGACGCTGTTGATGCAGATCTGGGACCCGGGGCAGTCCAGGGAGGAGGAACACTCGCCCGAGCCCGGTGGAACGGTCCGACAGACGCCGCTGCGGCAGCTCTCACCGGTGCTGCAATCCTTGTCGGAGGAGCAGTAGCAGATGTCGTCGTCGTAGTCGTCGTACCAGTCATCCTCTCCATGGACGATGCAGCCCGGGAGGACGGCGAGGACGGCGAGCAACGGCAGCCACATGAGGCTACGTATGGGGGTGTTCCGCATGAGTGGGGACTCCGAGAACTCAGGGGTACCGGTCCGGCCACCGGGGGTGCTTTCCGGTTTCAGCAGCGATGGACTCCGTAGCGCAGACGGATGATCAAAAAATTTATTTGATCGGCTTTCGTCTTTCCGGAGACCCATGGCCATGGAGGTATGTAGTGGCCTGGACCTTTCAGTCGGTCACCGGGCCGGGCTCGCACCGCGCCGGACCCCGACCACCCCTCGAGGGAGAACCCCTGGTGTTCCTGCGTGGAGCCCGCTCATTCGCGCACGTCACCCACCTCCCCGAGGAGCGAAAGGGACGCGACGTGTCCGGCGTTCCCGCCCAGGACGAGGTGCGGCTCCAGGCACTGGTCCGGCGCATCCAGGAGGGCGACCTGACGGCATTCGAACAGCTCTATGCGCTCACGCAGGCGGATGCCTCCCGCACCTTGTGGCACCTGGTCGGCAACCGCGTGGACGTGGAGGACCTGCTCCAGGAGGCCTATCTCCGGCTGCTGACAGCCGTGAAGAGCTACCGGGGTGAGTCCCGATTCCGGACCTTCTTCTATCGCGTGTGCTCCAACGTGGCCCTGTCCCACCTGCGCTGGAAGCGGCGCCGGCCGGAGGACCCCGTCTGGGAGCTCCCAGAACCGGCGGCGGAAGGAGACGACCCTGAGCGGGTGGCCTCGCGGCGTCAGGCGGCCCGGCTGGTGGAGCTGGCGCTGGAACGGCTGAAGCCCAAGAAGCGCATCGTCTTCGTGTACTACGAGCTGTGTGGAATGAGCCCGGACGAGATTGCCGACGCCGTGGGCAGCTCACCCAACACCGTCCGCAGCCGCCTCCACCATGCGCGGCTGGAGTTCAACGAAGCCATGCAGCGACTGCTCGGCGCCAACCGTCCCGGAGGCTTCCATGGCGCGACATGAGCACCACTCCCTGTGGGCCCTGGCCGCGGGCGAGTTGGACGCAGATGCGAGCGGACGGGTGGAGGCGCACGTCGCCACCTGCTCCGAATGTGCCCAGGCGCTGGAGCAGGTGCGGCAGTCCCGCGCTGTCCTCCACGAGGGCCGCGGCACCCTGCCCGCGCCGCGCACGGACGCCATGAGCGAAGGACTTCGCGCGGAAGCGGCTCGGCGCATGGTGCGCAGCGCGCCCAGCGCCCGCTGGCCGTGGGTCGTGGCGCTCGCGGGCGTCTGCGCGGCAATGCTGGCGTTCTGGATGGTTCGCGCTCCCCGGGCAATGGACGAGAGCGGAGCGCACGTGGCTCGGGGGGATGCCCCCTCTGCTCCTGCGTCGGGTGCCTCCGTTCCGTCGAACGGAGGTGACGCGGTTCCCACGGTGCCGCAGGCTCCGGAGACCGCCGCTCACGCCGCGACCGGCAGCGAGCCGTCTGTCCCCACGAATGCAGCGGAGAAGCTCGACGCCACCACGGAGACAGAACGGGTCGCCGTCGCGGGTGCCATCCTGCGCGAAGCGGGAGGCACGGAGCGCGCGCTCAAGCCTGGCATGCGGCTGCGTTCAGGCGTGGCGGTGCGGACGCCCGCGCGCTCCAGTGCGTTGCTTCGGCTGCCGGATGAGAGCCGCGTTCGGCTGTCGGCGGGCTCGGAGGTCGAGCTGTCCCGCGCGGAGCCGCGCGATGTGCACCTCACCGTGAACAAGGGACGCCTGTCCGTCGAGGCCTCGCACACGGCGCGCCAAGGATTCATGGTGGAGGTGGCGGGCCTGCGCGTCTCCGTGGTGGGCACGGTCTTCACGGTGGAGCGCACGAAGGACGGCGCCGCCGTGGCCGTCGCGGAAGGGCAGGTCCGCGTCGAGGCAGAGGGTCAGCCGCCGCGGCGGGTCGGGCCTGGCGAGCGGGTGGAACTGCACGCGGAGAAGCACACGCTGAACCCGCGGAAGATGTCGAAGCCGGACCTGCGGGCCATCGCGGAGCTCCGGGCTCCGGTGGACGAAGTCCCCGTGAGCCCGCCCCGCCCCATCAGCGCTCGGCCCGCCCCCATGACGCCAGGCGCGGTGGCGGCGGTGGCGCCCACGCCGCAGGAGCCCATCGGTGAAGCCCCGGCGCCCGAGCCCGCGCCGCCACCGGCGAATGCCCTGGCCCCCGTGGCCGCCGCGGGAAGCACCCCGACCGCGCCCCCGGCCCCCGTGGACCCGAACCACGAGTTCGCGCCCTACCCCGTGCCGTCGGTGAACGTCCCCAGGCCGCCCGCGCCGGAGCCCCAGCCGCCTCCGGAGGCCGTGGCGAAGCAAACACCGAAGCAGCGCGAGCCGTTGATTCCCATGGCGCTGATGTCCAAGGACGCCGACGAGCGATTCCTGGGCTACGCCCGGCTCAAGGTGAACTCGCGCAAGTGCGAGAGCTTCCTGGTAGGCCTGGACGAGATTGCCCAGCGCAGCCCAAGGGCGTCCCACCGCGAGCAGGCGCGCTACCTGCGCGCGCGGTGCTTCGAGGAGAAGCTCGAATCGCACCGGGCCAAGGACGAATACCGCCAGTACCTCAACGACTTCCCGCGAGGGCGCTACGCCAAGGAGGCCAGGACGGGCCTGCTGCCCTGAGGCGGGCGGGAGACGACGGCCCCATGTGCCCGCCCGCGACGCACGGCGCGGACGGGAACGGGCCTCGGACTCAGCTGCCCGTGCGAGGCAGCTTCTGAGGCGGCTCGGTGGCGTTACCTCGAGCCACCAGCTCGCGCACCACGGACTCCAGCGCGCGGATGCGCCGGCCCGCGCGGCCCGGGGCCCACTGCGGCAACTCCGGCCCCTGCAACAGCGTCATCGCCTGCTCCACGCCGCCCGCCTTGCCCTTCAGCGCGCGCGCGGTGGCCAGGCGCACGCTGCTCGCCGGACGCCGGGTGATGCCGCCCGCCCACAGCAGGTCCAGCGCGAACGTGGTCCACACCGCCAGCTCGTCATCGGGGCGGAGGAAGGCCTCGAAGCGCTTCATCGCCTCGGCCCGGGGCTCGCCCGCGCGGAGGACGTCCTCCGACAACTCCACGTGCAGCGGCGTGCTGTAGGCCAGGGGCTGCTCCGGCGCGATGATGGCCTCGAAGCGCTCGCCCGTGGCCGGACGGCACGCCACCGCGTGCACCAGCTCGGTGGGAATCTCCTCGCCGCCCGCGGGGTGCGCGTTCGCCTCGCCGTAGAAGACGACGAGCTTCTCGAAGCGCTCCGCCAGCGAGCGCAGCTCCAGCGGTGGACGCCACGGCCCGAAGTAGATGCGGCGCCGATTGGGTGAGGTGCGCGTGGATTGCCGCTCCAACTGCGTATCCACCATGTACTCGAAGGCCCGCAGCATCGTGTCGAAGCGCGCGGGGTCCCCTTCCAGGATGCCCAGCATCTCCACCACCGCCTCGATGGTGGACACGCAGTGGTCCGCGGGCTCCGCGCGGATGCGGTAGTTGCTGGGCCGGCGCGGCACGAAGCCGATGCGCGGCAGCCCGGCCAGCACCGGGTTGCGCGACACGACCTTCTTTGCCTGCGGCCAGGTGCCGTCCACGACGATGAGCGTCTTGGGAGGATTCAGCCGCGCCTCCTCCACCGGGATGGCGTCCTCGCCCGGGAAGAGCACCGCGACGGAGTCCCGCTGCGCGGCCAGCTCCTCGATTCGCCGGTGGCCGGTGAAGTCCACGCCCTCATGCAGCTCGGAGTTGCTCAGCGACAGGTGCGCCATGCGCGCGGTGCCAATGGCCACGCGGCTCTCGCGCGGGTGCTGGAGGAACACGACGCGCGTGCGAGTCTCCAGCCGGGGCGGCAGTTGCGCGCAATAACACGCGCTCTCGGGACGGCGGCAACGCAGGCAGAGGTTACGCACGGCCATCGCCTTTACGGCACGCTCCGAGCAGGGGCAAGTCCCACCACGGGAGGGCCGGGCAGGCTGGGTGCCCGGGGGCCGGCTTCCCCGGGGCAACGGCGGCCGGACACCGCCCCCTCTGGGCCGAAGATTCCCCAAGCCTCCAGGCGACGGAGTACAGAGGCCCGGTGAACCTGCTGCTCCTCCTGGACGAAGACTTCCTGCCCGACGGCACCGCGCGCCTCACCGGACGGCGGGCCCAGCACGCCCGCGAGGTGCTGCGCGCCGAGCCCGGCGAGTCCCTCCGCGTAGGACACCTGGGCGGCCTCACCGGCACTGGCGAGGTGCTGGAGAACAGCGCTGGCGTGCTGCACCTGCGCGTCACCCTCACCGAGCCTCCGCCCCCGCGCGCGGGCATCGACCTGCTGCTGGCCATCCCCCGCCCCAAGGCGCTGAAGAAGGTGCTGCCCGCGGTGGCCTCGCTGGGCGTGGACCGCATCGTCCTGCTCAACGCGGCGCGCGTGGAGAAGAGCTACTTCGACTCCAAGGTGCTGGCCCCCGCCTTCGTCCACGAGCTGCTCATCCAGGGACTGGAGCAGGCCCGGGATACGCGCCTCCCAGAAGTGCTGGTCCGAGAGCGCTTCCGTCCCTTCGTCGAAGACGAGCTCGACGCCTTCTTCGGCCCCCAGACGCTCCGCCTGCTCCCCCACCCGCCCGCGAGGCAGTCGCTCCGAGCGCTGGGCGTGGGCCTGGCCCAACGCGTCGTACTGGCCATTGGACCGGACGGCGGCTGGGTGCCCTTCGAGGCCGACCTCCTGGAAGCCCATGGTTTCCGCCCGTTTTCGTTGGGGCCCCGCATTCTTCGCGTGGAGACGGCCGTGCCCGTCCTCCTGGGGCAGGTGGCGCTTCTCCGGGAGGACATTGCGGCACCGCCCGCGACAACTCTGACTTGAAGGCGCGCCAGGGTCGGGTGAAGAGTTGTCCATGGCCACGACCCGTTCTTCCGCCGCCGCTCAGCCCGCCCTGGGCGAGCAACAGCCGATTGTCACCTCCGAGGAGCAGGCCCCCGCGGCAGCGCCCGCGAAGCCCGCCACGCACGACACGGTGCCGCCGCCGGCCCTGCTCGACTTCATGATGAAGTCGTGGAAGCCGCGCTCGAAGAAGCTGCCTCCGAAAATCAAGCAGGCGGAGGCCTTCAAGGCCCGCCGCCGGGCGCTCTCCAAGCTGTTCCCCGGCGAGACGCTCATCATTCCCACCGGCCACGAGAAGGTGCGCGCCAACGACACCAACTTCCGTTTCCGGCCGGGCAGCGACTTCTACTACCTCACCGGCAACCTGGAGCCGGACTGCGTCCTCGTCCTCCAGCCCAAGGAGAAGGGGGGCCACACCGACGTGCTCTTCGTGGAGCCGAACCCGGGCCGCACCGACGCCACGTTCTTCACCGACCGCGTGAAGGGGGAGCTGTGGGAAGGCCCCCGCCTGGGCGTGAAGGAGAGCCAGACCCGCTACGGCGTGGACCAGGCCCGGGGCCTCAACGAGCTGCCGGACTTCCTCTCCGGCCTCAGCGGCGCGGCGAGCCGTCCCACGCGCTTGCTGCGCGGCCTGTCGCCCAAGGTGGACGGCGCCGTGCCGGAGCCGGCTGAGAAGGACAAGGACAAGGGGCTGGCCCAGGCGCTGTCGGAGATGCGGCTGCTCAAGGACGCGCAGGAGCTGCGTGAACTCCAGACGTCCATCGACTCCACGCACCGCGGCTTCGAGGACGTCATCCGCGGCCTGAAGACGGCGAAGACGGAGCGCTACGTGGAGGGCATCTTCAACCTCCGCGCCCGCGTGGAAGGCAACGACGTGGGCTACCGCACCATCGCCGCCTCCGGCGCCCACGCGTGCATCCTGCACTGGCACCACAATGACGGGCCGCTCGTTCCTGGCGACCTGCTGCTGCTGGACGCGGGCGTGGAGGGCCAGACGCTCTACACCGCGGACATCACCCGCACCCTGCCCATCTCCGGGAAGTTCTCCAAGGAGCAGCGCGAAATCTACGAGCTGGTGCTGGAGGCGCAGGACGCGGCCTTCGCCGAGGTGAAGCCGGGCAACGACTTCATGGAGCCCAACCGCGCGGCCATGCGCGTGCTCGCGGAGGGCCTGGAGGCCCTGGGCATCCTCGAGGACGCCGAGGTGGCGCTCAAGGACGAGCACCAGTTCTACAAGCGCTACTCGCTCCACAACGTCAGCCACATGCTGGGCCTGGACGTGCACGACTGCGCCCAGGCGCGGCAGGAGACCTACAAGTACGGGAAGCTCCAGGCCGGCATGGTGCTGACGGTGGAGCCCGGCCTCTACTTCCAGATGGACGACCTCACCGTGCCCAAGCGCTACCGGGGCATCGGCGTGCGCATCGAGGACGACGTCGTCGTCACCGCGCGCGGCTGCAAGGTCCTCTCCGCCGACATCCCTCGCAAGGCGAAGGACGTGGAGGCGTGGATGAAGTCCCTCTGGGCGGCGGACAAGGCCGCCCGGAAGGGCAAGAAGTAGTAGGCCCGGCGCGCTACTTCGGCTTCGGCGCGGCGGTGGCGGGTTTCGCCACCGCGGCCGCGGCCCGCTCCTGCCACTCCGACAGCGCCAGGGGCTTCACATCCTTGAGCGTGGACACGGCGACGTCGAAGACGCGGGGTCCGGGGTTCGCATCCGGCCCGGCGGTGAAGTTGAGACGGTGGATTTCGTGCCCGTCCTCCGTCTCCAGCACCACGCGCCACTTGCCGGGCTTCAGGTTGGACGTCGTCGCGTAGAAACGGTAGCCGCCGTCCGTGCCGTTGCTGCTGACGGTGGCCATGAAGCCGTTGCCGTACGTCGTCCAGCCCTTCTGCGGGTCGTCGAAGTACCAGCGCACGCGGACCTTGTACGACTGGAAGTGCTTCGGCGCGAAGATGCGGAAGAAGTAGTAGGGCTTGTCCCCCGGCTGCATCAGGAAGTCCGGCCCGCCCCACGTCCACGGCTTGTACCAGGCGCCGGAGTCCACCGAGGACAGGTGGTAGATGCCCGGACTCACCCGCTCCACCTGGTGGTAGATGCCCGCGAACTGCACGGCCACCGGCAGCGGCGGAATCACGCCCACCAGGTACAGGCCCAGCAGCGCGGCCTGCACGCCGAAGCCGGGGATGGCCACGTTGCGCAGCAGGTACCGGTTGTCCGGCCGCCAGCGCCGGATGAGGCGCATCACCCCGAAGATGCTCGCGCAGCCCATGGCGACGGCCAGCAGGAAGACCCAGAAGCCCATGCGCCCCAGCACCACCGGGAGCAGGCAGACGAAGTACATCGTCACGCACAGGCTGAGCAGCACCATGCGCATGATGGGCCCCAGCCTGCGGAACAGGGGCAGCTCGTTGGCCGCCAGCAGGGCGAAGAGGCCCACCACGAACAGGTAGGGCAGCGCGCCCGACGTGCTCTTGAAGAGCAGCAGCATGAACGCGCTGAGCAGGCTTCCGAAGAGGAAGTGGATGCCGTCCTCGCGCCAGCGCCAGACCTTCTGCAGGAACTTCGGCGGCTCGACGCCGTCCGGGTAGCGCTGCTCCAGCAACAGCAGTCCCGTGAGGACCAGCAGGTAGCCGAAGTTCTGCGCCAGCGTCAGCGTGTCATCGATGCGGCTGATGGTGATGACGTCGTAGATGAAGCCGCCGAAGAAGAAGACGGCCATCTCCCACTTCTCATGGCGGGCGCGGAACTGCTGCACCTTGTCCATGAGGGTGGGCGTCTTCGCCGTGTCGACCAGGTCGTCCGGGTCCACCACCACGCCCGGCGCCTGGGCCGGCAACACGGTGTCCGTCAGGGCGACGGCTGCGTGGTTCTCTGCGACGGGGACGTTCGCCTCGACGGCGGGGCCCGCATTGGGCACCTCGGCGGAGGCTTCGTCCGGATTCTCGGGGGCATTGTGACGGGTAGCGGTGACCACAGAGGTTCCTCGGGGCGGCGGCCTTCCATCCTAGCCGCAGCGAGGGGAATCGGTCTCCCCTCGCCCGTCACTCCCCGAGGCCCCGTCCTCCGCTAGGCCGGGCTCTTGCCCGCGACCAGGTCGGCCAGCTCACCGCGCTCGGCCAGCTCCATCAGGATGTCGGAGCCGCCGACGAACTGCCCGTTGATGAAAATCTGGGGGATGGTGGGCCAGTTGGTGAAGTCCTTGATGCCCTGGCGAATCTCCGGATCCGCGAGCACGTCCACCGTGTGGACCTGCCCCAGGGGCTGCAGCAGTTGCAGCGCCCGCGCGGAGAAGCCGCACTGGGGGAAGAGGGCGTTGCCCTTCATGAAGAGCACAATCTTGTGCGACCGGGTCTCCTGCTCCAACCGGGCCTTGAGTTCAGGCGTCATGGGTACCGCTCCTTCTAGCGAGTCCCGAGCTTCTTCCACTGCTCGGGAGAATAGGTCTTTAGCGCGAGCGCATGCAGCTCGCCGCTCTTCAGCCACTGCTGGAGCGGCGCGTATACGAGCTGGTGCTGCTGCACCATGGCTTTCCCAGCGAAGTCGGGGCTCACCACCCGGGCCTCGTAGTGGTCTCCCGTCCCGGTGTAGTCCCGCACCTCCACCTCGGAGCCCGGCAGGGCCTCCAGGATGCGGGCCCGGATGAATTCGGCGTCGAGCATCAGTTCATTCCCCTTCCCATCACCAGCATGGCGGGGTCCACCCCCATGCCACGCAGCGTCGTATCCCACAATTTCGACGGCTCGTGGCCAAGCACCGCCTCCGCGGTGGCCTCGGTGAAGAGCCAGGAGCCGGCGGCAATCTCGCTCTCCAGTTGACGCGGCCCCCAGCCCGCATACCCCAGGCAGAAGCGCAGGCGCGGGTTCGGATTGGTCAGGAGCGGGCCCAGCGCGTCCAGCGTCACGCTCAGGAACAGGCCGGGCAGCACCGAGTGCTTCTCCCGCTGCTCCGTGTCGTCGTGGAGGACGAAGCCCCGCTGAGGCTCCACCGGGCCGCCCAGGTAGACGGAATGTTCCTTCCGTCCAGCGGCGATGCCCAGGTTCTGCCCGCGCGCCAGTTCACCGAGCGTCAGGGGGGCCCCCCGGTTGATGACGAGCCCCATGGAGCCCGTCTCTGAGTGCTCCAGCATCAAGACGACCGAGCGGTAGAAATTCGGATCGCCGAGCTGGGGCATGGCCAGCAGCAAGCCGGGAGCGAGGTTCTTCACCCCAGGAGCATCAACCGTTCACGCGGATGGCGCAACCGGAACCCGCCCCGGCGCCCCGGGCCAGAGGGGGCATCAGTGCCAGCTCGTGTGCCTGGACTGGAGGGCCTCGGCCAGCCGCTGAGGATCCAGGGGTTTGCCGATGAAGAGGTCCGCGCCCAGGCCCTTGCACTTGCGCGCCATGGCCGCGTCGCTCAGGGCGCTGACGCCAATGAGGACGGACTGGGGGAAGCGCTCGCGCAGCCGCGACATCAGCGTGGCGCCGCTGCGACCGGGCAGGAAGACGTCGACGATGGCGGCGTCCATGCGCTTGTTGCGCACGGCGAATTCAGCCTCCTCGGCGCTGCCCACGGGCAGGGGCTCGTAGCCCCAGCCCGCCAGCATCTCCACGAGGATTTCGCGGTGGGAGGGATCATCCTCGACGACGAGCACCGCGGCGCGCGCGGGCTCCAGCTTGAGCAAGTCCGTGCGCTCCTCGCGCTCGCGGGTGTCGAGTTCGGTGAAGGTGGCAAGCTCTTCGCTAGGCGTCAGGGACATGGAGGCACCAATGTGGGCAAAAGGTTTCCGTGTGTGGACAACGCCTCCCCCAACGTTGGGAATTCCACGTCGCACCGGGGCGGGTACCCCGACTCCAGTGCTCGTCAGGTCACCCGGCGAGGGGACTCGGAGAGCGCCTGGGAGGCGAGCGAGGCACCGAGCACCAGCAGCACGAGCAGCGCCCAGGCGGGCAGCACCACCCGGCCGCCGCCCTCGTAGATGAGGGCCGCGTAGCTGGTGCCCAGGTAGCGGCCCAGGGACATGGGCTCCATCCGGGCGATGCCGAAGAAGCTCACGGTGGACTCGGTGAGGATGGCGGCGGGGAGGCGCGACAGGAACACCGCGAGCGCGAAGGGCCGAAGCGCGGGCCACAGGTGGACGCGCAGCAGGTGCAGGCCGCCTCCGCCGAGCGCCCGGGACGCGGCCACGTACTCCTGGGATTCGAGCGTCGCCAGGCGGTTGCGGAACATGCGCGCGGGCCCCGCCCAGCCCACCAGGGCCAGCGAGACGACCATCAGGCCGAAGGGGCCCAGGCCGCCGCCCGCTCCCGCGTCGGAGAGCGACTGCCCCGCGAGTTGGAGCACCATCACCACCAGCACGTCCGGCAAGGCGAAGACGGCGTCCACGGCGCGCAGCAGCGTCTGCTCCACCGCGCCGCCGGACAGCCGCGCCACGGCGGCCACGGCGAGTCCGATGAACGTGGAGAGCGCGCCCGCGGCGAGCCCCACTGCGAGGGAGACCCAGAGCCCGCCAAAGGCGAGTTCGCAGACGGTGCGGTCCGGGCGCGTGGGGTCCATGCCCAGCGGACAGGTGCTGGCCAGGGCCTCCGGGAAGAGCCGCCCCGCCACGAGGCTGAGCAGGCCCAGTCCCACGAGGAGCACCAGGCCGACGCGGGCGCGCAGGGGAATGCGGCTCATGCCGAGGCCTCCCGGGAGCGCGGGTCCACGGCGTAGCGCAGCACCTCCACCGCGAGGCTCACGATGACGAGCAGGGTCGCGAAGGTGGTGGTGGCGACGACGACGACGGCCACCTGCTTGTTGAGCACGGCGAGGACGTAGAGCTGGCCGAAGTACGGCAGGCCCAGGACGCGCTCCGCGGCGAAGGAACCGGCGAGCAGCGACGTGGCCACCGGCCCCACGGCGTCCAGCATCGCGGGCCACACGTTGGGCAGGACGTGACGGCGCAGCACGGCGGCGCGCGACAGGCCCTTGCCCAGCGCGGTGCGCACGTAGTCGCGCGACAACTCCGCCTCCAGCGAGTCGCCCACGAGCGTGCCCAGGAAGATGCCGGGCCAGATGGACGTCACCAGCGCCGCGCACAGCTCCGGCAGCAGGTGTCCACGCTCCACCACGCCGGGCGCGAGCAGCAGCGCGGGGATGAAGACGGGCGTGCCGAACGCCACGGCGGGCACCACGTCACCGAGCGCGGCCCACCGGCCTTTCCTCCACCGGGTCCGAAGCAAGGCAAAGCCCAGGGCCCACGTCAGCGCGAGTGGCAGCGCCATCAAGCCCACGCCCACGCTGCCAGACAGCTTCGTCAGCAGCTCATCGCCGGTGATGCCCTGGGCGCTCGTGCCCAGACGCTCGCCGCGAAAGAGCTTCTCCCACGGGCGCAGGAAGCCCAGCGGCTCGCCGATGCCCAAATCCCTCCGGTACGAGGCCGCGAGCTCACGCGACACCTGCCGCTTCGCGTCCGTCTCCGTGGTCAGCGGAAGCGAGGCCATGAGGAAGTACGACGCCACGGCCACGACAGGCACCAGGACGACCTGCCGCAACAGGCGCTGGGCGATGGCCCTCACGGCGCACCTCTTGAGCGCAGGACGACGCCACGAGCCACGCGCGAAGCACGCAGGTGCCCAAAGCCGCCATGAATACCGCTGACGCTCACGGCGACGCCTCCGCCCGGGGCGCATCCGACGCCGCCCCCCAGCGCAGCGCGCGCAGCGCCAGGAAGTTGAAGGGGTCCACGTCCAGCCCGCGAAGCCGCGAGCGCGCGCGGTAATAACGGTCCGGGTGGTACAGGGGCGCAATCACGGCCTGTTCCCCCACGAGCACCTCCTGCGCCTGGACATATGACGCTTGGGCAGTCGCCTCATCCGGCGCGCTGTCTCCCGCCTCCAGCAGCCGCTCGAAGCGCGCCAGGGGCTCGCCGCCCGCCTGCGTCTCCCACCCCGTCTGGTGATTGCCCTCACGTTCGAACAGCGTGAAGAACGTATTCGGGTGCGCGTAATCCGCCCCCAGGCGCCTCAGGTACAAGTCATACGTGCGAGGCCCCTGCGCGGAGCGCCGGGCAATCTCCGCCGAGAAATCCGAGCGCGCCTCCAGCACCACCCGAACCCCCACGCGCGCGAGCTGCGCGGCCACCCGCTCCGCGATGGCCACCTCGGGAACGAATCCATCCCCCGACCGGTAGACGAGCCGCAACGGCCGCTCCAGCCCCGCCACACCCGCCAGCTCCGCCCGAGCCTGCTCCGGCGCGTAGCGCGGCAGCCGCGCGGCCTGCTCCGTCGTCGCGGCCCCCGGCAGCTCCGGCGGCAGCAACACATGAGACGGCCGCGCCGCGGGCAGCAGCCCCGCCAGCAGTGCCTCGCGGTCCAGCGCCCGGGACAGCGCGCGCCGCACCTCCGGCCTGTCCAGCGGCGCCTTCTCCGTGTTGAAGGCCAGGAAGTACGTGGACAGCAACGGCTCGCGGCGCAAGTCGTCCGGCCGGTGGATGCGCAGCGCCGCGGCGCTGTCCACGAAGACGAAGTCCACCCGCTCCCGCTCGTACAGCGCCGGGCCGATTTCCGACTTCATCAGCGTGATGACCGGAACGGGCGTCTCCCCTTCTGCCATCCGCGGAGGAAAGGCCGACGCCGGGTTGTGGACCAGCCGCACCCGCTCCCCCGCGCGGTCCCACCGCTCGACGCGGTAGGGCCCCAGCGCCAGGGGACGGCCATCGCGCGGACGGTCGAAGTAGTCCCGAACCTCCTCGTCCGACTTCCCCTCCAGGTCCGCCGAGGGCGCCGGATAGAACAGGTACACATTGGCCACGCGCGCCAGGAAGTAGCTGCGCGGCCGAGCCAACGTCACCCGAAGCGTGTGCGAGTCCACGGCCTCCACGCCCACGCGCTCCAACGCGGCGCGAACCTCGGCCTCCGGCGCGCCTCGCTCCTGGAGCGCCAGCGCCTCGGAGGCCCCTTCCAGGTCCGCCATCTCCCCGCGCTCGCGGCCCCGCAGCGCGCGCCGCCAGCCCACGACGAAGTCACGCGCCACCAGCGGTGCGCCATTCGACCAGCGAACGTCCCGCCGCAGGTGGAACGTATAGACGTCCCGCCCCTGCCCGTCCGTGACGCGCTCCCACCGCTCGGCCAGCCCCGGCTCCACGCCGTGGTCCGGCCCCAGCTGCGTGAGCCCGCGCTGGGTGGCCAGCATCACCGGGTAGTTCGCCCAGCTGTCCGGGTCCGAGTGGCTCCAATCCAGCGTGGTGGGCATGGCCGGCACCACCACCTTCACGCCGGGCTCCGGCTGGAAGCCGCACGGACCACACGACGCGGCCCACACGGCCAGCAGGTACCACCACCACCGGAGTCGAGCGCGCGGAGCCACCAAGGCCCCTTCTACCCCGAAGGTCCAGGCGCCAGAAAAGGAGAAGCCAGGAACCCGGTGACCTTGGTCGTCCGGCGTCCTGGCTTCCCTTCAGCTCGGCCCGGCAGGCGCGGCGGCCCGCCGGGTGCTGTCTGTCTTACGCTAGGCCGGGGCCACGGCCGGCGAGGCCGGCAGCTCCGTGGTGCCACCCAGCTTGCCGGCGTCCGTCGTCGCCGGCTTGCGGCCGAACTCCTCCGGCTTCTCCAGCACCAGCGCCTCGCGCAGCACGTCGTCCACGAACTCCACCGGGACGATGCGCAGCTGCTTGCGAATCTTGAGCGGGATGTCCTTCAGGTCCTTCTTGTTGGCCTTCGGGATGAGGACCGTCTTGATGCCCGCCCGGTGCGCGGCCAGCGTCTTCTCCTTCAGGCCGCCAATGGGGAGCACCCGTCCGCGCAGGGTGATTTCACCCGTCATCGCCACGTCGCGGCGGATGAGCACGCGGGTGAGCGCGCTCACCAGCGCGGTGCAGATGGTGACGCCGGCGGACGGACCGTCCTTCGGAATCGCGCCCTCCGGCAAGTGGACGTGGATGTCGTAGTTCTCGAACACCTTGCGGTCGATGCCGAAGCGCTCGGCGCGGCTGCGCACGTAGGACATGGCCGCCTGCGCGGACTCCTGCATCACCTCACCCAGCTTGCCGGTGATGATGAGCTTGCCCTTGCCCGGCATCACCGTGGCCTCGGTGGTGAGGATTTCGCCACCCAGCTCCGTCCAGGCGAGGCCCGTGACGATGCCCACCTGGTCCTCGCGCTCCGCCACGCCGTAGCGGTAGCGAGGCGTGCCCAGGAACTTCATGGCCATCTTCCGGTCCACCTCGATGTCCCGCTTGCCGTTCTTCAGCACGTCGCGGGCAATCTTGCGGAACACGCCACCAATCTCACGCTCGAGCGAACGCACGCCCGACTCACGCGTGTAGCGGTGGATGATGGTCCGCAGCGCCGGGTCGCTGATGTCCACCTTGAGGTCCGCCAGCCCGTTGGCCTCCTGCTCCTTCGGGATGAGGTAGCGCCGGGCGATGGAGAGCTTCTCCGGTTCGGTGTACCCCGCGATGCGAATCACCTCCATGCGGTCCTGCAGCGGACCGGGGATGTTGTGCATCGTGTTCGCGGTGCAGATGAACATCACCTTGGACAGGTCGTAATCGAGGTCCAGGTAGTGGTCGTTGAAGTTGTGGTTCTGCTCGGGGTCCAGCACCTCCAGCAGCGCCGCGCTCGGGTCGCCACGGAAGTCCGTGGACATCTTGTCGATTTCGTCGAGCAGGAAGACGGGGTTGTTGCTGCCCGCCTTCTTCAGCGACTGGATGAGCTTGCCCGGCATCGCGCCGATGTACGTGCGCCGGTGGCCGCGAATCTCCGCCTCGTCCCGCACGCCGCCCAGCGACAGGCGCACGAACTTGCGGCCGGTGGCCCGGGCAATGGAGCGCGCCAGCGACGTCTTGCCGACGCCCGGAGGACCGACGAAGCACAGCACGGGGCCCTTGAGCTTCTTCACCAGCTGCTGCACGGCCAGGTACTCGAGGATGCGCTCCTTCGGCTTCTTCAAGCCGTAGTGGTCCTCGTTGAGCACCGTCTCCGCCTCGGTGACGTCCAGACGGTCCTGCGTCTCGTCGTACCAGGGGAGGCTGATGATCCAGTCGATGTAGTTGCGGACGACGGTGGCCTCGGCGCTCATCGGGCTCATCATCCGGAGCTTCTTCAGCTCCTTCTTGACCTTGAGCGTGGCCTCCTTGCTCATCCGCTTGTTCTTCAGCTTCTCTTCAATCTCCTGAATCTCGTTCTTGAACTCGTCGCGCTCACCCAGCTCCTTCTGAATGGCCTGCATCTGCTCATTCAGGTAGTACTCCTTCTGGGTCTTCTCCATCTGCTTCTTGACGCGCGTGCGGATCTTCTTCTCCACCTGGAGAATCTCGATCTCACCCTGCATCAGCTCGTAGAGCTTCTCCAGGCGCTTGGCCGGGGACTCCGTCTCGAGCAGGGCCTGCTTGTCGTTCAGCTTCAGGGAGAGGTGCGCGACGATGGTGTCGGCCAGCCGCGCCGGGTCGTCGATGCTGGCCACCTGCATCAGCATCTCAGGCGGGATGCGCTTGTTGAGCTTGACGAAGGCCTCGAAGACGGAGTGGACGCTGCGAACGAGCGCCTCCAGCTCCACCGTCTTCTCCGTCTGCTCCTCCACCTCCTCCACCTCGACCATGAAGAAGGCGTCGTTGGGGTGGAACTTCTTCACCTTGGCGCGGCGCACGCCTTCCACCAGCACCTTCACCGTGCCGTCGGGCAGCGGGAGGAGCTGGATGACGTGGCCCAGCGTACCGAAGTGAAAGATGTCGTCGGGGGTGGGGTCGTTCGTCTTGGCCTTCTTCTGCGCAGCCAGCAGGATGACGGCCTTGTCGTCCGGCCCCTTGTGCGCCATCGCGTCCTTCAACGCCGCGATGGACTTCTCCCGGCCGACGAACAACGGCACCACCATGTGCGGGAACACGATGATGTCCCGAAGGGGCAAGAGCGGGACCGTCAAACCCCGCTTCTGGGCTTCCTTCTTGTCGTCACGTCCGAAGAACATGTATCCGCCACCTGCGGGCCCTCGGAGTTGCAGGCCCCTAGAAGAGTTGCCCGTCTGCTCGCTCGCCGAGCATTCGTACGGGATGCAGCAGTTCTATAACACGGCGTTTCGCGGCGCCGTTCCCCGGCTCAAGATTGGGGAACGGCGTCTTGCCATCAAGGGAACACCCGAGGCTCCCTCGGGCGTCCGCTTGGGGTGTCAGCGGCCCTGCGCCGCCACCCCACCCTGTGCCCCCTGGACCTCCAGGGCGTGGAACAGGAACGAGTACAGGTCCACGCTGGACTCAATGGCCTTGGCCACCTGATCCGCGCCACCGTGGCCCGCGTTGGCCTCGATGCGCAGCAGCGCCGTCGCCGGGTTTCCGGGCGAGTTCTGCACCGCCGCCACGAACTTGCGGGCGTGCATGGGGTCCACCCGGTCGTCGTGGTCCGCCGCCATCATCAGCAGCGCCGGGTAGCGCACGCCCGGCCGCACATGGTGGTAGGGCGAGTAGGCGTGCAGCGTCTTGAAGTCCTCGGGCTTCTCCGCCGTGCCGTACTCCGGAATCCAGGTCCGGCCGCTGCCGAAGAGGTGGTAGCGCACCATGTCCAGCAGGGGCACCGCGCACACCACCGCGCCGTACAGCTCCGGCCGCTGCGTCATGGCCGCGCCCACCAGCAGGCCGCCGTTGCTGCCGCCGTAGATGGCCAGCCGCTTGGGCTGCGTGTACTTCTGCTGGACCAGGTACTCGGCCGCCGCGTGGAAGTCGTCGAAGACGTTCTGCTTCTTGTCCAGGCGGCCGGCGTCGTGCCAGGCCTTGCCGTACTCGCCGCCGCCGCGCAGGTTGGCCACCGCGTACACGCCGCCCGCGTCCAGCCAGGGCAGGATGCTCGAGCGGAAGTTGGCCTCCATGTTCACGTTGAAGCCGCCGTAGCCGTAGAGCAGCGTGGGCGCGTTGCCGTCACGCTTCAGGTCCTTGCGGTGCACCACGAACATGGGCACCTTCGTCCCGTCCTTGGACGCGTAGAAGACCTGCTCGACCTGGTACTGCTCCGGGTTCATGGGCACGTCCACCTTGGCCCAGAGCTCCGACTTCCCGGTGCTGACGGACGTCTTGTAGATTTGGCGGGGCGTGGTGAAGGACGTGAAGACGTAGTAGGCGTCATCCAGGTCCTCCAGGCCCACCAGGTTGGACGCCGCGCCCACGCCCGGCAGCTGCACCGTGCGCACCGGCTTGCCCTTCAGCGTGGCCACGCGCACCTCGGACGTCGCGTCCTTGAGGTACTCCAGCGACAGGTGCCCGCCGACGATGCTGACGGACAGCAGGGACGCGGACGGGTCCTCGGGGACAATCTCCTTCCACGACGCGCGGGCCGGCTTCGCCGGATCCACCTCGAAGACGCGCTGGCGCGGGGCGCCCTCGTCGGTGAGGACGTAGAAGCGGTCCTTCCAGGCGTGCACCTCGTACTTGGCGCCCGCGCCCTTCACCAGCAGGCGGAAGTCCTTCTCACCCGGCCGCTTCCAGTAGACGTCGTTCTCGCTCCAGCCGCGGAGGATGTAGACGAACAGGTACTTGCCGTCGCGGCTCAGGTCGCTCTGGAGGAACGTCGTCGGGTCGCCGGTGCGCTCGTGCACCACGGTGTCCTTCGACGGCTCCGTGCCCAGCGTGTGGTAGCGGATGGTGGTGTAGCCGGGGCGCTCGTCCACCTTGATGGACGGGTCCGTGGGCAGCCACTCGTAATAGAAGCCCTTGCTGTCGGGCGTCCACTTGGGCGTGGCGTACTTGCCGCCCTCGATGACGTCGACCTTGGACCACTCGCCGGAGTCCACGTCGATGACGTGCAGCACCGCCTCATCCGCGGCGTTGGGCTTCTGGGCGAAGGCCACCTTCTTGCCGTCCCAGGACACGGCCCACGTCCCCAGGGACACGGTGCCGTCCTTGCTCCAGCCGTTCGGATCCAACAGCACCTTCTCCTGCCCGCTCTCCCCCTGGCGCCAGTAGAGGATGGCCTTCTCCTTGTCCTTGTGGGTGCGGACGTAGAAGAAGCGCCCGTTGCGGCGCGACGGGGTGGAGACGGAGTCGGTGTAGAACAGCTCCTTGAAGCGCGCGGCCAGGGCCTCACGGCCGGGGAACTTCGCCAGCGCTTCGCGGGCGTGCGCGTTCTGCGCCGTCATCCACGTCTGGACCTCGGGGGCCTTCTCGTCCTCGAGCCAACGGTACGGGTCCGCCACCTGGACGCCGTGCAACGTGTCGACAACCTGCTCCGCCCGGGTCGCCGGGTAGGACATGCGGGGAGACTCCTCAGGAACGGGGGCCGCGGAGGCTGCCGCGGGCAGCTCATCACGCGCGGCCTCCTTCTGGGAGGCACACGCCGCGAGCGACATCAGGGCGGGAACGAGCAGCTTTCTCATGGGCCCAGCACATACAGAAAGGGCCCCGGCCGTCCCACAAAAAGTGTGGCGGGGCCAACGCAAGCCCGGCCCCTCCCCTGACGAAAGAGGCGCGCCCGGACCACACCAGGTGGTTCCGTGACGCGCCCCGTCAACCAGACAACACCGGGCCCCCGACAGGGGCCCAGGCGTCAGGCGGATTCCTTCTTCGGCTCGGCCGCTTCCTTCTCCGGCTGGGCGTGCAGCACCACCGGCTCGCTCTTCTTGAGAATCACTTCCTCGGAGATGAGCACCTCGCGGGCTGTCTTGCGGGACGGGATTTCGTACATCACGTCCAGCATGGCCGACTCCAGGATGGAGCGCAGGCCACGGGCGCCCGCCTTGCGGCGGATGGCCTCGTTGGCAATGGCCTTGAGGGCGCCGTCGGTGAACTTCAGCGTCACGCCGTCCAGTTCGAAGAGCTTGCGGTACTGCTTGGTGAGCGCGTTCTTCGGCTGGTTGAGGATGTTGATGAGGGCAGCCTCATCCAGCTCCTCCAGCGCGGTGATGATGGGCAGGCGGCCGATGAACTCCGGAATCATGCCGAACTTCAGCAGGTCCTCCGGCTCCACGTGCTTGAGCAGCTCCGTGAGGCTGCGTTGCTTCTTGGACTGCACGTCCGCGCCAAAGCCCAGGCTGCGGCCGCCCATGCGCCGCTCAATCACCTGGTCCAGCCCGCCGAAGGCGCCGCCGCAGATGAAGAGGATGTTGGTGGTGTCCACCTGCAGGAACTCCTGCTGCGGGTGCTTGCGGCCACCCTTGGGCGGAACATTGGCCACCGTGCCTTCGATGAGCTTGAGCAGCGCCTGCTGAACGCCCTCGCCGCTGACGTCGCGGGTGATGGAGGGGTTCTCCGACTTGCGCGCGATCTTGTCGATTTCGTCGATGTAGACGATGCCGCGCTGGGCGCGCTCGATGTCGTGGTCGGCGGCCTGCAGCAGGTTGACGATGATGTTCTCCACGTCCTCGCCCACGTAGCCGGCCTCGGTGAGGCAGGTCGCGTCGGCGATGGTGAAGGGCACGTTGAGGATGCGCGCCAGCGTCTGCGCCAGCAGCGTCTTGCCGCTACCGGTAGGCCCCAGGAGAAGGATGTTGCTCTTCTGGAGCTCCACGTCCTCCATCGCGACCTTGGACTCGATGCGCTTGTAGTGGTTGTGCACGGCGACGGAGAGCGTCTTCTTCGCCCGCTCCTGCCCAATCACGTACTCGTCCAGGACCGCCTTGATTTCGGAGGGCCGGGGGATGCGCAGCTTCGTGTCCTTCGTCTCCTCGCGGTCGATCTCCTCCGCGATGATGTCGTTGCACAGCCCGATGCACTCGTCGCAGATGTAGACCGTCGGCCCCGCGATGAGCTTCTTGACCTCCTTCTGTGACTTTCCACAGAAGGAGCAGCAGAGGGTCTGGTTGTCTCGCTTCTCCACGTTCTTGCCCGCCATTTCGTCCCTCGCTGCGCCTGAAAGGCCCCCGCCCCCGAACTCCACCCCGTTCCTGGCTCGGACCAATCTAGTCAGCCCCCGTCCGGAACGTCCACGCGCCTTCCGGGTACTTAACAGGACCTGTGCCGTGACGCAGAAAGCAGAAAGCCGGAGTCGCGGGGGCGCATTCCCGCGGCTCCGGCTGCCGGCCGAGGCGCCGAGGCCTCGGCAATCCGCCTACTTCTTCTCTTCCTTGCCCAGTCCCACGACCTTCCGGGGATTCTGGATCTCATCGATGATGCCGTAGGCCTTCGCCTCGGACGCGCCCATGAAGTAGTCGCGGTCCGTGTCCTTCTCGACACGCTCGATGGACTGCCCGGTGTGCTTGACGATGAGCTCGTTGAGCTTCGCCTTCATCCGGAGGATTTCCTTCGCCTGGATTTCAATGTCCGTTGCCTGACCGCGCACACCACCCAGAGGCTGGTGAATCATGATGCGGCTGGACGGCAGGGCGTAACGCTTGCCCTTGGCACCCGCGAGCAGGAGGACGGCCCCCATGGAGGCCGCCTGCCCGACGCAGATGGTGGACACCGGACACTTCACATACTGCATGGTGTCGTAGATGGCGAGGCCCGCCGTCACCGACCCGCCCGGCGAGTTGATGTAGAGGTTGATGTCCTTGTCCGGGTCTTCCGACTCCAGGAACAGCAGCTGGGCGACGATGACGTTGGCCACGTCATCGTCGATCTCCGTGCCCAGCATCACGATGCGGTCCTTCAGGAGCCGGCTGTAGATGTCGTACGAGCGCTCACCCCGGTGGGTCTGCTCGATGACGTAGGGAACGGGCATGAAGGGCATGTCGACCTCGGTGAGGGAACCTTACGAATACTTCGCCCGGCTCCTCAGGAATTCAATCGTCTTTTCCTCCCGGAGTCGGAGAGACAACCCGAGGCGCTCGTCGGCGCCCTTGAAGTACTTCTGCACCACGGCGACCGGCTGGCCCGCCTCGTTGGCGAGCTGCTCGATGCGGGCGTCCACGTCCGCGTCGGAGGCCTGGATGCCCTCCTTCTGAGCGATGGACTCGAAGAGCAGCGTGCCCTTCACTTCCTGGAGGGCCTTCTCGCGCATGTCCTCGCGCAGCCGGTTGAAGTCCAGGTTCAGCTGGCGGGGGTCCACACCGGAGCGCTGGAGCTGCTGCAGCGCGCCGCGCAGCATGGAGTCCATGGCCCGCTCCACCATGGCGCGGGGCACGTCGAAGGTGTTGCGCTCCAGCAGCGCCTTCATCAGCGCCTCGCGCTCCTCACCCTCCACCTGGGACTTGCGCGCCTTCTCCATGTCCTCACGGAGCTTGGTGCGCAGCTCGTCCATGGACTGGGCGACGCCCGTCTGCTTGGCGAAGTCGTCGTTCAGCTCGGGGACGATTTCCTTCTGCACGCCCTTGAGCGTGAGGTGGAAGCGTGCCGTCTTTCCGCGCACCTCCTCCACGCGGTACTCCTGCGGGAAGGTGTAGTCGATGTCCTTGGACTCGCCGACCTTCACGCCCTCCAGGGCGGCAATCTTGGACTCCACCAGCTCACCGGGCTGCACCTGCACGGTGATGCCCTCCGCCTTGCTGCCCGTAAACGGCTGGCCGTCCACGGTGGCGTCGAAGTCCACGGTGGCGTAGTCGCCGGAGGCGGCGGTGTCGCGGTCGGTGACGGGCTCCAGGCGGGCCATCGACTGGCGCATCCGCTCCAGCTGCTCGTTCACCTGCTCGTCCGTGACGGCGGTGTCGGACTTCGTCAGCGGCAGCTCGACGTAGTCCTTGGCCTCCACCTTGGGCTTCACCTCGACGCGAGCCTCGAAGGTGAACGGGGTGTTGGGCTTGAGGCCGGAGTTGGTCACCTGCGGCGTGGCGACGACCTCCACCTTGTGCTCGCGGATGGCCTCCACGTACGCGCTCTGCACCACGCGCTGGATGACCTCGTCCTCCACCTGGTCACGGAAGCGCTGCTCCAGGATGCGGCGAGGCACCTTGCCCTGACGGAACCCCGGCAGCCGCACCTGGCGGCCCAGGTTGGAGTACGCGCGGGAAAGCTCCTCCGCCACGCGGGCATTGTCGACCTCGATGGAGAGCTTCTTCTCAATGGGAGAAAGCTCCTCGACCTGGACCTTCATGCGGGCCTCGCTCGCCACCGCCGCCAGACAATCAGTCGTTTCGGGCGGTGCCGGAAAAGTGGGACGTGCGCCTTTAGGGGATAGGCACGAACGGGTCAACGCGAAATGGGCGAGGAGGGACTCGAACCCTCACACCTTGCGGTACCAGATCCTAAGTCTGGCGCGTCTACCAGTTTCGCCACCCGCCCGGGTTGCGCCGTCGTGCACTGCACCGTCTTACCGCGAAACGTCCGCGTGACGGCAGGGGCCGGAAAAACAAAAAGGCCCCTCCATTTCTGGAGGGGCCTCACAGTGAGAGCGGAGGGAATCGAACCCACAACCTATGGATTAAGAGTCCATTGCTCTGCCAATTGAGCTACGCTCCCGGCACTGCCCCGGTCCGCCGCCTGCGCGGCGTCCAGGTGGCGGCGGTAACTACAGAACGCCGCCTGCTGTGTCAAAACGTTTTTTCACGCCCCCCTTCATTCCTGTCCGTGGCGATTCGTCTCCGGTGCTTTCCGGAGTCGATGCTGGTCCGCATGCCCTTCAGCCGGGCCCGGTGCGTGACGCAGGCATGTGAAGCGAGCGCCCCACTCCGATGTTCAACATGGCCGTAGCACGCTGTTCGTCCCAGCCTGGCGGGACGGCGAGCGTGTGATGGCTCGCGGTCAGTCACCTCGAGAGCACCGAGCACCCCGCGGCAACCATGCGGGCGGACGGAGGTCGTCCGCCCTTTTCGCGCAGGTCGTAGCAGGAGAAGACAGAGATGGAAGCCAACCCCCAACAGAAGGCGGAAGGAACGGCGGCCGGCCAGGGTGGCCAGCACGCCGGGTGGACACGGGAGCGCGTGGAGCTCGTGAAGCGGACCATCTGCCCTCGCGGCATCAGCGAGGACGAGTTCGCCCTCTTCATCGAGCAGTGCAAGCGCAGTGGCCTGGACCCGCTCCTCAAGGAGGCCTTCTGCGTGGCGCGCCGGCAGAACGCCGGCAACCGCGAGCGGCCCAACTGGGTGACGAAGTACGAGTTCCAACCCTCCGAGGCCGGAATGCTCGCGCGCGCCGAGCGCTTCCCGGACTTCAAGGGCATCCAGGCGAGCGCGGTGTTCGCCGAGGACGACATCGTCGTGGACCAGGGCCGAGGCGAGGTGGTGCACCGCTTCAACCCCGCCAAGCGAAAGGGCGCGCTGGTGGGCGCCTGGTCGCGGGTGGTGCGCGAGGACAAGCTGCCGGTGGTGGTGTGGTTGGACTTCAGCGGCTACGTCCAGCAGACGCCGCTGTGGTCCAAGATTCCCACCACCATGATTGAGAAGTGCGCCCGCGTGGCGGCCCTGCGCAAGGCGTACCCGGAGGCCTTCGGCGGACTCTATGTGCGGGAGGAGATGCCCGCCGAGGACTACGAGTCACACTCGGACGAGCACGGCAGCAGCCCCTACGAGGTGCTGGGCTCCAAGCCCGGTCCCCTCAAGGCGTCCTTCCCGCCGCTGGCGCCCCAGGAGCCGCGCGCGTCCCAGGCCGCCGCGGCGCAGTTGAACATCGACGTGCCGCTCCAGCCCAAGCAGCCGCGCGAGTCCCCCCTGGAGGCGGTGCCCGCCGCCAGTCCGGAGCCCGCGGCGCCCCGCCCCAAGCCAAGCGCCGTGGTGGTGGCGTTCGGCCCCCACAAGGGGAAGACGGCCTCCGAGCTTTCCGACGACGAGCTGAGCGAGTCCATCGACCTGGCCAACGAGAAGCTGATGGAGCAGCCCCGGGCGCGCTGGGCCAAGGCCATGCGGGAGAACCTGCTGGCGTTGGAGGCGGAGACGGAGCTGCGCTGCCGGGTGCCGGCGTCGAAGGGCGGCGGCAACGGCGCGGCCCATGATGCGTGACGCTGGGCAGGAAACCGTCAGGCTGTGAGGGGGCGCCCCCGCTACGAAAGTGGCGGGGGCGTTCCTGCTTCAACCTGCTGGAAGGTGCGCGCTCGGAGGGACTTGAACCCCCAACCCCCGGGTTCGAAGCCCGGTGCTCTATCCAGTTGAGCTACGAACGCAATTTCGAGGGCGGGTAAAGAAGGGCGGCCAACCGGGATCGAACCGGCAACCTCCGGAGTCACAGTCCGGCGCTCTAACCAGTTGAGCTATGGCCGCCGTTACAGCTTTACCGCGAACGGCGTTTGAAGCGGCGGCTTCCCTACCTTGGAAACCAGGACCCTGACAAGGCCCAAATACGACTTACGGCCAGGTTAGCGCCCCAGGCAGGGCTCGAACCTGCGACCCCCGGCTTAGAAGGCCGGTGCTCTATCCAGCTGAGCTACTGGAGCTGGCCGGGCCGCCTGCTTCCGATGCTGCACTTCAAGTCGGGGCGAGAGGATTCGAACCTCCGACCCCCTGCGCCCAAGGCAGGTGCGCTACCAGGCTGCGCTACGCCCCGAGAAGTCCGGCATTGTTGAACCATCCCGAACGGACGCGCAAGGCCGACGTGACTGACGGCCTCGCATTCCGGACGGCTACAAGCCCAGCAGGTGGGGCTTCATCTTCTGGAAGGCCTTCCCCCGGTGGGAAATGGCCGACTTCTCCTCCGGCGTCAGCTCCGCCAGGGCACGGTCGCCGCCCGGAAGGATGAAGACGGGGTCATAGCCGAAACCATGGCTTCCCTTCGGGGCGTGGCCGATACGGCCCTGGCACTGCCCCACCTCCACCTTCGCCTCCCCTCCTCCGGGCCCCACCAGCGCCAGCGCGCAGCGGAAGGACGCGGTGCGCTGCGCGTCGGGCACGCCGGCCAGCTCGGTCAGCAGCTTCTCGTAACGGGCCCGGTCATCCCCCGGGGCATAGCGCGCGGACTGCACACCGGGCCTGCCGCCCAGCGCGTCCACGCACAGGCCGGAGTCATCCGCCAGGGTGAGCATCCCCGTGGCGTCCGCATAGGCGCGGGCCTTCTTCACCGCGTTCTCCTCGAACGTGGCGCCGTCCTCCACGGGCTCGGGCACGGGAGGCAGGTCCGCCAGGGACACCACCTCCACCGAGTCTCCGACGAGGCCGCGCAGCTCGCGCAGCTTGCCCTGGTTGGACGTGGCGAAGAGCAGCCGGGGCTTCACCGTCATCCCAGCACCTGCGCCTGCGCGGCGGTCAGCTTCTGGATGGCGGCCAGCCCGCCGTCCACCATGGCGTCCAGGGCCTTGCGGTCGAAGAGCTGGTGCTCCGCCGTCCCCTGCAGCTCCACCATGCGGCCGTCCGCGGTGGCCACCAGGTTCAGGTCCACATCCGCGGTGGAGTCCTCGTCGTAGTCCAGGTCCACCCGGACCTCGCCCTTGACGATGCCCACGGACACGGCCGCTAGCGGCGTCAGCTTGGGCAGCTTGGAGAGGGTTCCGGCCTTCTGCAGCGAGCGCAGCGCCAGCACCAGCGCCACGTAGGCCCCGGTGATGGAAGCGGTGCGGGTGCCGCCGTCCGCCTGGAGCACGTCACAGTCCAGCGTCAGGGTGCGAGGCCCCAGGGTGGACAGGTCCACCGCGGCGCGCAGGGAGCGGCCGATGAGCCGCTGGATTTCCATGGTGCGGCCCGTCTGCTTGCCCTTGGCGGACTCACGCTGGTTCCGCGAGTGCGTGGCGCGCGGCAACATGCCGTACTCCGCCGTCACCCAGCCGGAGCCCTTGCCCATCAGGTGCGGCGGAACGCGCTCCTCCGTGGAGCAGGTGACGAGCACCTTGGTGTGGCCGAACTCCACCTGCACCGAGCCCTCCGCGTAGCGGGAGACACCGGGGGTGAGGACGACGGGGCGAAGGTCCAGCGCACCACGTTGAAAGGAACGCACAGCAGGCTCCTGGGAAATGAGGACGAGCGTCCTCTTCTCTACCAGAGCCACGCCGCGCGGGTGTCGATTGCCTTGGCGCCGTTGCACTCAGGGCGACACGGGGCCCGCCACCTCGGTCCCCCGGGCGGCGTCCCGGCGGCGCGTCTCCTTGAGGAAGGCCAGCACGCCCTCGGTAATCGCCTCGGCCAGCTTCTCCTGGTACTCCGGCCGGGCCAGCCGAGGTCCCTCCACGGGATGGGAGATGTAGCCCACCTCCACGAGGACGGCCGGGCACTCCACGCCGGAGAGGACGAAGAAGGGCGCCTGCTGCACGCCCCGGTTCACCGCGCGGGTGCCGCGCACGAGGCGCGGGTGGATGGCGTAGGCCAGGCGCGAGGAATCCGCGTGCGCCTCCGTGCGCGCCAGGTCCTGGAGGATGAAGGCCAGCGTGGAGTCCGTCCGCGCGGCGCGCGACATGGGTGCCTCCGCGTTCTCCCGGTCCGCCACGGCGAGCGCGGCGTCACCGGAGGCGCTGGCGGACAGAAAGTACGTCTCCACGCCCTCGGTGCGCGCGCGCATCCGCTTCGTGGGCATGGAGTTGGCGTGGATGGAGATGAAGAGGTCGGGCGCGTGGTCATTGGTCCACGCCACGCGCTCCGTCAGCGACACCAGCGTGTCGTGCTCGCGCGTCAGGAACACGTCGCCCCCCGCGGCCTCGAGCTTGTCCCGAAGGCGGAGCGAAATCTGGAGCGCGACGTCCTTCTCCCGCAGCTTGCCGGGGCCCCTGGCGCCCTCCTTCGCGCCACCGTGTCCCGGGTCGATGATGATGCGCGCGGGACGCTCCGCCGCCCCGGCGATGACGGGGACCAGCCAGAGCAACGACAGGAGGCCGAGGAGGGGGCGGCGCGGCGACGGCATGCTGGGGCCGCATGCTAGCGGAGCCCGGCCGCCAGAGCGAAATCCGGGCCTCAGCCCACCACGTCGATGCCCGGCTTCCCCGCCTGGACTTCACCAATCAGCGCCGCGTCCACGCCGGCCGCCTCCAGCGCCTTGAGCGCCTTGAGCGCCTGACGTGCGGGGACGCTGGCCAGCAGGCCGCCGTTGGTCTGCGCGTCCGCTAGCACCCACTGGATGCACTCGGGCAGTCCCTCTGGGAAACGGACCTTCTTGTGGACGTGCGCGAGGTTCGACTTCGTACCACCGGGCACCACGCCGTCCTCCGCCAGCGCGGGGACCTCGGCGATGAGCGGGATGCGCTCCAGGTCCAGCGTGGCGCGCGCCTTCGCCGCGGTCATCATCTCCAGCAGGTGCCCCAACAGGCCGTAGCCCGTCACGTCCGTGAGGGCGTTCACCTTGAACTTCCCGGAGGCGAACACCTCGCCGGCGGCCCGGTTGAGCGTCGTCATCACCCCCAGCGCCCGCTTCGCCAGTTGCTTGGACGCCACGCCCCGCTTGATGGCGGTGGTGGCGATGCCCGAGCCCAGGGGCTTGGTGAGGAACAGCACGTCCCCCGGCTTCGCGCCCGCGTTGGTGAGCACCTTCTTCGGGTGCACCACGCCGGTGACGGCCATGCCGAACTTCGGCTCGGCGTCCCGGATGCTGTGGCCGCCCAGGATGGGGATGCCGGCCTCGTCCGCCTTGGACTGGCCGCCCGCCAGGATTTTCGACAGCACCTTCAGCGGGAGCTCATCCGGGAAGCACACCAGGTTGAGCGCGAAGAGGGGCCGCGCGCCCATGGCGTAGATGTCCGACAGCGCGTTCGCCGCGGCGATGGCGCCGAACTGGAACGGGTCGTCCACCACCGGTGGGAAGAAGTCCACCGTCTCCACCACCGCCATGCCGGGCGCCAGCCGGTACACGGCCGCGTCGTCATTCGTGGAGAACCCCACCAGCGCCTGGGGGCCCTTCGTGGACTTCAGCCCTCCCAGCACCTGCGCCAGGTCCGAGGCCCGCAGCTTCGCCGCGCAGCCCGCGCAGTGGCTCATCTCGGTGAGGCGCTTCACCTTGTCCGTCTTCTTCTCCGCCATACCCGCTCCCCACGCCTCGCCGTCCCGGCGCGGGCCCCGGAAAGGGCCCCGCCCGTTCACCGCTCAGGCCGCTCGGATGTAGTCCCGCTTGAGCAGTTGCACCACGGCCTCGGCGGTGACGACGTCGTCCGCGTCCGCGTGGTCCATCACCGCGTTCAGGGTGCCGTAGTTGTGCACCAGCTGCAGCACGTCCAGCAGCTCCGGCGCCAGCTCCTTGAGCGGCGGCGTCAGCGGCGAGGACAGCGCCAGCGCGGCATCCGCCGTCGGGAGGCTCGGCTGCAGGCGCTTGATTTCATCCAACTGGCGGAGCGCGTCCATGAGGAGCGCCTCGGTGGACGAGTCCAGCTCCACCATGAACTCCTGGTTCTCCGCCGGGCGCAGCTCGAAGTCGCCCTCTTCCCAGGTGATGATGCGGTTGAAGCTCTTCTGCGGCCCCAGGTTGTGGTTCTCGCCGATGACGGCGTAGTACACGCGGCCCTGGCGCAGGTAGATGCGCCCTTCCTGGTCGCTGCGCTGCACCACCAGCACGCCGTTCTTCTTGGACGTGTGGAACAGCTGGAGCAGGTCCGGGAGGGGAATCTCTTCAATCTTCCCCGTCATGGAGCTGGCCTTGTTGGTGGTCCGCGCGGCCTGGGCCGCGGCGGCCTCCTCCAGCTTCAGGCGGGCGGTGCCCTCATCCACACTGGCGCCTTCGGCGCCCTGGTGCACCAGCTTGAGGATGGACGTGCCAATGAGGATGCGGTCCCCTTCCTTCAGGCGGGACTGCTTCACCTTCTCACCGTTGACGAAGGTGCCGTTGGTGGAGCCCAGGTCCTCGATGGTGATGCTCCCATCGGAGAAGCTGATGCGCGCGTGCTTGCGGGAGACCATGTCCTCCACGAGCACCATGTCCAGCTCACTGGAGCGGCCGATGACGATCTGCTTGTCCGCCTTCAGCGGGAATTCGCCGCCCTGGTACTTCCCTGAGATGAACTTGAGGGCGTAGGTCTTTTGGGTGTCCATGGTCGTCAGCCAGCCTGCTCCGCCTTGCCGGGGTCCTTCACCAGGTTGAGGTACATCTGCGCGCTCTTGTTACCGGGGCTGCGCACCAGCACGTCCTCCCAGACCCGCACCGCCTCCGCCCGCCGCCCGGCCGAGTACAGCGCGACTCCATACTGGATGTGTCCCGGGATGAACGCCGGGTTCTGGGCGATGACCTGCTCGTATTCGATGAGGGCCGCCGCGTTGTCCCCCGCGTCGCGCAGGGCATTGCCCAGCTTGAGGCGGATGTCCACGAACTGAGGACACAGCGCGAGCGCGCGCCGGTACTCCTCGATGGCCTTGGCCCACACGCCGCTGGAGGCGAAGACGTCGCCAATCTCGCCGTACATGTTGGCGATCTTCTTCTCCACGTAGGGGTCCAGCTCGTCCGGGCCGGATTTCTGCTGGGAGAGGGCGGCCTGGTAGACCTCCTTCGCCTCGGCGTACTTCCCCATGTCGTTGTAGATGACGGCCAGGTTGAGCGCCGCCTCGGTATAGGCGGGGTTGAGCTTCAGCGCGGATTCGAACGCGCGCTGCGCCCGGGCGAACTGCCCCTGGTCGTGGTAGATGATGCCGAGCATGTTGAATACGTCCGCGAACGTCGGATTCTGCTCGACGATCTTCGCGAGGTATTGCTCGGCCTGCGCGTACTGCTTCTTCTCGAAGTAGCCGCGCCCGAGGGTCAGTAGCTGCTTGAGGGGCTCGTCCATGAATCGGCCCGCCAGGGCCCTGCCTCCGAGGCGACCAGCCTACATGAGGCTGGGAGAAAACAAGAATTCATCACCGCTGAGCGACAACGAGAGTTGCCGCTGGCCCCGGGTATCCACCGGCCGCGCCGGCAGCGCCCCCTGAAGGCGCCAATGCTCCGTCACCACCGCATCGTCCCGCTCCAGCCGGACGTACCACGCTTCCGCCTGGTAACCCCGCGCCCGAACCTGGCGCAATTGCTCCCACTCCGGCCCGCCCACTCCGGGCGTGCCCGGGCCCGCCAGCCGCCCCAGGGACTCCGCGTCCGCCGCCTGCAGCGCCCTGCGGCGGAACTCCAGGGCCGTCACCACCGCCTGGAGCCGGGGCGCCGCCGTCGTCTCCGGCACCCAGGACCCGTTTCGCACCACGAAGGGTACCCGCTCCACGCCCGCCGTGCCCACCCGGGTGTCGCCCAGGGCGCCCTCGAAGTCGAGCGTGGCCTGCGCCTCCGCCCGCCGACCTCCGGGCGCCACGTTGACGGTGATGCGGGCGAAGCGGTGCTGCCGGGACGTCAGGGGCCCCGGCGCGCCGGGGACGGGCAGCGACAGGCCGCTGGACTCCGTCGCCTTGAGCGCGGTGATGATTTCCAGCTCGGGGCCGGCCGCGGCGCCCAGGAAGCGTGGAACGAACAGGGCCAGGGTGGCGCCCAGCGCCAGGATGACGATGATGCCGCCACCGAAGCGGCTCCAGTCCTGGGTCGTTCTCACGAGCCCAGCATACGCTGGGCGCGCTCCGCGGCGGGCGTGCCCGGCAGCCGACGCAGCACCTGGCGCAGCGTGTCCTGCGCCTTCTGCGTGTCATTCAGCTTCACGTACGCCTCGTGCAGGTCGAAGAGGGCCTCCTCCTCGTACTCCGTGCCCGGGTAGCGGCGCAGCAGCCCTTCCAGGCGCTGGGCCACGGCCTTCCAGCGCTCACGCTTCTGATAGAACTGGGCCGCGTACAGTTCGTGCGAGGCGAGCCGGCGCCGAGCGTCCTCCCGCTGCGTCTTCGCCTCCGCCACGTACTGAGACTGGGGGTACTGGCGCAGGAACTCCTCCATGGCCACCAGCGCGGAGCGGATTTCGCCCTGGTCCTTCTCGCGGGACGGCGGCAGGGCGAAGAACTCGGAGGGGTAGGCCCGCACGTGGGTCATCGCGGAGCGGAAGGCGGCGTAGTCCACCTTGGCGTGCGTGGGGTAGAGCTTGATGAAGGCCTGGTACTGCTCCTTGGCCTCGGGGAAGGCTTCGCGCTCGAAGTCCACGTCGGCCAGCTTCAGCTCGGCCTCGCGGGCGGCCTCCTGGTACGGGAACTTCGTCCGGACGTACTCGAAGTACTTCTGGGCGCGGAAGAAGTCCTTGTTCTCCAGGGCCTCGGAGCCGAGCCGCAGGTTTTCATCGGCGACGGCGGCATAGTCAGGCTCACCGGCCTGGCCCTGCGTGAGGGACGCACACCCGGTACCGAACAGCAGGAAGGCGGACAGAAAGGCGACGGCGGAACGCATCTCCACCACGCTATTCCTCCGGCCCCGAGGGGTCCAGTGAAGCTTCTCCGAGCAGCCGGTAGATGACGTCCTCCGAGAAGCCCCGGCTGTCCAGGAGCCGGCCTGCGCGGGCCCGCTCCCTGGCCCCCAGCGGGCGGCCGAGCAGCCCCCGCTTCTCCAGCACTGCCCGCGCCGTGGCCAGCGCGTCGAAGGACACCGCGTCGCGGGCCTCGGAGATGGCCTGCCGGGCCGTCCCCTCCTCCAGCCCGTGCGCCCGCAGCCGGTGGGCCACCGCCTCCGGCCCCAGCCGGCCTCGGCCCAGGAGCAGGGTGGCCCGCTCACGCGCGAAGCGTTCGTCGTCCAGGTAGCCCCAGGCCTTCACGCGGGCGAGCGCGGCCTCGCACACCGCTTCGGTGAAGCCCTTCCGGGCCAGGGCCTGCTCCAGTTCGCGGCGGCTGCGCCCGCGCATGGACAGGAGCTTCAGGCACGCGTCCGTGGCACGGCGAACAGCGTCGGGCCCTTCGTCCTCCGGATGCATGGCGGGATACCTAGCATGTGGTAACAGGCCCGGCCATGCACCCCGTACTCGCCCGCTTCCTCGCCGCCGATGCCGCTCGGGAGACGCTCCTCAAGCAGCAGTCGGGCGGAGACCTCTCTGTGGAAGAGCAGGCCTTCACCGACGCAGCCTCCGCGAACCCGAAGCACAAGTCCGTGCTGCTGGGCGTGGGCGGCCGCACCCTGTCCACCGATGCCCAGGCTTCGCTGGTGCTGCTGGCGGCCCACGCCGCGGTCCGCGCGCTGGACCAGGACGCCGCCCTGGCGGAGCCCACGAAGAAGGCCCGCGAGGCCCTGGCCGAGGAAGGCGCCAGTCCGGAGGAGACGGACGCGTTCCTGGCCTCCATCCTCCTGGAGGAGGCCTTCGGCTACGAGCAGGACGTGGACGCGTTCGACAGCGAATACGTGAAGGAGGCGCTGGGTGAAGTGCCCGCGCTGGCCGCGCTCACCAAGGAGGCGGTGGACGCGCTCTTCCTCACGTTCGTGAAGGCCGCCGCCAACGACGCGGAGCGGAAGGTGCGTGAGGGCATGGCCCGCGCCCTCTTCGACATCGCGTGGTCGGAAGGGCCCGCGCCCATCAACCCCGAGCACATGGAGGCCGTGCTCGACGCGGAGGTGGTGGACCGGCCCGAGGAGGAGCAGGAGGCCAAGGTGCAGGCGACCGCGCAGCTGCTCCAGGCGCTGTCCAAGGAGGGCCTCATCGGCCCCATCCGCTTGTCCCGCCTGCGGGCCCTGCTGGGTGAGGACGACGCGTAGCAGCCGCGGCACGGGCGCCCTGCCCTTTCCGGGTGGGCGCCGCGAGCCGCTAGAAGCGCTCGATCTGGAAGTCGTCGTCCCCACCTGCCGCGGCGGGTGCCGGGGCGGGCGCTGGCGGGCGCGCGGCGGGTGACGCCATGGGACGCCCCACCGGCGCGCCGGCCGGAGCCCCCGGACGCATGGCCTGCGGCGGCGGCACTCCCGGGCGCATCTGCTGGGCTGCAGGAGCCGCCGGACGCATGGGCTGCGCCATGGGCGCCGGAGCAGGCGCGGCCTGCGGCGCCGCGACAGCCGTGGGCGCCCCCTTCTGCGCGAAGGCGGACGAGCCAGGAATGGGCCGCGACTCCCCGGGCTTCGAATCGAAGTTGTCCCACTTGGAGTCGGACGTGCCGCTGATGCCGGAGAAGCGCAGCGCGAAGTCGTCCGGGTTGGTGGCCTGCCGATGGGCCTCCTCGTAGGTGACGAGCCCCTGCCGCACCAGGCTCATCAGCGACTGGTCGAAGGTCTGCATCCCGTACGTGTCCGTGCCCTGGGCGATGGCGTCGTGGATCTCCTTCGTGCGGTCCTTGTCTTCAATCATCTCGCGGACGCGGGCCGTGACGCGCAGCACCTCCACGGCGGCCACGCGGCCCTTGCCGTCCGCGCGCGGCACCAGACGCTGGGACACCACGCCCTTGAGCACGCTGGCCAGCTGGAGGCGCACCTGCTTCTGCTGGTGCGGCGGGAAGGCGGAGACGATGCGGTTGATGGTCTCCGTCGCGTCCAGCGTGTGCAGCGTGGACATCACCAGGTGGCCCGTCTCCGCGGCGTGAAGCGCCGTTTCGATGGTTTCGTGGTCACGCATTTCGCCCACGAGGATGACGTCCGGGTCCTGCCGCAGCGCGCTCTTGAGCGCCTGCGCGAAGGTCATCGTGTCCACGCCCACCTCGCGCTGGTTCACGATGGAGCGCTTGTCGCGAATGAGGAACTCGATGGGGTCCTCAATCGTCATGATGTGGCTGGTCTCGTTGGCGTTGATGTAGTCGATCATCGCCGCCAGCGTGGTGGACTTGCCGGAGCCCGTGGTGCCCGTCACCAGCACCAGGCCGCGCTCCTCACCGCAAATCTTGGCGAGAATCTGGGGCAGCAACAGGTCCTGGATGGTCATCACCTTGAAGGGGATGACACGCAGCACGGCGCCCACGGTGCCACGCTGCTGGAAGACGTTCACGCGGAAGCGCCCGAGCCCCGGCACGCCGTAGGCCAGGTCCACCTCGTTGCTCCCCTTGAACTTCTCCTTCTGGAACTCGTTCATGATGCCGAAGGCCATGCGCGCCACCTCCTCGGGAGGGAGGCGGCGGCCGTCCTTCAGCGGAACCAGCGAGCCGTCCACGCGGAACATGGGCGGCAGGCCTGCCTTGAGATGAATGTCGGAGGCACCGCCGCGCAGGGCGATCTGGAGGATCTCGTTGAGTTCCATGAGCGGCGCAAATCCTACCAGACGCTCGCGCACGCATGCGATGGGGCGTGATGGACCCCGAAAACACATCGGCGGAGGCCCTCGGATGAGGACCCCCGCCGTGTGGGAACAACCCAGCTGCTGAGCGAGTGGCTTAGCGCTTGGAGAACTGGAACCGGCGACGCGCGCCCGGCTGGCCGTACTTCTTGCGCTCGACCGCGCGAGCATCGCGGGTGAGGAAGCCGGCCTTCTTCAGCGCCGGACGGAACTCCGGGTTGAAGGAGCACAGCGCACGGGCAATGCCGTGACGGATGGCGCCGGCCTGGCCGGAGAGACCGCCACCCTTGACGTTGACCGTCACGTCAACCTTGCCCTTCTGCTCGAGGATCTCGAGGGGCTGGTTGAGGACCATCTTGGACGTCTCACGGCCGAAGTACTCGTTCAGCTCGCGGCCGTTGATGGTGACGAGGCCAGTGCCAGGACGAATCCAGACGCGGGCGGTGGCCTCCTTGCGGCGGCCGGTGGCGTAGAAACCGAGCTCTTGGTTGATGGGCATGGACGTTATCTCCCTTACGCCTCGACCTCGAACGCGGCAGGCTTCTGGGCCGCGTGCGGGTGCGTGTCACCTGCGTAGACCTTCAGCTTCGTCATCATCTGGCGGCCGAGCGCGTTGCGCGGAAGCATGCGCCGCACGGCGTTGATGATGATGTCCTCAGGGTGACGCTGGCGGAGCTTCTCCAGGTTGGTGATCTTCAGGGCGCCCGGGAAACCCGCGTTCGGGTGCCGGTAGTACATCTTGTCCTGCTCCTTCGTACCCGTCACCTTCACCTTTTCGGCGTTGATGACGACCACGTGGTCGCCCGTGTCAATGGACGGCGTGTAGATGGCCTTGTGCTTGCCCTTCAGCAGGGTGGCAATCTGGCTCGCCGCGCGGCCCAGCACCTTGTCGGACACGTCAACGACGTGCCACTGGCGCTTGATGTCCCCAGCCTTCGCGCTGTAGGTCTTCTGCGACATTTCGTGCACTCCAGACTTCTCGCGGCCGCCGTGTGCATTCCAGGGACCGCTGCTCGTGCTTAATCAACCGCGGGTCGACCGTGAAACTTCACGGAGGCCCGGAAAGGCCGACCGTCCTAGTGGGTGTGGCGGATCAAGTCAAGGTCACACCGCACCAGACGTCCGGATTCCCCGATCACCCCCGCCAGGACGCCCCCTTCAGGAGGCGGGCACCTACCTGGCTGCTCCCCCAGACGGCCCGGTGCCACCCGGAGGCGCTCCCGGAATCGCGGGTTTCTTGAAGCGCTCCTTCAAGTTGGCGAAGAAGTTCTTCTCCTCCGTGGTGGGAGGCCCCTGACGCGGCGCGTCCAGCTCCACGACCTCAATCACCTCCGGCGGCAGGTCCTCCAGGAAGCGCGAGGGCGTGCGGGGCACCTCCTTGCCGCGCTTCACGCGGGTGGCCGCGCGGGTGAGGTAGAGGACCTCCTTGGCGCGGGTGATGCCCACGTAGCAGAGGCGCCGCTCCTCCTCGAGGTTCTGCGCCTCGCCCTGCATGCCTCCGTGGGGCATCAGGTCCTCCTCCATGCCGATGAAGAAGACGAGCCGGTACTCCAGGCCCTTGGAGGCGTGCACCGTCATCAGGGTGACGCGGCGGTTGGCGCCCGGCACCTCCTCTTCCTCCTGCCGGGTGTCCAGGCTCAGGCGGTTGAGGTACGTGGGCAGGCTGGCCTTGGGGCCCTCGCGCTTCTCGAAGTTCTCCAGCGAGTTGAGCACGCCGTCCACGCCCTTGAGCTTCTTGTCCGCGGCGGTGGCGCTGGTGGCGTGGGCGCGGGTGGCCTCGCGAAAGCCAATCTCCTCCAGCAGCTTGCGCGTCACGTTGGCCAGCTGGCCGTGCTCGTACGCGGCGCGGTAGCGCTCCACCAGGTCCACGAACTCCATCACCCGGGCCCCGGCCCCGGGCGGCAGGTCCTCGTAGTCGGTGGCCTTCTTCATCACGGTCCACAGCGTGACGCCCTCGCCCCGCGCGTGGACGTTGAGGCGCTCCATCGTCACGTCGCCAATGCCGCGCGAGGGCACGTTGACGATGCGCAGGAGCGAGATTTCGTCCAGCTTGTTCACGATGACCTTGAAGTACGCGATGACGTCCTTCACCTCGCGCCGGTCGAAGAACTCGCTGCCGCCCACCACCTCGTAGCCGATGTTCTTCTCCCGCAGCATCTCCTCGATGGGGCGGGACTGGCCGTTGGTCCGGTAGAGCACGGCGATGTCGTCCGCGGAGATGCCCAGGGCCATGTGCTTCTGGATTTCGTGCGCGACGAAGCGGGCCTCCTCTTCGTCGTTGGGACACGTCACCACCTTCACCTTCGTGCCCCCCTTGCGGTCGGTCCACATCTGCTTGGCCTTGCGCTCGGGGTTCCTGGCGATGACGGCGTTGGCCGCGTCCAGGACCGTCTGGACGGAGCGGTAGTTCTGCTCCAGCCGGACCTCCTTCCCTCCCGGGAAGAGGCGGTCGAAGTCGAGGATGTTGCGCACCTCCGCGCCCCGCCACGAATAGATGCACTGGTCGTCGTCACCCACCGCGCACACGTTGCGGGAGCGGCCCGCCAGCAGCTTCAGCAGCTCCAACTGCGCGGTGTTGGTGTCCTGGAACTCGTCCACCAGCAGGTAGCGGAAGCGCTTGGTGTACTTCTCGTAGAGGTCCGGGTGCTCGCGCAGGAGGCGCGCGGGCAGCAGCAGCAGGTCGTCGAAGTCCACCGACCCCTGCGCCTTCAGCGACAGCTGATAGTCCGGGTACACCATGTGGGTGATGAGGTCGTAATCATCCCCAATCCCCTCCGGCTTGGGCTCCGGCGCCTTGCCGGAGTTCTTCGCCTTGGAGATGAGGTTGAGCACCTTGCGCGCGTCGAACGAGCGGTCGTCGATTTTGTGCTCGCGCATGGCGCGCCGGATGTTGGCCAGCTGGTCGCCCATGTCGGCGATGGCGAACTTCTTGGGCCACCCCAGCCGGTGGATGTCCTCGCGGAGCATCTCCGCGCCAAAGGCGTGGAAGGTGCACACCAGCACGCCCTGCGCCCGAGGTCCCGCCATGTGGACCAGGCGCTCCTTCATCTCCGTGGCGGCCTTGTTGGTGAAGGTCACCGCCAGGATGTTGCGGGCCATGATGAGGCCCGGCCGCTCGTTGAGCAGGTGGACGATGCGGTGGGTGATGACGCGAGTCTTGCCGCTGCCTGCGCCTGCCAGCACGAGGAGCGGTCCCTCCAGGGTCACCACGGCCTCGCGCTGCGGAGGATTGAGCTTCGAGAGGTCCATTGCGCGCGGGGCGGGGATACCCTTTGATTCGTTCGTGCGCGACTCTTTTTTCCCCAGGCGCTCTGGCGCTCTTCTCGCATTCGTCCTGGGCACCACCGGCTGCCTCGGCGAGTCCGGCGCGTCCCCGGAGGTGGAACCCGTGGTGTCGGCGGCGAGCGCGCCCTGCGTGTACTTCAAGCAACTGGCGCCCTTCCTTCCAGAACGGCTGGACGGCTTCACCGTGGCACACACCCAGGGCTCCACCGGGAAGTACGGCGAGGTGTCCGTCTCCGAGGCCGAGCGGCTCTACACCCGGGGTGAGGGACGCGAGGTGAAGGTGCGCATCGTGGACACCACCATGGGCGAGCGCATTGGCAAGGCCATCCAGGAGGCCGCCGACCGCTCCCGGGGCAAGGTGGCCAGTGACCCGTCCGCCCCCATCCACCTGGACGACGCCGTGGGCTTCGTGCGGTACGACGCGGAGGAGTCCGTGGCCGAAGCGAACCTCCTTGTGGGGGGGCGCTACGTGGTTGCCGTCACCAGCCGGGGATTTCCGGGTACGGTGGAGGTGCGCCGGGTGGCGCGCGGCATCGACCTTGCGGGACTGGCTCGCCTGAGGCCCGGTCCGAACTGATGAAGGAGTGTCCCAGGTGGTGAAGGACAAAGGAACGCGGCCCGATAAGGCGGACCAGGTCGCGCAGGAGAAGGCGGCGCGGGAGCTGGTGTCCACCCTGGGCAAGCGGGAGTTCCTGGAGCAGTTCCAGAAGCTGGCCAAGAGCTTCGCGTCCGACCCGGGCAACCCCGGCTCCTACGCGTGCGAGGGCTGTCAGCGCTGCGCCAACTGCATGTTCTGCAAGGACTGCGACAGCTGCTTCTCGTGCACGCACTGCACCCGGTGCGAGCTGTGCAACAACTGCTCGCACTGCGTGGACTGCAAGAGCTGCAACGCCTGCGCGTACTGCGTCCAGAGTGAGAACTGCTCCACCAGCGCGTACCTGGTGCTGTGCCGCAACCTGCAGGACTGCAACTACTGCTTCGGCTGCGTGGGCCTGGCGAAGAAGGACTTCCACATCCTCAACGTCCCCTTCCCACGGACGGAGTACTTCAAAATCGTGGGCCGGCTGCGCAAGGAGCTGGGGATTCCATAGGCCCCAGCCCCTGCCCCTTCCCCGCTAGAGGGCGCGCACGTAGAGGGCCTTCAGGTACTCCGTCTCCGGCAGCCCGGCCAGCACCGGGTGGTCCAGCCCCGCGCCCCGCCGTTCCAGAATCTGCACCGGCCGCTTCGCATCCGCGGCGGCCGCCAGCACCATCTCCTCGAAGGCGGCGCGGTCCAGCTTGCCGGAGCAGGAGCAGGTGACGAGCAACCCGTCCGGCTTGAGGCAGCGGAAGGCGCGCAGGTTCAGCTCGTGGTAGGCGCGCAGCGCGGTGGCCAGGCCCTCGCGGCGCTTGGCCAGTCCGGGCGGGTCCAACACCACGGTGTCGAAGCGGCGCCCGCTGGTGTCGAAGCGGCGCAGCACGTCGAAGGCGTTGGCGTTCTCCACAGTGACGTTGGCGCGGCCGTTGGCCTCGGCGTTGGCCTTGGCGCGCGCGGCGGCCTTCTCGTCCTGCTCCACCGCCAGCACGGACGTGCAGGTGCGTGACAGCGAGAGCGCGAAGCCGCCGTGGTAGCTGAAGAGGTCCAGCGCGTCGCCACGCGCCAGCTCCCCGGCCCGCAGGTGGTTGTCCACCTGGTCCAGGAAGGCGCCCGTCTTCATGTCGCCCTGGAGGTCGACCTCGAAGCGGTTCTCCCCCTCGTGGTAGGTGAAGCGCGCGGCGCCCTCACCGTGCAGCAGGCGCGCCTCGCGGGGCAGGCCCTCGAAGTCACGGCCGGAGGCGTCGTCCCGGCACATGACGTGGGTGGCGCCGGTGAGCTCCACCAGCATCTTCGCCAGCGTCTCCTTGCGCGCGTCCATGCCCTCGGAGAGCGTCTGGAGCGTGAGGCCGTTTCCGTAGCGGTCCACGAAGAGGCCCGGGAGCTGGTCCGCCTCGCCGTGCACCAGCCGCAGCCCGTCACGGCCGGACAGGTACGCCCGGCGCGCCAGGGCGGCCTCCAGGCGGCGGCGGAAGAAGGCGTCGTCCACCGGCTCCTCGGCGGGCCCCTTGCGCGTCAGCAGGCGCAGCGCCAGGGGCGAGCGGCGAGCGTAGAGCGCCTGGCCAATGGGATTGCCCTGGGAGTCCACCACCAGCACCACGGCGCCGGCGCCCTTCACGTCGGGCGGAGCGGCGATTTCGGTGCGGTACACCCAGGGATTGAAGTGCCGCAGCGAGCGCGCCCCCTTGGGGGTGACGCGCGCGACGGGCAGGGCTGCATGGGGGGGCATCAGGCTCACTCCAGGCCGCGAGCGGCCAGTTCTTCGTCGTCCTCGCCGCGAAGGTGCCCGATTTCGTGCAGCAACGTCACGCGGATCTGCTCGCGAAGCTCCTCGGGCGTCCGGGCGGCGCGCGCCAGGTTGCGGCGGTAGAGCACCACGGAGCGGCACGGCACCTCAGAGCCGTCACAGGGCTCGGCCAGCGGCGGGCCCCGGAAGAGCCCCAGAATCGTGGGCGACAGCGGCGGCTGGTTGGCCAGCAGGTCCGCGTCCGCGGGCAGCTCCTCCGCCGTGACGGGCACGCCGTCCAAGTCCCCGCGCATGTCCTTGGGCAGCTCGGCGACGGCCTTCACCACCTCGGCGCGGAAGTCCTCCTCCGCGGGCAGCGGCGGCTCGGGGAAGTCGTCCGGCGCCAGCGTGCGCGCCTTGTCGAAGTGGCTCTGCGCCTGCTTCCACTTGCCCTCGCGCTCCAACAGGAGCCCCAGGTGGTGATGGGCGTGCGCGGCCCGCTCCGGGTCGTCCACGAGGCTGGTGAAGGCGGTGCGGGCCTCGCGGAAGCGGCACAGCTCGAAGAGGGCCAGGGCACGCTCGTAGAGGGCCTCGCGGCTGCCGGGGTTGCGCGCGAGGACGATGGCCGAGTGCGCCAGCGAGGACTCCGCCTGTCCCAAATCATTGAAGGCCATGGCGGCCACCAGCGCGAGGTGCGGAATCAGCTCCGGGGGCGTGTTGGGCTGGGACAGGCCGCGCTCGGCGTAGAGGGCGCCCAGTTCGTCCCGCTCCCGGGTGGAGGACAGCTGCACGGCGTACAGGTGCGCCGAGCCCAGAAGCGCGGACGGGTCCCCCGGGTCGATGGCGAGCGCCCGCGCATAGGCGAGCTGCGCCTCTGGCTCGCGGCCCAGGGCGGCCAGCGCCACGCCGCGTTCCGCGTGGGCGGCGGCCAGGTCCGGCTCCAGCGCGGCGGCCTGGGCGGCGCAGGACAGTGCTTCCTCGAAGCGGCCTTCCTCGAAGTAGCGACGCGACGCATCCAACGGGGCCGCGCCGTCCGAGCGGCACACGGCCAGCGGCTGCATCCGGTGCGTGGCGTCCTCCGGGGGCGGTGCGGGACGCACGCTGGCGGTGGGCGCCCCGGCGCCAGGCGCGCTGAAGGCGGGCACGGCCGGACAGGACGCGTCCGGCGCTTCAGAGGCCAGGGGGCCGCGCTTGCAGGCAGCGAAGAGGAGACAGAAGGCGAGCAGGCCGCGCCGCGACATGGGCCGCCAGGGTACGGCATCACCCCGTGGCCGGGAAGCCGAGACGTGCACGCTCGCTTGCTGATGCGACCGGCCCCCCACCCGCCCCGCCCTGCACTAGGTTGCCCGTCCCATGAGCGAATTGATTCTGGCCTCCACGTCGAGCGCCCGGCGGGCCCTGATGGACGGACTGAGGCTCCCCTACCGCGCCGAGGCCCCCGGTGTGGACGAGGTCGTCGCCCCACACCTGTCCGTGACGGAGGCCGTGCGGGAGCTCGCGTCACGCAAGGCCCGCGCGGTGCATCAGCGGCACCCGGAGGCCTGGGTGCTGGGCGCGGACCAGCTCGTCGAGGTGGCGGGCGAAGTCCTCTCCAAGCCCGTCGACCGGAACGCGGCGCGCGAGCAACTGCGCAAGCTGGTGGGCCACACCCACGCCATCCACACCGGGGTGTGCCTGGTGGGCCCCGGAGGCAAGGTGCTCGATGCAGTGGAGACGACCCGGCTGACCTTCTACCCGGTGAAGGAGGAGGAGCTGGAGCGCTACCTCGACCTGAACGAATGGGAGGGCTGCTGCGGCAGCTATCGCGTGGAGGACGCCGGACAGGCCCTGTTGGAGCGGCTCGACGGCGACCGCTCCAACGTTCAGGGCCTGCCCATGGTGACGGTGGTGCGACTGCTGCGGGAGGCGGGCTTCCGGTTCTTCTGAGCGCCGCTGACGCCCGCGCCGTCACGCGTCGGAGGACAGCTCCGCCAGAATCTCCGCGTAGGCGGCGCGCGCCTTGTCGGACTGGTCCGCCTTGAAGCTCACCGCGGCCACCACCGGGTGCCCGCCGCCGCCGTAGCGCCCGGCGATGGCGGACAGGTCGTGCCGCCGCAGCTCCGGCTTCCAGGGGTTGGAGCCGATGGACACCTTGGCCCGCGAGGCGCCCTTCCCCACCCACAGCGTGTAGCGCGCGTCCGGGTAGAGCGCGTAGGCGATGAACTTGTTGAGGCTGTCCACGCCCTCGTCCACCAGGTCGAAGAAGACGACGCCGCGCTCATAGCGCGCCCGGGCACGCACCAGCTCGATGTTCGACTGGTGGCGCGCCAGCAGCGGCGCCAGGGGCGTGGCGATGAGCGGCGAGGCGGCGATGTCCGCCAGCGACTCGGACTGCATGCGGCGGATGACTTCCGGGATGAGGCTGGGGTCCTTGTTGGCCTCCAGCACCGTCATGATGCGCAGCGCGGGCTCCTCCAGCGCCACCGCCATCTGCGGCGAGGGGAACTGGGCCCCGTCGATGATTTCCGCCCAGTGGATGAGCTCCGCCATGGGCGACGCATCCCAGCCGAAGCGCTCCCGGGCCACGTCCGCCAGGTACTTCGTGCAACTCTTGCGGTGCGCGTCGTGGAATTTGCGCCCGCTGGTGTCCGCGCGGAAGTGCGCCTCGTCCCCCGGCTGCTGGAAGGCGGAGGCGTGGTGGTCAAACCACCACGTCAGCCGCGCGTCCTGGCTGTAGCGGAAGTCGACGATGACATTCTCCTCGCCGGAGAACACGGCCGGGTCGATGCCCTCGGCGCCCGGCTTGTGGTTCAGACCGAGGTACCGGAAGGCCGCGTCCGGACGGATGCGCTCCCGGTAGAAGCGGGAGAACACGGCCGCGCTCGCGGCGCCGTCGAAGCAGCTGTCGTGAAAGAGGACCTGAACGTTCATGGCGATGAGCCCCTTACTGCAACGCGAGTCCCGCGCCCACCGTCGTGAAGGCCACCTCGTCCGCGCCGCCACTCGCCTGGGCGGCCACCACCGCCAGCCCCACGAGCCGCCCGTCCGCCAGCACCCCGCACGCCAGCGTGCCCTCCGCGCCCCCCGGCGTGCGCAGCGGATGCACGGTGGCCTTGCGCCCCAACGCCGGAGGCGCGGGAAGTGACAGCGCCTCCCCCAGCGCACCGCCCAGCGCCTGGAACAACCCCTTGCACCCCACGGCCGCCGCCTTGCCCGCACCGCGCTCCACCCAGAGCAGGCCATAACGGCCCTGCGCCGTGTCGCCGAAGCCCACGCCGCCGCCCTGCAGGGTGGACGCGGGCAGCACCAGGTGCGGTGCGAGCTGCTCGCGCGTCAGCTGTCCCCACCCCGGGGGCAGCTCCAGCCGATATCCCAGCTCGCTGCCCACCAGGGACTGACGCACACCCGCGCCCGACGTCCCCGCGATGGGAAGCGCCAGCAACCCCGCCGAAGCGACCGCCGCGCCCAGGCCCAAACCCAGCCCCAGGTAGCGCCGCATGGGCCCCGGCTCGCCCACCACCATGACCAACGCGAGCACCCCGAGGATGAAGTAGGCCACGTGGACGGGGGCCAGCGGAGCCTCACGCGCCAGCCATCCCGTGGCCAGCAGTTGCACCACCACGCCCACCTGCGCCAGCCCCTTCGCGGGGCCGCGGTTGAGCACCAGCACCAGCGCGAGCACCGCGCCCAGACACACCAGGCCGTACGTCCACGTGGGGTCCTCCAGCGAGCCCAACAGGCCCGCGGCGCGGACGAACCAGGCCGCGGCGCTCGCCAGCAATACCCCCGCCGCAGGGCCCGGATGGGCGGACACCGCGCTGGTGACGAGGTCCCCGCCGAACACCGTAGCGTCGTCGTCCGCCTCCACCATGGGCCGGTCCAACCGCATTCGGCCGACCTTCTTGTGGGACTGGAGATGGTCGAACGGCTCCCCGCACGCGGGGCACGCACTGGCACCGCGCGGAATGGGGCTGTGGCCGCAGTTCGGACAGAGAGTCTGGGGCATGCCCCCGGCGTATACCGCACTGCCCGCGCCGCCCACGAGGCCGCGACATTTGCGTCAGGATGTTCTGGCTTTCCACCCGGAAAGGCGGACTTCTGCGGGAAGGCTTGACTCTGACATCGAGGTCAGATTGGACCTGGGTGCCAAGAATTGTAAGCCACGTGACGAAACGGGGCCGTTGAACGAAACGTCGAGATTGCGCTCGGAGTGAACGAAAACGCTCGATGAAACGATTCATACCCGGGCAGCACTGTGAATCCAGCGAGCCGATTGTCTGCTTAACCCCGCTTTCTGCCTGGGAAATGAGGGGCATTGTCCCACCGGACAGGTAGTCAGGCGGCTGGCACCTCAACTGCATGTGTCAGACCCACGGTGTACTCACCCGCGTAGCACGGTGCGGTGGGAGGAACCCATGGGCAAGCGGACGACTCGTAGAAGTGGCGCGGTTCCCAGGCAGGGCCGGCGGGTGATGCCCGCGCTCCGGCGAACGGCCCAGCGGGCCCGGGCGGCCGCGGGCAAGGTCCACCTGACGGTGGGCGAGGTCATCGCGGCGGCCTTCGAGACCTCCGGCGGTGAGCTGGTGGAGGTGCTGGCCCAGCTCACCTCGCCGCAGATGACCCGGGCGCTGGGGCGCCGCATCGTCGTGGAGGGCTGAGCCCTCCGCCCCTGTCCCTGCCGGCGTGGACGTCAGTCTCCCGCCATCAGGATGCCGGCGGTGTAGCGCTGCCGCGTGGGCTCTCCCGCGAGCAGCTTCTCGAAGTCTTCGGCGTTGTTCGGGTGCACCAGGAAGCTGCCGGAGCGTGTCTCCAGGCGCACAGGCGCGGCCAGCGACTGTGGCTCCTCGGCCACGGTGCCACCACTGCCCTCGACCAGCCTGTGAGCCGGCGCGGTGGCGCAGGCGGTGAAGAGCAGGAAGCCAGGAACAAGAAAGCGCCTCATGCGGGTCCTCCGGTGGACGGGCCCAGGGGTGGGCCCGCGCGCCCCTCCCTATGCCGCATCTCGCGTGGAGACAAGGTGCCGCGCGCCATCCCGGAAACGACGAAGGCCCGCGCCTCCCTGGGGAGACGCGGGCCTGGGACTTCACGCCGTCAACAGCCTGGGGCTACCGGGGCTGCCAGCGCGGGCGGTGGTCATCGCCGCGCGACGTCTGGAGGGTGTAGTCCCCCAGCGGGTGGACGATGGGGTCACCCACCTTCGCGCCCGCCGCCGGATCAATCTGCTGGACGTAGAGCTGCCCCGCCTGGATGTAGGCCACGTAGTGGCCATCCGGAGAGAACGATGGGAGCGTGGCGCCCTCGGCGAAGCTGACCTCATCCCCCACCGGGGCGCCGTCCGCCGGGTTGATGCGGCGCAGGAAGACGATGTTGCCCGGGTCGCCGGCGCAGGGCGAGGTACCGGCGCCGCAGAGCACCGGCTCCCCCGTGGTGGGGTTGAAGAAGTAGGCGCGCACATACGCCACCCAGCTGCCATCCGGCGCCCAGGTGGGGTTGGCGATGTAGGAATCCACCGAGCCACCCTCGACGGCCGCCGTGCTGAACTCGGCAATCGTCTGCACCGCGGCGCCGCCCACGGGGACGATGTAGAGCGCGGCGTTCAGCCCCACCGGCCGCGTGTCATCCGGACGGAGGAACAGGAGCTGGTCATTGACGCGGTTGTAGTGCGGCTGCTCCGCCGTGGCGCCCGCGATGGCCAGCGGCGTGGGCGTGCCGCCGACGGTGGCCGTGGAGATGCCGACGGTGGCCGTGCTGAACGCGAACGTGTTGCCGTTGCGCCAGGCCGGGGAGGAGCCGGTCGCGGTGGCCTGCTCCACCGTGCCGCCCTCGGCCGGAACGCGGGAGATGCCGGAGATGCTGTCGCCCGCGCGGCGCACGTACAGGAGAGAATCCCCGGGCTCCCACTCCAGGTAGAGGAAGCCCTCGGTGCTGCCCGTGGTGCCGTTGGCGAGCATCGTGGGCGTGCCCGCCACCAGCGGCACGTCGCGCGCCACCAGCTCACCGGCCAGGTTCCCCGTCGAGGTGCCCGTCTCGGTGGCACCCTGGACGAAGGCAATCCGGTTGCCGGCCGGGTTCCAGCGCGGGTAGAGGCTGTTCACCGCGGCGTCCGACAGCCGCGTGGGCTCCGGCTCATCGAACCGCGTCACCACCGCGGCCATTTCGTCGGTGTCGTCCATGGCCGTGAAGGCCACGTGCAGCGCCTGACACGTCATGGCCTCGGCCGTGCCCTCACAGCGCAGGCCCGCGGCACAGTCGGCGGACGAGGTGCAAGCATCGCCCTTGGCCCCCGTGCCGATGACGACCACGCCACCCCCGTCGGCCGTGCCCGCGTCCGTGCCGGCATCCTCTTCAGTGCCCGCGTCCTGTTCGGTGCCCGCGTCGCCCTCGGTGCCGGCGTCCTCTTCCGTCCCAGCGTCCTCCTCGGGCGGCCGCTGGACATCGCGCAGCTCACAGTCGCCCGAGCGGCACGTCCAATCCTTCCCCGCCGGGGGCGGCCCCTTGTCGCTGCGACAGTCGAATGCATCGACACATTCGTCACCGCACCCCGTCGACAGCACCAGCAGCACGCCACACAGCGCGCTGATAACGACACGCTTGGTCATGGAAACCCTCCGGAGAATAGAGGGCGCGTATACCGTCAGCCTTTCCGGGCGCGCTGACCCGGATGCGCAGGAGCACGCAGCGTGTTCCTGAATGAACGGCCCAAGGGAGCTGCCTGCTCAATGATAGACACCCACTGCCACCTGGACGCCTCCCGCTTCGATGCCGACAGGACGGAAGTCCTGTCACGCGCCTGGGCCGCGGGCCTCCACGGCATCGTCATCCCTGGCGTGGGTCCGCATGACTGGGAGCCCTTGCTGGAGATGTCCCGCCAGGATGCCCGCCTTCAGGTGGGCCTGGGCATCCACCCGCAGCTCCTCCCCGACCTGCCCCCGGAAGAGGACGACGCCGTGCTCGAGCACCTGGACGCGTTGCTCGCGAAGGGCGGCGCGGCGGCTGTGGGCGAGTGCGGATTGGACGGCCCCTGCCTCCCGGGCGCGCCGCTGGAACGGCAGGTGACGGTGCTGAAGCGGCACCTCGCGCTGGCGCGCAAGCACGGCCTGCCCGTGCTGATGCACTGTCACCGGCTGCACCCAGCCCTCATCGAGCTGCTGAAGGAGGAGCCCCTCCCCGAGGCCGGCCTGCTCATGCACAGCTACAGCGGCGGCGTGGAGCTGGCGCGCTTCTATCTCCAGAAGGGCTGCCACTTCTCCTTCGCGGGCCCCGTCACCTGGGCGGAGGCCCGCAAGCCCCTGGATGCGCTCCGGGCCATCCCCCTGGACCGGCTGATGGCGGAGACGGACGCCCCCGACCAGGCCCCCACGCCCCACCGGGGGACGCGCTCCGAGCCGGGCTACCTTCCCCACATCCTGGAGGGCATGGCCCGCGTCCGGGGGGAGCCCGTCGAGGAGGTCGCCCGGCAGACGACCGAGAATGCCCGCCGCTTCTTCCGGGAAGCTTTCCCTGCACCTTCGCGGTAGGCGAGCGGTCGCGTTATAGAGGACCGCCATGAACCCGCAGCCGCTCCCCGCCCCTGCCCCTGAGACTCCGCCCACCGCCCCGGACTCGCTCGCCCGTCCCTTCAAGCTCTCCCGGCGCTTCGACCGGACCGGCCGCCTGCTGGGCGACTCCGCGATGGAGCGGCTGGCCAACGCGCGCGTGGTGGTGTTCGGCCTGGGCGGCGTGGGCAGCTTCGCGGCGGAGGGCCTGGTGCGCAGCGGCATTGGCCACCTGACGCTGGTGGACCATGACGACGTGTGCGTCACCAACACCAACCGCCAGCTCCACGCGACGGTGAAGGCCGTGGGCAAGCCCAAGGCGGAGCTGATGGCGCAGCGCTGCCAGGAAATCAACCCGGCGGCGAAGGTGGAGGCGGTGCGCGAGTTCTACCGCGCGGACGTGGCCGAGCAGATGCTCCAGCCGGGCCAGTACGACTTCGTCGTGGACGCCATCGACAACGTGAAGGCGAAGCTGCACCTGCTGCACCGCTGCGTGACGCTGGGCGTGCCGGTGGTCAGCTCCATGGGCGCCGCGGGCCGGTTGGACCCCACCGCCATCCGCGTGGAGGACCTGTCCGAGACGCACATGGACCCCTTCGCCAAGGACATCCGCAAGCTGCTCAAGCGCAAGTACGCGGTGGAGACGGACAAGCACACGGGCATCACGGCCGTGTACTCCATCGAAGCGCGGCGGCTGCCGGTGACGCTCCAGTACGACGACGCCACCGACGGATTCCTGTGCGTGTGCCCGCAGGACAACGAGTTCCACACCTGCGACCACCGCACGCAGATTGACGGCAGCGTGGCCTTCGTCACGTCCTGCTTCGGGATGAACGCGGCGGGCGTGGTGGTGCGTCGGCTCGCGTCGGCGCGCTAGGCGCTCAGGCCACCTGCTGCGGCTGGGGCGCTTCGGGCGCGGCGCCCTCGCGTCCGCAGGGACGGCGGAAGACACACCGCGCGCAGGACATCAGCGACTCCGTGGGCGGAAACGCGGACGCGTCCAGCGGCGTGTTGGTGGCTGGGTCCTTCAGCAGCGAGCGCATCTTCGCCACGCTCTGCTCGAAGTGCCGGCGGAAGGAGGCCATGGCCTCCGGGTCCACCGCGACGTCCTGCTCCTTGCCCTCATTGAGGTACACGAGCGAGGCGCGCACCTTCTCCACCGGGAAGCCGTAGCGCTGGGCCACGTAGAGCGCGTAACCGAGCACCTGCTCGTCGTACCCGTCGCGCGACTTGCCCGTCTTCCAGTCCACCACCACCGGCGTGCCGTCCGCGTCCACGAAGGCGAAGTCGGGAATCGCGAAGACCTTGAGGCCGTCCAGCGTGAAGTGGGCGAAGTCGAAGCCCGCGTCCACCTCCAGCCACTGCTCGGGCTTGAGGCTGTGCGCCAGGTCCTTCCAGCGCGAGGAGAAGAACCACGACAGCGCGGAGCGCACCGTCTCCCAGTTCTGCTTCCACGCCTCGTCCGGCACCGCTTCGGCGTACTCGTGCTCCACCAGGCCGGTGAACTGCTTGCGGTACTTCTGCGACCAGTAGTTCTTCGAGCGCGAGTGCCGGAAGTCGTCCTGCATCAGCTTGCGCGTGCGCGCCTCCACCGCCGCCGGGTCCACCTCGCGGCCCGCGCGCCAGTCCAACAGCACGTCCTTGATGCTCTCGTGCACCACGCTGCCGGCCCACGTGTAGCGGTTGCCCAGCTTCTTCAGCACGTAGAGCTCGCGTACGTCCTTGGGCGCGCTCGCCTCCCAGCCGCCCCAGGAGCGGTAGTAGTAGAGGTAGTACGCGCGAAGGCACTCGGAGAACTTCTCGTGGCGGCTCTTGGACCAGGAGAAGTCGTTGCTGAGAGGGGGGCGCCGCATGAAGGCGCGCATCCTAGGCGTTCGCCCGCTCCACCAGAAGGGGAACAGGCGAGGAAACAGGCCCCCGCTGGTCGCTGAAAGACAGTCCCCCCAGGCAACCGGGAAGGTATGGTGCGCGCTGGCATGAAGACCCAACCCTTCAAGGGCCGGGTGGTCCTCATCACGGGGGCTTCCGGAGGCATTGGCAGGGCGGCGGCGAGGGCCTACGCCGCCGCGGGCGCGGATGTCGTCCTGGCCGCACGCCGGCTTCCCGAGCTCGAGGACGCGGCCCGTGAAGTGGCGTCACTGGGCGTGAGGGCACTGCCGGTGCGGTGCGACGTCACGGTGGGCGACGACGTGACGCGGCTGGTGCGCGAGACGGACGCCGCCTTCGGTGGGCTGGATGTGCTCGTCAACAACGCGGGCCAAGGTCTCTACGGACCGCTGGAGGGCGTTGGGGAGGAGCAACTCCGGCAGGTCTTCGAGCTGAACGTCTTCGGGCTGTGGCGGATGACACGCGAGGCCCTGCCGCTGTTGCGCAAGCGGCGTGGCGCCCAGGTGGTCAACGTCAGCTCCGTGCTGGGCCACCGGGGGCTGCCGCTGCTGGGCGGTTACTGCGCGTCCAAGGCCGCGGTGAATGCGATGACGGAGTCGCTGCGCGCGGAGCTGGCCGCCGAGGGCATCCGGGTGCTGCTCGTGTCGCCCGGCTTCACCGAAAGCGACTTCCGGGAGAACCGCCTTCATGCGGAGGGCTGGCGACAGGACGCCATTCCACTGAAGGCCATGTCCGCGGAAGAAGTCGCCGACGCAATGGTTCGTGCGAGCCGGAGTGGGCGGCGCGACACCGTGCTCACGCTGCCCGGCCGGGTGATGGTGGTGGCCAACCGATGGGTGCCTTCCCTGTTCGACCGTGTCGCCCGCCGCATGGCGGCTGCTTCGAAGAAGAAGGACGCATGACCTCCCGCAGTCCCCGTGCCCCCCGCGCGAAGCCCGCTCCAGAAGACGCGCAGGTGCCGCGCGAAGGCATCGTCACGAAGACGCGAGCTGCCGCCACGGCCGCGGCATCGTCCCATGAAGCCCCCGCACGGAAGCCCCGCGCCGGGCGCCCCCCTTCCGCGCCGCTCGCGGCCACTGTCACACCCGCGCGGGCGCACCTGGCCAGCGTGCGTGGGCCGCTGCTGGACTGGTACGACCGGAACAAGCGCGACCTGCCCTGGCGCCGCACCCGGGACCCGTATGCCATCTGGCTGAGCGAAGTCATGCTCCAGCAGACCCAGGTGTCGACGGTGATTCCCTACTGGGAGCGGTTCCTCGCGCGATTCCCCACGGCGCGCGCGTTGACCTCGGCGCCGCTGGATGACGTGCTCGCGGGCTGGAAGGGCCTGGGCTACTACAGCCGTGCCCGCAACCTGCACCGCGCCGCACAGGAAGTCGTCGCGCGCTTCGGCGGCACCCTGCCGTCCACCGCCGCGGAGCTGCTCGAACTGCCCGGCTTCGGCCGATACACCGCGGGCGCGGTCGCCTCCATCGCCTTTGGCGAAGAAGCGCCGCTGGTGGACGGCAACGTCGCGCGCGTCTTCTCTCGCATCTTCGAGGTCGAAGGCCTTCCAGGAGACCGCCAGCGAGAGGCCACCCTGTGGGCGCTCGCCGCCGCGCTGGTGAAGGGCGAGCGGCCCGGTGACTTCAACCAGGCCCTCATGGAGCACGGCGCAACCACGTGCCGGCCAGAGAACCCGCTTTGCCTGCTGTGCCCCGTGCGCGGAGCCTGTGTCGCCTTCCGCAAGGGCCGCGTGGACGAGCTGCCCCCCGCCAAGGTGCGCGCCACGCCCAAGAAGCTGACGCTGGCCGTCGCCGTGTGGCCCCATGCCGGCACCCTCCTCTTCGCCCGCCGCGCGGACGCCGGGCTCTTCGGAGGCCTGTGGGAGCTGCCGGCCGCCGAAATCGCCGACGACGCACCGGACAGCGAAGCCCGTGCCCGGCTCTCCGCCGCGCTGGGTGTCGACGTGAGCCTGGAAGGCGCGCTGGGCACCGTGAAGCGGCAGCTCACCCACCGAGACCTCTCGCTTCGGCTGCTGCGCGTCTCCGGCCCTCGCCGACCCGCGAGCACGCCCGCCTTCCAGGAGCTTCGCTGGTGCTCCCCTGATGACGCGGGGAAGCTCGGCATGAGCACCGCGATGCAGCGAGCGCTCGACATCGCGCTGGGAGCGGGCGTGCTGCCAGGCGGCTGAAAGTCTCCACGCCGCCCCGCACATGCCGCCTGTCCGTCGCTCGACACAGAGGCAGTCCTCCTGTCGCACTGACAACCCCGGCCCCCGCATGCCGGTTCCTTTCAGCATCGACGCGCCACAATCTCCGCGGACTCTTTCCACCGGAGGAATCCGAGCATGGCACGCCACACCGCCAACAAGCAGACGGGGCCGTCTTCCAGCAAGCCGCCTGCCCCCTCGGCCCAAACCAGGCCGCAGGCTCCGGAGTCGCGCCCCGGCCCCACCAACGAGCAGATTGCCCGCCGGGCCTACGAAGTCTTCCTGGCCCGGGGCGGCACGCACGGCAACCCCGAGCAGGACTGGTTCCAGGCCGAGCGCGAGCTTCGACTCGGCCGTCAGTGACAGTCCGCTGACACACGGGCGCGCCGTCGCTGAGCGCAGGCCGGGCACAGCGGAGGGCCGCCAGCCCCACTCACCTCGTCACGCGCCGCCGCTTGCGCACCGGGGGCGCGTCCGGGGCGTGCGCGGAGGCGCGTGGGCCGTAGTAACGCCGCAGCCAGCGGCTGAGCCCGTCGAAGCCAGGAAAGAGCACGCGCTCGGTGATGTTGCTCTGGTCCAGCTTGTCGCGCACCTCCCACTTGAGCGCGGCGGGGATGATGAGCTTGCGCACGCCAGCCGCCTGGGCTTCGAGGAAGGTGTCCAGGCGAAGCTCGGGCCCGTTCATCACGGAGAAGAGCGCGAACTGATTCACGATGCGGGCGTCCAGCGACGGTGGCTCCAGGAAGAGCACGAACGGGTGCTTCGCGAGCTGGTCGAAGGTCGAAAGGTCCGACGCCGTCGTGGCCAGCATCTCCCCCGTGAAGACATCCGCGCCTTCTCGCTGGAGCAGCGTCTTCAACCGCCTGGGAAGGTGACGATTCGTCTGGCGGTAGTCCACACACCACACCACGCCGTCCTCTCCGTACCACTCCGGGTTCTCGGTGAGGAAGTGGAGCGCCACATAGGGGCTGAAGGTCCAATCCAGCATCCGCGCGGGCAGCCCATGATGCTGGGCCAGGGCGAGCCAGTCCCAGACTGACTCCACGGGCTGCGGGCTGTAGCTCCGCGCGTACTTCCGGAAGGCCCTCAGCAGGTCCTTCTCCTTGCGCACGAACAGCCCCTTGCGATTGAGCGCCGTGGACAGGTCGTTGGTCACCTGAGGCATGCCACGGAAGACAAAGGTGGACCGGTGACGCCCCAACACCTCGCTCCACGACCCGGCGAAGAGCGCGTCCTGCAGCTCCAACCATGTCCCGATTCGCTGTTCCAACATGGCCCAGAACCCCCGCGACACAATAAGCATCGCGGCGGGACGGGCCCGCCCGGGACCGGGGCCGCTCAGTGGGGATTCACGGTGTCAACGGAGGGACGCTCGGCGGAGAGCGCGCTCCGGAGCCGCCGCTGCGCCACCTTGAGCTCCTCCAGGATGCGCTCCGCGTCGATGACCGAGCGCATCGCCAGCCCGCAGGCGGGCGTCAGCACCACCGTGGACACCACCTGCGCGAAGGTGAAGCCGGCGGGCAGCGCCGCCTTCAGCGTGGCCTCCACCGAGTCCACCAGCTCTCCCACCTCATAGGTGGACGCCAGGTCCGTGGGGATGATGCCCAGGCTCAGCGTCGCGCCCGCGGCGAGGAAACGCGCCAGCGCGGCCCCCGCCTCCACCATCGCGTCCAGCGACAGCCGCACGTCCAGGGAGAGCAGGTCCGGCTGGACATCCAGCAGCGCGGCCCAGTCCGTGTTGCCGCAGCAGTGCAGCCCCACCAGCGCGCCTTCGCGCTGCAAGGCCACCACCAGCAGCTTCAGCTCCTGCATGGCAATCAGGTGCCGGGGATTCGTGCGCTGGAGCGCGTAGAGCCCAGGCTCATCCAGATAGAACAGCGGCGTGGTGCCCGCGCGGCGCAGCGCCTTCACCATGGCCAGTGAGCGCGCCAGGGACAGCCGATACATCGCTTCATCCAGGCCCGGCACATCCAACGCGGGCTGTCCGTCGGTGGTGCGCGCCACCGAGCGCACCGTGAAGGGCCCCGCGAGCTGCGCCTTCGCGAAGGCCAGCTTCCGCGCCTCCACTTCCCACAGGAAGGGCCGCCACGCCCGGCACGCCTCGGGTGAGGGCTCGAAGGCCTCGAACTGGCCGGACTGGAACGCCGCCTCCAGCCGCGCCTCGAAGGCAGCGCGCCCCGCGTGCCAGGCCGCGAGGTCCACCGTACACAGGCCTTCCTCATCGAAGGCCAGACCCGGCAGCCCCTCCAGGGCCGCGGGAATCATCAACTCCGAGGGCTTGCCCACTGGCAACTGCGGCAGGAACGGAATGTCCAGGGCCAGCGCGGCCTGGAGCCCCAGCTCCACTTGCGTGTGCGGCAAGCTCCCGATTCCGGTGGTGGCGCAGGCAGGCAGCAACTGGACGGCTCGGCGGATGTTCGGCGCGCTCATGGCGCGGACTCTATCCCCTCCCCGGCCTTCCGGTGTGGCTGCCCATCCCCGATGCGCCGGGTTCCCGACCTTCCCGTCCGGCAACAACGTTCCACCCAAGAACCGGGAAGCACCCCGGCGGACAAGGGAGGGGGCATTCATGAACAGGCGCTGTGGATGGGGGACGGGCACCCTGGCGGCGGCATTGCTCGCCAGTCCCGCCGTCGCGGAGACGCCCCGCGCCGTCAAGGCGCAGCCCGCCCCGGGCTTCGGAGCCTCCGGCCTGACGGTGCGCAGCGGCGTGACGACCTGGTCGGGCAACGTGGGCAGGGAGACAGGCGTGGGCGCGTTCCTGGCCCTGCTGGGGGAAGTCCCCATTGTCTCCGGCGTGGGCCTGGAGCTGGGCTACGAGGGCTCCGCCAACGGCTACGCGGAGCCCCGGCGCGGCACGCTGTGGCGGCACAACGGCGGCCTGCTGGCCAAGGTGGGCCCCACGCTCTTCTCGCAGTGGAAGCCCTTCATCGGCGCGGGCGCGGGCGTCAGCTACTTCCACCCCACGCCCATGGACGTGGGCACCGCCTTCGAGAAGGGCTGGGGCGCGGAGGTGCCACTCGCCGCCGGGCTCGAGTACCGGTACAGCGGCGTCACCGCCGGCCTGCGCGCCACCTACCGCGTGCTCGTGGCGCGGGACTTCGCCCCCAGCAGCGCGGACGTCGGAAACCTCTTCAGCGCCGACCTCAGCCTGGGCGCGCGCTTCTGAGCCGCCCTTCACCGGTTTCCGACACGACTCGCGGCCGGAAGAAGGCGGAGGGCCTCAGGGGCCGGTATTGGCGGACACCGCCTCGAGGAACCCCAGGGCCGCCTGCCGGATGCTGGCGTTGGAGTCGTTCTGACTGGCCCAGGCCAGCAGCGGGCGGACTTCGAGCGTGGTGGTGACCCGGGAGCCCAGGAACTGGACGAGCTCCGCCCGCAGCCCGTCCGATGGGTCCCCCCGGAGCGCCTGTTCGAGCGCAGGCAGGAGCGGGCCCAGCGGACGGAAGCTGGCGGCGAAGACGACGGCCTTCCGGACCTCCGGCGAAGGGTCCCCGAGCAGCCGCTGCGCGAGGAGCGAGTCCACCGCCGGGTCGACCAGCAACCGGAGCGCCTCCACCGCGGCCTGCCGCACCTGGGGGGCTGCTTCGCGCAACCCCTCTTCGATGTAGCCGAGCGCACGGGCGTCCCGTGTGTTCCCCAGCGCCCGCATCAACAGGGCCTTCTCCTCCACCGAGTTCGACGAACGAAAACGCGCGCCCAGCTCCTGGACGAGCGTCTCCGAGCCCCGTGCGTCCTGGGCCCCCATCCGCATGGCCGCGTTGCCCAGCGCCAGGGTCGCGGTGTCCCTCAGCTCCGCCTGCGTGTCACGGGCGCGCGCCCGGAGCGCCTCCACCCCCTCCGGAGTGGGCGCCTCCGCCATGCCCAGGGCCGCGACCGCGTCCGTACGGACCGGTACGGACACGTCGCCATCCTCGAGGATGCGGGAGAGGGCCTGAATCGACTCCGTCGTGCTGGCCGCTGACAGCGCGCCCAACATCGGGCTGGCGGCGAGCGGCTCCAACCCCTCGTGCAGCACCCCTGGCACCTTCAGGGCCTCCGCGGGCTCCAGCACGAACAGCGCGCGCAGGCGCTCCATCGCCAGGGTCCTCGCGTCGTCCCGCGCCTGCTCGTCCTTGGGCAGCGCGCGCAGGTCCTCGAGCATGTCCTCGAAGCGGCGCCCGCCCAGAATCTGCCGGTGGTGAGCCTGCGGGTCCTGCGCCTGGCCCTGGATGCTGGCCAATGGGACGGTGGTCAGCCGGTCTCGCAGCGCGGTCAGCGCACCTGGCAACGAGGTGTCCCGGCTCCGCCCCAGCAGCCGCAAGCGCAGCCGCAGGTCGTGACTCGCCCGGGGCATGCCATCTCCCGCGTCCACCTCCAACTGCTCGCTGGCCACCAGCGCCTCCGTCCACAGGTCCGCGCCCAGTTGGAATTGGGAATCGGTGCGCACCTCGATGCGAAGCTTGTCCTTCGCCAGCGGTTGCAGGCCCTGCGCCGTCGCCACATGGGTATAGGCCAGCTTCGACTTGGAGAAATGCAGCGGCGCCTCGGCGCGCCGATACGCGGCGTTGTACTGGCCCGTGGCGTCGTGCTCCTCGCTCTGCCAGCCCGCTCCGGGCGCGCCCTGCACCACGAACTGCGTCGCCGCCACCACCGAGCGGAGCAGGCCCTGGGCCAGCACGTCCGTGCCGGTCTCCATGTGGACGAGCCGCGCGGCCCCCGTGCGCTCCAGCGTCACGAAAAAGGGAAGGGAGAGGCTCCCCATCAGCAACTGCCGCTGGTCCGGCGACAGCGCGTCATGCCCCTCCACGTCGACGGAGACATTCTCTGGCAGCAGGCTCACCCGCGCATCGACGCGCGTGTCGTTCGCGCTGACGATGCCCACTCGCCACTCACCCTTGAGGTGAAAGCGCATGGACGGCGGCGCGTCGCCTTGCGGCTGTGTCTGTTTGAACGCCACCTGCTGCATCACATCCAACGAATACCGGTACTCCGAGCCCGGCACCCAGGCCCGCTTTCCATCCACGCTGGCGCGCGCGGGCTCAGGCTCGGTCTGAGACAGGGGCGACGGAAGCGTCGCAGTCGCGCGCGAGGCTTCCGAAGCCGGATTGGGGGTGGCCGCCTCCGTCCGGCTCCACCACCATGCAGCGGAAAGTCCCAAGACAAGAAGGGCTGCCAGCGACAAGGCTTGATGACGCTTCGGTACGGGGCGCATGGCGCCAATCGCTAGCATGCATCAGGGGGTTTCGCCTAGGGGCTGGCCGCATCAAGGCATACAACAGCCATATCCCCAGCGCTCCGCGACCGTCCAAAAACTATCCTCTATGAGTATGGCACGATTGACACTCACAGTGACATGCCTGTACTGAGCCTCCTTGACTTCGGGCTCTGTTTGACTGCCCATGAAAGGACACCGCACATGCAAAAGCCGAAAGCGACTTTGGGTTTCGCAGCGCTGTTGTTCGCAGTGGTGGCTTCGCAGGCCGCACAGGCACAGGTGCCTGCGTATGTCGACCCAGTCATCTACACGGTCAACCCGACGAGTTTTCCCGCCACGACCTACCCACCGGGCTATCAGCTCAACAACAACTATCCCTGGGAGTCGACGTACCCGTTCTCACCTTCGTATTCGGCGACCGAGCAGCAAATCATCATCAATGACGAGCTCGCGCGGACGGGCGGCGAACTGGGGACAGACCCGGTCGACGGCAGCCCGAACATCACCATCGACCAGGGCATCATTCCCGAGGCCCACATCGAGAATGTGCAGCCCGCGGTCGTGGTGGCGACGGAAGTCACGCCTCCATCCAACGGCACCACCCCCTTCAGCCGCAGCTACTACCGGAAGAATGACTTCGGCAACAGCCTCTTCGGTGCGGGCTACATCATCGATGCGGCGATGACGGCGTCTCCGTCGACGGGCGTCGCGGAGAAGAAGGTCGAGGCCTATGCCGACGGCAAGGTCTTCGCCGTGGCGTTTGGCGCGGAGCGGGAGATTGTCCGGGGCCGCGCGGAGCTCACCGGCCAGCAGGGCGGAAACAACAGCGGCACCGCTCGGCTCTACGCCATGGGCCAGCAAATCTGGTCCGGCAACCTGTACACCAGCTTTGAAATCACGCCCATCAACTGGAGCCGCACGTTCTTCTCTGTCTCCAAGCGGTTCATGGTGGGACCGGTTCCAGTCTCCGTGGCGGCGTCCGTGGGTGGCGGCGTGAAGCTGACCGTCTCCGGGCAGGTCGGCCCGACCATCGCCAGGCTGACCACCGCCGCGGGAGGCTGGGCCAACGCCACCGCGTCCGCGGGGGTCGATATCATCGTCGCGGGGGTTGGCGTTGAGGGCAACCTGGTCCTCGTCAATGTCAGCCTGCCAGCCTTCGCCGAGCTGTTCTGGCCGTTCTACTCGCTCGACTACACGCTCCGGTCCAACCTGAACCTGACCGCGCTCTCCGGCAACATCAAGCTCTGGGTCCGGGTCGGCTTCTGGTTCCTCAAGAAGACGTGGCGCGTGACGATTGCCAGCTGGTCCGGCACCACCCAGAACTGGCCCCTCTTCACCCAGAATGGCTCTCTCATCCTGGGCATGGAGCCCATGGGCATGTGAGGCGTCGTTGACGATCCGGGCCCGGAGCCGCCTGCGAGGTGCTCCGGGCCCGGCATGGCATCCGCCGCTATTCGCCCGCGGGGACGAGGACTTCCGGCACGTTGCCGCGCAGAATCATCCGGTTCATCTCGGCGACGTACTCGCTCTGGAAGCGCTGCGAGCCATTGAGGTAGCCCTGGGCGATGATGATGTTGGACGTGAAGTCCGTCGTCGCCGGCCGCACGTTGTAGGCGCGGGTGTACTCCCACTTCGTGTCCAGAGAGACGATTTCATCCGCCTGGCCATGGCGGTCCACGAGGCTGTCACCCACCCCGAGCTCGCGGGCGCGCTTGAGCGTGCCGTCTGGCGTGACGAGCGGGTGCTCGGTGGTGACACGCAGCGCTCCGCCGGAGCGGGTGCGGAAGGTGAGGATTTCCTGCTTCGTGGCGTCACGGTCCAGCGTGTAGTGCTCGACCCGGTTCTTCATGAAGGAGAGCGCGCCAAACGAGGCCCCCGGCGAGAGCGTCACCAGGTCCGTCCGCCCGGACTCCAGGGCCTCGCGGATGCCCATGGCACCATCGGACAGGAGGATTTTCTGGTCCGGCGTGTAGCAGCCGGGCTCGCACAGACCATCCATCTGGATGTGCGCGGGTTTGAAGGTATAGGGGACGTTGTTCTGGATTTGCGCGCCCGTGTACGACGCCGTCGGCGTCCCAGACGCACCCGGTCCCTTCCAAGGCGCGTACATGTTGTTGGGGTCCACGTAGACGGGGTACAGCCAGTAACCCGCCGCCGCCGCGTTGAACGCCTCCATGGAGTAGGAAGAATTCCAGAAGCGCATGTCCAGCCCGCCCCATGCCGTGGCGCCATAGGGGTTTTGTTGCTGATAGCGCTTCGCCCACTTCTGGCGCCCCTCCGCCTGGTCCGCGTTGACCAGGTCATTCGAGCACCGGTAGTTCACGGGGAACCAGCCACCGCCGCCACCACCACCACCGCCACCGCCGTCATCGGGGAACTCCTCGACCATGACGAGTTCCTCCTCCCTCCCCCCAGGCCCGCCGGCTGGAGCCGCGCTCGCGGCTCCGAGCGAGCCGCAGAAGGCGGTGAGGACGGCCAGTCCCAGGGTGCGTCTGTCTTTCATCAATGATGACATTGTCATGATTTGCTCTCGTTGAACTCCTGCTGTGGACACGACAAAATCCGGTGCCCGCCAGAAGCAGGCGGGACCGGATGGCTGGGGACAGGGTTTGTGAACAGAGGGCCACCGGAGCGACAGGACCAACGCTCCGGCGACCGGGCCGCGGCTACTCGCCCGCGGGGACGAGGACTTCCGGCACGTTGCTGCGCAGAATCATCCGGTTCATCTCGTCGACGTACTCGCTCTGGAAGCGCTGCGAGCCATTGAGGTAGCCCTGGGCGATGATGATGTTGGACGTGAGGTCCGTCGTCACCGGCCGCACGTTGTAGGCGCGGGTGTACTCCCACTTCGTGTCCAGGGAGACGATTTCGTCCGCCTGGCCATGGCGGTCCACGAGGCTGTCACCCACCCCGAGTTCACGGGCGCGCTTGAGCGTGCCATCCGGCGTGACGAGGGGGTGCTCGGTGGTGACACGCAGCGCTCCGCCGGAGCGGGTGCGGAAGGTGAGGATTTCCTGCTTCGTGGCGTCACGGTCCAGCGTGTAGTGCTCGACCTTGTTGTCCAGGAGTTCGACAGCGGAGAACGACGCCTCGGGCGAGAGCGTCACCAGGTCCGTCCGCCCGGACTCCAGGGCCTCGCGGATGCCCATGGCGCCGTCGGACAGGAGGATTTTCTGGTCCGGCGTGTAGCAACCCGGCTCGCACACGCCATCCATCTGGATGTTCGCGGGCTTGAAGGTATAGGGAACGGAAGTCTGGATTTGCGAGCCCGTGTACGACGCCGTCGCGGTCCCATACGCGCCCGGTCCCTTCCAGGGCGTGTACATGTTGTCTGGGTCCACGTAGACGGGGTACAGCCAATAGCCCAGGGCCACGGCCTGGTTGGCCTCCAGCGTGTAGCTCGAGTGCCAGTAGTTATGGTCCAGGCCTCCCCACGTCGTGATGTTGTAGGGGTTCTGCTGCTGCCAGCGCTTCGCCCAGCGCTGGCGGCCCTCGGCCTGATCCGCGGTGAGCTGGTCGAACGTGCATCGATATTCGTTGGGCGCCCACGCAGCGAAGGCTGACGACGACATCGTCAGCGAACTGATGACCGCGAAGATGGTCTTCTTCATGTCTTACCCCCTGATGGTTGGTTGAAGAACGGCCTGCTACGGGCTCGTCGCGAACTGGACGACGAACACGTCCTGTCCGCCCTGGTTGGGTGCCCCCAGGTTTCCTCGGGTCGTTCCCCACCCCAGAGCCATTCCTGAGCTGGTCATCACCACATCGCGCAACTGGTCGTCCGCGTCCGTCCCCCACTGCCAGGCGCGGTCCTGGGTGCCCGACCTGTCGAACCGGGCGACGAACGCATCGAGCCCGCCCTGGTTGGGCGTGTCCGTCATCGCACCGGCCGTCCAGCCCGCGACATAGGCGTGGCCCGCGCTGTCGACGGTGAGCCCGGTGGCCAGGCTCAGGTGGCTTGCCGGCCCGATGCGGCGCGTCCACTTGTGCTCTCCCGACGTCGAGTAGCGCATCAGGAAGGCGTTGGGGATGCCGTCGTTCTCGAAGGCGTTGGGCTGGGTCAGGTCACTGTAGGAGATCGCGAGCACGTAGATGCGATCGTTCCCGTCCTGGGCGACCGCGATGGCCGCGTCGATGTCTGGCGTTCCCACCTGGACGGTCCACTCCAGGTTCTGAGCACCGTCGAACTGGCGGATGAAGAGGTCCGTGGAGCCCTTGGGTTGAGCGGCCAGGCGGCCCTGGGTCGAGCCGACGACCCAGGTCCTCCCGTTCGGTGACACGGCGATTCCCTCGCCGCGGTCATGGGCCTGGTTCATGGAGCCGAAGACATCCCTTTGGGCCTGCTGGCCCTGGTCGTCAATCTGGAGCAGCGTGACGTCGAAGCCATTGGCCGGCGCCTCCAGCGTGGCCCCCGCGATGCCAATCCGTCCGTTCGGCCGGAGCGCCGCGGAGAGGCCGTAGTCCTCCTCCCGTGTGCCGTGCTGGACGAGCCAGGAGCGATGCCCCTGGCTGTCATACCGGGCCACGAAGACGTCCGCGCCACCCGCGGAGAACTGCCCCGGGAGCGAGTCTTGCGTGATGCCGACGACGTGCGCCTGTCCCTCGCTCGTGACGACCAGGTCCCGAGCGGAGTCCTCGCCCGGCGAGCCGAACTGGTGAACCCAGTTGAACTGCAGGAGCGAGGAGAGCTTCGCCAGGAAGACATCCTGCCCGCCCCCCTGCTCTCCCGGCTCTCCGAAGGCACCGCCCGTGTTGCCCGCGAGGTAGACGTTGCCTTCGGCGTCACGCCCGAGCGCCACCGCCTGGTCGTCCGCTTCCGACCCGAACTGAACGAGCACCTCCCCCGTGAGAGGGTTCCCGCAACCGTCCGTCTGGAGTTGGTTGAGGATGGGCTCGACCGCGCCCGGTTCGGAGGACGACGCGTGACAGCCACAACCGAGCGATAGGAGACCTACGAGGATGGAGCAACGCGGGATGCTGGACATGGTGGAGCGACCTCAGGGATTCGATGTCTGCTGTTGACGCGCGAGCGCCCAGAGCGCGTCAAACCTGACGCGGGCGTACTCGAGCAGGGGTTCGTATGGGGTGCCTCGGGACTGCGCCAGCAACTGCTCCGCTCGGGCCCGGTCGTTGTGGAGGAGAATCATCATCATCTCCACCTTGTCTCCCGACAGCGAGCGCCGCACGTCCAGGTCCTGGGTGGAGCGGATGTTGCGTGCCATCACGAGCGATTCGACGGTATCGAGCAGATGCGCTCGCTCGGGATTGTCCTTCCATTCGAGCGCCATCCCCAGATACTCGACCCGGTACATCCGGCGGAATTGATTGTCGTCGCTGTAGGTCTGTTCGCTTTCAGCCAACAGGTCCCGCCGCGCCACTTCAATCCGTGCGCGGTCCTTGTAGATGCCGCGCAGTTGCTCCCGCTCCTCTGGCTTGAGAAGCACCTTGCGCTGCAGCGTCCGGAACTGGGCCAGGTCGGGGTTGCTGGCCATCATCTCATCCCTCAAGTCGTCCACCCGGAAGCGCGGGCGGCGCTGCCCCACGGCCTCGCCCGGCGCGGCCGGCTCGGAGATGACCACCGGCGTGGCGTCCTCCGCGGGCGGCTCCACCAGGGGCTGCGCGGCGGGTGGCGCGGGGGGAACGGACGCCGTGACGGAGGGGGCCGGAGGTGGTGCCTCTGGCGGCGGGGCTGGCGCCCGACCCGCGCCGTTCCAGAGCGCGAAGAGCAGCGCGGCGGCAACACAGGCGACGCCCACGCCAATCCCTGCCGTGCTTCTTGGAGAACGTGGCATCTGAGGTCCTTGAAGAGGTCTACGCCCAAGAAGAGGGAACAGCCCGGGGCCCGGCCCCTTCGGCAAGGGGCCGGTGCCCTGGAGCGGTGCTTCACCCCAGGGCGGGGTTCACGAGCGCCGGGGCCTAGAAGATGCCCAGGCGGTTGAGCGCGGCGCGCAGGTTGGGACGGGGGCCGATGCGGCGGGCATCCGGGGCCTGGGCGCTGCCGGTGCTGGAGAGCACATCACGCAAGGCCAGCGGGCTCAGCGGGAACCGGCCGCGGGCCTGGAGCGCGCCCTGGAGGGAAGCGGCGGCGCCGGTGATGATGGGCGAGGCGCTGGAGGTCCCGCTGAAGGTGGCGGTGTAATAGGTGTTCTCCGAGCCGCCATTGAAGCGATCGCCGTAGCCCAGGGTGACGACGTTCTCGCCCCATCCGTGGACGTCGGGGCGGCTTCCGTAGTTCGTCCAGCACATCGGCGCGCGGCCCTGCGAGGAGCCGGCCGCGACGACAATGGCGCCCGAGTCGCGCACGTCGCGGTTGAAGGCGTTGTTGTAGGCGGCGTCATCCAGGTTGGAGCTGCCATTGCCCGCGGCCTCGACGACCACGACGCCATTCAAGGTGGCCTGGACGATGGCGTCGAACTCCGCCTGCCAGTACTCCATGGCGATGTAGTCGCACTGACCGAAGTTGCAGGTGCAGGGCGTGCTGTTGGGCGGCCCCAGGCGGTGCAGCTCGATGAGGACGACGCCACCAGCGCCCGCGGCGACGGCGGCATTGGCGATGGCGCTGGCCGCGCTCTGGGCGCCGATGGCCTCGTAGCCCGCCCGGGCGGCGTGGGCGATACCCGTCACGCCGAAGCCATTGGCCACGCCCACGATTTCACCCAGCACGGCGGTGCCATGGTTGCGCCAGCTCAGGTCGTTGAACTGGGTGCCCCCCTGGTGGAAGAGGCCAGGCATGTCCTCGTGGGTGGTCCGCCAGCCGCCCTCCACGTCCACGACCTTGACGTTCGCCCCGCTGCCACCCGCCACCGTCCACGCGTAGTGCGCGTCGATGCCGGTGGGCGCGGCGCCCAGGTAGCCCTGCTCACCCTGGAGATTCGGTCCGGCCTTCAGCAGCATCGGCGTGAGGAAGTTGGGCCAGTTGACCGCTGCGGGCTCCGCTGCGGGCTCCGCGTAGGCGGTCTCCACGCTCGGCAGCGCGTCGAGTTTCTCCACCAGGTCCCTGACCTGCTGGAAGGTGGTGCCGGGGCGGATGGGAACCTCGAAGTAGAGGTTCAGGTCGGCGACCTCCTGACCGCTGAGGGTCTCCGTCGCGAACTTGCGCGTGTCGAGCAGCTTCTCGTCGGCGGTGAACATCCGGCCCAGCCCGCGTGCATGCGGGTCGGCGGCGACGAGCGAGGCCACGGTGGCCATGTCCGCCGCCACGGACGAGCCCGTCAGCCCCCGCTGGCTCAACTGCCCCAGCTCGCGCGCGCCACGCGTCTCGGACAACGCGACGAGCTGCTCTCCGCGCAGGCGAACGCGGGTGCCTTCGTGGAACTTCACGACGACGCGCGGAATCTCCACGTTGCGCCGCAGCTCCACCACGCCCTTGCGTGCCAGTGGCCGTGGCTTGAGCTCGAGTCCATCCGCCGCGCTCGCGGGGAGCGCCATTGTCAGGGCGAGCACTGCGACGAACAGCTGCGAAACCGAGCTCTTCCGCCTTCCAGTTCTTCCGTGCATGAAACGGCTCCTTGGTTGATTACTGCTGCCCGCGGCTGTTGAAGCGGGCGACGAAGACGTCCTGGCCTCCGGCATGGGCTCCGCCGAGACGGCCCGTGGTGTAGCCAGCGATGACGACATCCCCCGCGCGGGTGAGCGCGACGGCATGGGCCTCGTCCATGCCCGGGGTGCCCAGCTGTCGCGCCCACAGGCGCGTGCCGTGGGCGTCGTACTTCACGACGAAGGCGTCCCGGCCTCCCTGGTTGGGACCGTCCATGGCGCCGTGGGTCCCTCCGGCGACGTAGATGGCGCCGTGTCCGTCCACCGCGAGCCCAGTCGCACGGTGGAGCTCACGAGGGGAGCCGATGCGCTGGACCCAGTGCAGGCGCCCCAGCGGGTCGTACTTGAGGAGGAAGGCGGAGGAGATGCCGTCGTTCTCCGCGCGGCCCGTAACCAGGTCGCTGAAGGAGAGCGCCAGCATGAGGATGGAGCCGTCCGGCGCGATGACGACCTTCAGCCCCGCGTCGATGTCGGGGGTGGCCGGCTGCCGCGCCCACGTCAATCCCAGCGTGGGGTCGAGGTGGGCGAGGACGGTGTCGAACGAGCCCGCGTTCGGCGAGGCGAATCCACCCAGCGTGGCGCCCACCAGCACGACGGAGCCATCCGCGCTGACGGCGACAGCCTCCGCCCGGTCATGCCCGTCCGTCCCATGGCGCCGCGTCTCGAGCCCCGTCCCCTCCCGCGCGTCCAGCACCTCGACGCGCATGTCGAAGCTCACGTCGGGCTTCTCCATCGACCCGCCCGCGAGAAAGACGTGGCGGCCGTCCCGCGAAAGGGCGACGCCGAGCCCGGTGTCTTCCTGGGCGGAGCCGCGTTGGACGAGCCACTCCAGCGCGCCTCCAGCCTCGTGCTTGATGGCGAAGGCATCCCCCTGACCGAGGTTGAAGGCGCCCGGCATCGCCGAGGGCGTGCTGCCCACCACATAGGTTTCGCCCTGGGGAGAGACGGCGAGGCCCTTCACGGTGTCGTCCCACTCCGAGCCGTACTGACGCAGCCACCGAGGCTGGGCGGTGACGTCCAGGCTGGCCACGAAGGCGTCCTGGAACTGGCCTCGCGTGAGGCTCTCCTCCTCCAGCACACCCCCAGTGGTGCCCGCCACGAAGATGTGGCAGTCGGCGTCGAGCCCGACGTCCACCGCCACGTCATCACCAGGGCTGCCGAACTGGATGGTTCTCCAGGAGGGGGACAGACATCCCCCGCCGACGAGGACGGGATTTTCGGAGGGCGTGAGGGGCCCCTCGAAGGGCGCGGGGGGCTGGCACGCCGCGAGCGCTGGCAGCAGCCAGAGGGGGAAGGAGCGGCGGGACATGCGGGGACCGATGGTGGGGGCGCCGGGCGTCATGGCTGTTTCGCGGCGAGCGCCCAGAGCGCGTCGTAACGGGTCCGGGCGTGCTCGAGCAGCGCGCCCAGGCGGGAGCCGTGCAGGTCCTGCAGCATGGACTCGGCGCGCGCCCGGTCGTTGTGCAGGAGAATCATGAACAGCTCGACCTTGTCGCCCGACAGGGAGCGGCGCAGCTCGAGCTCCATGTCAGGGTTCAGGTTGTCGGCGCGCAGCAACTCCTCGAGGTCGTTGAGCAGCGCGGGGCGCTCCGGGTTGTCCTTCCACTCGAGCGCGGAGCCCAGGAACTCCACCTGGTAGAGCCGCCGGAACTGCGCATCCGCGGAGAAGGTCCGCTCCCCGGTGGCCAGCAGGTCCGCCTTCGCGGCATCAATGACTTCGCGGTCCTTGAAGAGGGATTGGAGCGACGCCTGCTCGTCACCCTTGCGCAACACCTTGCGTTGCAGATGACGGAACTGCGCCAGGTCCGGGTTCGCGGCCATGACGCGCTGGCGAACCGCATCCAGCGGGGACCCAGGCCGCGCGAGCGCGGCTGGCACCGGGCCCGAGGCCGGCGCGAGCGGCGTGTTGACCAGGAGGGTGGCCCCCTGAGCCAGCCCCGGGCGCGGCGTGGGCACGGTGGCGGGCGCCGGGACGTGACGAGGTTCGGGCACCGCCGCGACGAGCGGGGCGGATGACGGCACGGAAGACGGCTCCGGGAGCAGCAGCCAGAAGACAAACGCCGCCGCCAGCGCCAGGGCGCCGATGAGGGGTAGGACTGTTCTGGGCATGAGAGGGAAACGGGCCATCTTCGGTGGACCTCGCGTCTGTGAATCAGGGAGGACGGAGCCCCCGTGTCTGCCGGGGGCCCGGTCCGGGGCTGCCTGGGATTCAGGGGAGGAGTCACCCCTTACGGGATGAGCTCATCCGGGACGTTGACGCGGAGGATGAGGCGGTTGAGCTCCTCCACGTACTCGCTCTGGAATCGCCCGGAGCCGTTGAGGTAGCCCTCGGCCACGAGGATGTTCGAGGTCAGGTCGTGGGTGACGGGGCGCAGGTTGTAGACCTTGCCGAACCAGGCCTGTTGCTGGATGCCGGTGATTTCGTCCGTCGTGCCGTCCTGCCGGACCAGGTGCTCTCCGGCGACGAAGTCCTTGGCCTTCTTCATCGAGCCCTCGGCGGTGACGAGCGGGTGCTCGAGCGTCACGGACAGGCTGCCCCCCGACCGCGTGCGGAAGACAAGGATGTCCTGCTGGGCGGGGTCACGGTCCAGGGTGTAGCGCTCCACCGTGTTCGGCATCGTGCGCAGGTTGCCGAACGAGGCATCCGGGGAGAGCGTGACGAGCTCGGCGGTGCCAGCCTCCTGCGCCTTCTGGATGGGAACGTAGCCATCCTGGAAGAGCACCTTCTGGTCCGGGGTGTAGCAGCCCGGCTCGCAGACGCCGTCCATGACGACATGCACGGGCTTCGCGAGGTGGTTCAGCGCGTCAATCTGGTTGCCGGTGAGGGCCGCGGTGTCAGTGCCGAGCGCGCCGGGGCCGCGCCAGGGCTCATAGCCCGCGTTCGGGTCCACATACACCGGATACACGTGGGTGTTGAACAGGTTGAGGGCGTCCTGCGCGTCCTGGTCGTAGACGGTGGCCCAGAAGCGCTGATCCTTCCCGGTCGAGATGTTGTACGGGTCCGCGTCTGCCCACCGCTTCGCCCAGGACTGGCGGCCGCGCGCCTGGTCCGAGGTGAGCTGGTCGAACGCGCAACGATAGTGACTGGGCACCCACGCCGCCGTGGCCTGTGTGGCAATTCCGAAGGCAACTGCGAGCGTCGGCAGAAATGTCTTCTTCATGCATCCTCCTGATTGGAAAGACTCACGTCCCCTGTCGCCGAGAACGTGATGACGACAGGGACTGTCGCCCGCACCCGTGCCGTGGGCACACGGCCCTGCTCCGGGAGCGGTTTTCTGCGCTGGCAATCCCGCGAACGAGGGCGAAGAACAGGCTCCTCGCGAACCGCCAGCGGGCAATGCCTTGAACTTTGCGTGTGATTGCGTGGGTTCCGCTGGAAGAAGCGGACGTGCTAGGCGGCACCAGGCCGTTGGGCGGTCCACGACCTCGCGGCCCGGCCAGGAGCGGATGCGCTCCTGACGGTGCGACGGAAATGACAGCGATTCGCCTGGAGTCTCACGGCGGTGTCTCCCCCCTCAAGGGCGCTCGAGGCGCCCCCATTCAACTGGACTGCAGGAACGGTCGGCATCATACCGATAGTGAACCCGCAATCAATGCCTTCAACTCTTTTTCTGCCAGATTGAGATGATATGGATTCATGGCTTCCAGGCGCCCTGAAAACATACACCCCGCCTCAGAGGCGCTAGATGAAAGCCCTTACGCCAATCCTGAGTGTATTTGCCTGCCATCCAAGCAGCGGCATCAGTGCAACCCCTTACACCGCTCCGCATGGCGGAGTCCCGCCGCGGGCGAGCGTTGCCTGCGCGGCGGGACGAACTGCCAGCATTCACTTCCGAGCCGTCACGTCACGGAGAAGTACGACGCCTGCGGATGGTGGAAGACGATGGCGGACACCGAGGCCTCCGGCTCCATCATGGAGCCGTCCGTGAGCTGCACGCCGATGTCCTCCGGCCGCAGCGCCGCGAACAGCTTCGACTGGTCCTCCAGCCGGGGACAGGCCGGGTAGCCGAAGGAGTAGCGCTTGCCCACGTACTCCGCGCGGAAGCGCTCCAGCATCGTCATGTCCTGCCGGTCCGGCGTGCCCCACATGCTGCGCAGCTGCGTGTGCAGCAGCTCCGCGTAGCCCTCCGCCGTCTCCAGCGCCAGCGCCTGCACCGCGTGCATCTTCAGGAACTCGCCCTTCGCCTTCAGCTCCTCGGACAGCTCGCGGATGCCGGAGCCCGCGGTGACGACGAACATGGCCACGTTGTCCGTCGGCGCGCCGCCCTCCAGCGGGCGCAGGTAATCCGCCAGGCACAGGCCGCCTTCGCGGTCCTGGCGCGGGAAGTCGAAGGACGCGGCCTCCTTGCCGGACGCGCCGTCGAAGAGCACCACCCGGTTGCCGTCACTGCCCGCCTTGTAGAACTGGAACACGGCGCGCGCCTGCATGAGGCCGCCGCGCAGGAAGCCCTTCAGCTCCTCCACGGCCTCCTTGAGGGCCAGCGCCTTGCGCCCCTCCTCCGTCTTCGCCAGCTCCGCCTCGGCCGGCGTGCCCAGCACACGCGCTGAAGAGCGCAGGCCCAGGTGCCGCCCGTACAGCATCACCGGGTTGATGAACTTCCAGATGTGGTCCAGCGGCGTGTTCGACAGCACGTGCCGCTCCCAGTCCGGCGCGGACGGCACGGCGTCCAACACCTTCACCTCCGCGCTGCGCCCGCGCGTCACGACCGCCGCCGGAGCCGGCCGCTCCTTCACCTCGCGCGCCAGCTTCTCCCGGCGGACGGCCAGCTCGCCGCGCAGCTTCTCGTGCGAGGACGGGTCGACAATCTGCTTGGCCAGCTCGAGCCCGTTCATCGCGTCCTGCGCGTAGGCCACCGTGCCGGCGCCGTAGGCCGGGGCGATGTTGCGGTCCACGAAGTTGCGGCTGAGCGCGGCGCCGCCCACCAGGATCGGCACGTCCACGCCCGCCCGCTTCAGGTCCTCCGCGGTGGCCACCATCTGGTGCGCGCTCTTCACCAGCAGGCCCGACAGCCCCAGGATGTCCGGCTGGTGCTCGCGCACGGCCTGCACCAGCTGCTCGGGGGGCACCTTGATGCCCAGATTCACGATGTGGAAGCCGTTGTTGGCCAGGATGATTTCCACCAGGTTCTTCCCGATGTCGTGCACGTCACCCTTCACCGTGGCGAGCACCACCTTGCCGCGCATGGCCGCCTGGGCCTTGCTCATGTGCGGCTCCAGGAAGCTCACCGCCGCCTTCATGGACTCGGCGCTCTGGAGCACCTCCGCGACAATCAGCTCGTTGGCGCCGAAGAGGCGGCCCACCTCGTCCATGCCCTTCATCAGCGGGCCGTTGATGATTTCCAGCGGCGAGTACTTCTGCATGGCCGCTTCCAGGTCCGCGGTGAGGCCGTCACGCGTGCCTTCGATGATGTAGCGCTGGAGCCGCTCCTCCAGCGGCAGCGTGCTCACCTGGGCCCGCGCGGCCTTGCGCTCACGGAAGGCCGCGGCGAAGGGCGTCACCGGGTCCGCGCCGCGGTTGTAGAGCAGGTCCTCGGACAGCTTGCGCTCTTCCTCGGGGAGCGACGGGTAGCGCTCCAGCTTCTCCGAGTTGACCAGCGCCATGTCCAGGCCCGCCTGGACGTTGTGGTACAGGAAGACGGAGTTGAGCACCTCGCGCCCCGCGGCGGGCAAACCGAAGGACACGTTGGAGATGCCCAACACCGTCTTGCAGCGCGGGAAGCGCTGCTTGATGAGGCGCACGCCTTCAATCGTCTCCACGCCGCTGCCGATGTACTGCGCGTCACCCGTGGCACAGGGGAACACGAGCGGGTCGAAGTACAGGTCCTCCGGCTTCATGCCGTACTTCTTCGTCAGCAGCTCGTACGAGCGCTCCGCCACCTCCAGCTTGCGCTGGCGCGTGACGGCCATGCCCACCTCGTCGATGCAGCCCACCACCAGGGCCGCACCGAAGCGGCGCGCCAGCGGCACCACCTTCTCGAAGCGCTCCTCGCCGTCCTCCAGGTTGACCGAATTGATGATGGCCTTGCCCTGGCTGTAGGTGAGCGCCATCTCGATGACGCGCTCGTCGGTGGAGTCAATCATCAAGGGCACGCGCACCTTCTTGATGACCGCCTCCAGGAAGTTGCGCATGTCCTCGAGTTCGTCGCGGTCCGGGTTGGCCAGGCAGATGTCGATGACCTGCGCGCCCCGCTTCACCTGCGCGCGCGCAATCTCCGACGCGTCGTCGAACTGGCCGGCGACGATGAGCTCCTTGAACTTCTTGCTGCCGATGACGTTCGTGCGCTCGCCCACGATGAGGGGGCGCTGCTCGTCCGTCACCTCCAGGTAGTCCACGCCAGACAGCGAGGCCCGGGGACGCGGCGAGCCCGCGCGCGGCTTCAGCCCCTGCACCGCCTTGGCCATCGTCTCGATGTGCCCCGCGTGCGTGCCACAGCACCCTCCCACCACGTTGAGCCAGCCCTGCTCACAGAAACGCCGCACGGAGCGCGCCAGCATCTCCGGCGTCTCCAGGTAGTTGCCGTTCTCGTCCGGCAGGCCCGCGTTGGGCACACATGACACGGGGAACGCGCTCATCGACGCCAGCGAGCGCAGGTGGTCCGTCATGAAGTCCGGGCCCGTGGCGCAGTTGAGGCCCAGGTACAGCAGGTCCGTGTGCTCCAGCGACGCGGCCAGGCTCTCCACGCTCTGCCCGGCCAGCATGGTGCCCATGGGCTCAATCGTGCCGGACACCGCCACCGGCAGCGCGTAGCCCAGCTTCTGGAACGCGCGCTCGGCGCCCAGCAGCGCCGCCTTCACGTTGCGGGTGTCCTGCGCCGTCTCAATCAGCAGGTAGTCCGAGCCCCCCAGCGCGAGCCCTTCGGCCTGCACCGCGAAGTTGTCCACCAGTTCCTCGAAGGTGACGCCGCCGGTGACGCTGATGGCCTTGGTCGTGGGGCCCATGGAGCCCGCCACCCAGCGCATGCGGCCGTCCTTCGCCTCGGCGGCGGCGGCGGCGTTGCGCGCCAGCCGGGCGGAGGCCTCGTTGATTTCGAGCGCCTTGTGACCCAGGCCGAACTCCGCCAGCACCAGCGGCGTGCCGCCGAAGCTGTCCGTCTCCGTCACGTCCGCGCCGGCCTCGAAGTAGCGCGCATGGATGCGCTCCACCAGCTCGGGGCGCGTGAGGACGAGGTGCTCGTTGCACCCCTCGTACTCCGGGCCACCGAAGTCCGCCGCCTTGAGGTCCTCGTTCTGGAGCAGCGTGCCCATGGCGCCATCCAGCACCAGCACGCGCTCACGCATCGCGGCGCGCAGGGCCTCCACGCGACGGCCATTCTCACCAGGAGGCAGCGGGAGGGCAGCGGGGACAGGGCTCGTCATGACGGTTTGACTCCAGTCAGCAGGAAGACACGAAAGGGGCTGGCCCCGTCCCGGGCGTGCGTCTCCCGGGTCAGGGACGTGAAGCCGGCCTCGCGCAGCGCGGCTTCGAGGGATTCAGGCGCGAAGCCCAGGTGCCGGTGGCCCAGCCGTTCCAGCACCCAGCGCTCGTCGTGCGGCATCAACTCCAACAGCACCAGCCGGCCGCCCGGCTTGAGCAGGCGGGCGGACTCGGCCAGCACCGCCTGCGGCTCCTCCACGTGGTGGAGGCTCTGCGAAATCACCACCAGGTCCAGGCTGCCGGACGCGAGCGACAGCCGGTGCAGGTCCTCGCGGAGGAAGCGGATGTTCTCCAGGCCCTCACGGCCCGCCCGCTCCCGCGCCTGGTCCAGCGCGTCCGCGTTCTGGTCAATGGCCCACACGCGCCGCGCCCAGCGAGCGATGGCCACGCTCAGCACGCCGGTGCCGCACCCGAAGTCGGCCACCTCCAGCGGCGGCAGCAGCGACGCCAGCGCGCCTGCCCACAGGAACCACGACTGCCCCGGCTCCAGCAGCCGCTCGTTGAGCGCCTGCCGGTCCTCGCGCGCCCGCAGCAAATCCTTCAGCCGCGCCGAGTCCCCCGCCGCGTCCTCCGCCTGCCGCGCCATCTGGATGAGCGGCCAGCGGCCGTCCGCCTGCTCCAGGGCCAGCGAGTAGTAGCTGTAGCCCGCGTGGCGCTCCTCGCGCAGCAGGCCCAGGCCCTTCAGCTTGCCCAGGTGATGGGACACGGAGGACTGCGCCACGCCCACCAGGGACACCAGCTCCGTCACGTTCAACGGGGCCTCGGCCACCAACCGGAGGATGCGCAGCCGGGTCGGGTCTCCGAGCACCCGGAATGACTGGGACAGCTCTTCCATATCGCCGCATCAACATATGTCGATGCCGGGCACAAGGCCAGCACTCTCTAGACGCGACGCGTTGCCTGTGCCCCGACAGTCGCGTACAGGGCGAAGCATGGCGACTCCCACCCACACCCCGACCCTCCACGAGCTGCTCGCCGGCAAGCGCTTCGGACTCGTCCTCTCCGCTGGATATTTCGGCTTCTACGGTCACGCGGGCTTCCTCAAGGGCCTGGCCGCCGCGGGCCTCAGTCCTCATGCCTACGCGGGTACATCCGCGGGCGGAATGGTGGCGGCCTATGCCGCCGCGGGCACGCCGGTGCGTGACGTGGAGGAGCTGGTGCTGCGCCAGACGCGCGCCAACTTCTGGGACCCGGACCCCATTGGCGCGGTGCTCAACGCGGACGCGGCGGGACACGGCCTGACGGGCCTGCTCAAGGGTGAGCGCTTCCGCAAGCTGCTGGATGCCACGCTGCCGGTGCGCACCTTCGAGGAGCTGCCACACCCGCTGCTGCTGGTGGGCGCCAACCTCACGCTGGGCAGCCACGATGTGTTCACCTCGGGCGAGCTGGCCCCGCGCGTCCACGCGACGTGTGCCTACCCCGGCCTGTTCCGCGCGGTGCCCCTGGAGGGCAGCCTGTACTGGGACGGTGGCCTGGTGGACAAGGCGCCCGCGCTGTCGCTGCACGAGAGCGCCGTGGGCAAGGAGCTGGACGCCATCCTCGTGCACTACCTGCCCAGCAAGACGCGCAAGGTGGTGGGCGGCCCCATGGCCTACGCGCAGGGGCTGGCCGCGGGCTCGGCGGCGCTGCGCCAGGACCACTTCCGCCTCCAGCTCACCGTGCTGGAGCAGAAGCAGGTGCCCGTCTACGTCGTCGTCTCCAACCTGCCGCCCGTGTCTCCCACCACCATGGAGCGCGGCTTCGACGCGCTGGACCAGGCGAAGCTGGCCGCGGAGCGCGCCCTGGCACGGCCTCCGGTCCCCTTCGCGCAGGCGGAGTGGTGAGCCTCAGCGCAGCCACACCATGAGCAGCGCGGGCGTGGCCGCCACGAGCACGCCCGCCCCGAAGGCCAGCAACACCTGGAGGAAGAAGAGGTCCTCCAGCGTCTCCACCAGCGTCATCTCCACGCGCTCGATGCCCAGCGTCTCCAGGTTCCGCACCGCGGTGGCGGTGTCCGGCGCGGAGACGACGGCGCGCAGCGCCAGCACGCCCAGGACGCGGCGGGACTGCTCCATGAGGAAGCGCTCCACCTCCGCCATGCGCGAGGACGGCGCTTCACCCCGGGCCTGCTCGGCCTGCCGCAGATGCTCGCTCATCGACTCGTTCACGACGCGCGACAACTCCTCGCGCGAGAGTGAGCCCGAGCCCTGGAGCCGCCGCGCCACCTGCACCGTGACGGGCTTGAGCACGGCATAGACGCGGGCCACCACGCCGCGCTCGCGGGCTTCATCGGCCAGCCGCCCCGACACCGCCAGCAGCATGAACGCGTAGCCACCCGCCACCGACAAGGCCAGCGGCGGCACCACCGCGCTCAGAATGACGAGCCACGTGGGCGCGGGCGGGACGCCCAGCCACCGGGGCAACGCGTAGGTGGCCGCGCCCACCGCCAACCCCACCAGACCGAAGAGCGCTCCGCCTTTCAGCGCGCCCCAAAGCCCCACGCCCATCCACCGGAAGGCCACCAGCAGCCCCTGCCCCAACACGCCTGCGACCCTCATCGACCGATGCTCCCAGGACGGAAGACCGCCCTTGTCCCCCGCCGCGGCGAAGAGCCGGTTCCAGGGCGGAGCCACAATTCCATGAGAGACGCTCCCTCGCCAGTGACGCACGCCGTCGACACGGGCGCGCGTCTCCTCCACCAGGGCACGCCGATGTCGGCTTCCGGACGGACACGGAGGCGGGCTCCTCATTTCGCGACAGACCCGAAATGCAAGATACCCGTGTGAACCCGTCCACTGTGCAAGTGGACCCGGGCCACGGCCGTCCCCTCTTCCGATGTGGAGGCTGTCCATGCCGATGTCGTCGCTCCTGTCGATGCGCCCCCTGCGGTACGCGATGCTGTCCCTGTCCGTGCTCGCCTTCGCTCCCTCGGCGGTGGCGGCGCCTCCCGCGAAGTCCTTGAAGCCGCGCGCGCCCGTCACCAAGCCCACCGGCCGCGAGCTGGCCGGGGACACCTACGTGGAGCGCATCGTGGTGAAGTTCCACGAAGGCAGCCGGGTGCGCCTGCGCGACCAGCGGTTGGTGGCCCTGTCGTCGGACCGGGACGCCGCGGAGCGCTCGCTGCTGGCTGGACGTGGGCTGGGTGATGCGCGCCTGGAGGCGGACCTGGGCCATGTGACGTCACTGCTGGAGCGCGCGCCCCGTATTGGCGCCATGGCCCGCCTGTTCGACGAAGCCGAGTCCACGCTGGAGGCGCGCAAGGCCTCCGGGGAGCGGCAGAGCGGTGAGCAACTGGCGGACCTGAACCTGTACTTCGAAGTCCCCCTGATGCCGGGCACCACGTCCGAGCGCGTGGCCGACCTGGTCGCCGCGCTCAACAGCCTGGACGGTGTCGAGGTGGCCTACGCCGAGCCGCCCCCCGAGCCGGCCATGGTGGACTTCGGCATGGACGCGGCAGTGCGCAGCCTGCTGGCCGCGGCGGACCTCCCCCCCGTCACGCCGCTCTACGAGAACAACCAGGGCTACCTCAACGCCGCGCCTGAGGGCATCGACGCGAAGTACGCGTGGACGGTCCGCAACGGCCAGGGGCAGAACGTGAAGGTGGTGGACATCGAGGGCGGGTGGCGCACCACGCACGAGGACATGCCCGACCTCTTCCACATGGGCGGCACCCAGTACACCGACCGGAGCTGGCGCGACCACGGCACGGCGGTGCTGGGTGAAATCGTGGGCGCGCGCAACGCCTATGGCGTGTCGGGCATCGCGCACCAGGCCAAGGCGGGCTACGAGGCCATCGGTGCCCAGAGCACGGCGAGCGCCATCACCAGGGCGGCCACGGCCGCGGGTCTGGGTGGCATCGTCCTCATCGAGCTGCACGCCCGCGGCCCCTCGGACGGCACGGCGTGCTCGTGCAACACCTCCCAGTGCGACTACATCGCGATGGAGTACTGGCAGGCCAACTACGACGCCATCAAAACGGCCACCGCCAACGGCGTCATCGTCGTGGAAGCGGCGGGCAACGGCAGCGCCGACCTGGATGCGCCCGCGTACGGGAGCGTGTTCAACCGCAACACCCGGGACTCGGGGGCCATCATCGTGGGTGGCAGCACGGCCACCACGCGCCTGCCCATGTGCTGGACGAACTTCGGCAGCCGCGTGGACGTGCATGGCTGGGGTGAGCGCGTCTACACCATGGGCTACGGCAACGTGTTCGGCGCCAGCCATGGCGAGGACCAGTTCTACACGTCCAGCTTCAGCGGCACCTCCAGCGCGTCCCCCATCGTGGTGGGCGCCGCCGCCAGCGCGCAGGGCGTGGCCCTGGCCAACGGGCGACGTCTGACCAGCACGCAGATGCGCTCGCTGCTGCGCGCCAACGGCACGCCGCAACCCGCGAACACGCGCCAGATTGGCCCGCTGCCGGACCTGCGCCGGGCCCTGCCCAAGGTCATCGCGGGCGACTACTGAGCCGGATTCCCGGCACGCCCCCACCTTCCGCCTCAGGACGGGTGGGGGTGCGTCTCCTGGCGGCGAAGTGACTACCGCCCGCCGTAGCGGCGGTGGTCCACCATCAGGCAGCGGTCCTGCACCACCTGGATGCCCGCCTTCGCCAGCTTCTCCGCCGCGGCGTCGTTGCGGATGCCGGACTGGAACCACACCGCCTTCGGCTTCTTGGCGATGAGCTCGTCCACGTGCCCGTCGATGTCCTGCGGCCGGCGGAACACGTCCACCAGGTCCAGGTCGCCGGGCACATCCGTCAGCCGCCGGAACACCGGCTTGCCCAGGATGTGTGTCACGTCCGGGTAGTAGACGGGCACGGGCACCACCTCCACGCCCGAGCGCGCCAGGTAGTCCGGCACGTAGTAGGCCGGCTGCCCTGACTGCTGCTCCGTCTTGATGCCCAGCACCGCCACCCGCCGGGCGCTCTTCACCACGCGCTCCACACCCGCTTCGTCCTCGATGAGGTTCTGCTCCCAGCTCATCGCGCCTCCTCCTGGAGCCCCTCTGCCCGGGTCTCCGTCGTGACAGTCCACGCCTCGCCCGCCACCGTCGCCCTCACCGTGAGCTGGCGGCGCACGGGCATGAAGCGCCCCCGGCCCACCAGCTGCTCTCCCTCGCAAGACACGCCCGGCGTCAGCTCCGGCCGGCCCGCCATCACCCACGCCTCCCACAGCGCGTCCGGCGCATCCTCCGGCACCGCGTCCAGGCAGCGCAGGCCCAGCACCACCGCGTCTCCCAGCGGCGTGTCCCGCGTGCCTTGAACCGTGCGCTCCAGCACGTAGGCCACCTGGCTGTCCCCCACGGGCACCAGGTCCACCACCCAGCTCTGCTGGCCCTCCACGAGGTTGCGCTGGAAGAGGCCGGCGAACTTCACCTCCCACTCGCGCCGCGCCCGCGTCTCCAGGGCCTCGGGTTCGAAGAAGCGCGCCAACACGCCCGCCTCCGTGCCCGCGGGCGCCACCTGGCGGAGCGCCTCCTGCGCGGCTTCGGGGGCCACCAGCTTCACGAAGGTGCCATCCGCCGCCAGCCACGCCTGCAGCGTGAAGCGCGCCAGCACGTCCGCCACGCCGGTGGGTACCTCCTGACCGTTGCGCGTCAGGCGCGAGCGCGGCACCGCCTGCGCCAGCAGCCAGCCCCCTTCGGAGGGCGTGAAGCGCGTCTGCGTGGTCAGCTCCGCTTCCTCGCGAAGGGTGTCACCCTGCCGCTCCACCGAGCGCACGCTGCGCTGCGTCTCCGTGAGCACGCGGTCCACGGGGGGCTGGAAGTCCAGTCGCACCGACGCCGGCCGCGGCTCCGAAGGCGACACGGAGAGCGGCGCCTTGTGGCTGCAGGCAATGGCGGTCAGTGACAGGAGGAGACTGGACGTCAAGGGGCCGGGACGCATGCGCGGTCGCACGCTGGCAGAAAGCGCCCGCGCCCGCGAGCGCTTCCACCAGGCATCCCCTTCCCAACGCCCACCGGTTCACGGATGACGCGTCTGGCCGTCCGGTGCATCCTCCACCGCGTCCCGCCCGATGTTGCGGCGGTCCCGGTTCACCCCGTCATCGTCGTCCCTCGAGCCCCCCAGGGCGGAGCGACGGGACGCCTCGGAGAGGTCCCGCTGCACGGCCTCGCGGGTGGCGTACTCGCGGCGCGGCAGGCACTTGAAGAGGTTGATGACGTCGGGGGGGGCGCCTGCGTCAGCGGCAGCCGCCGCCAGTTGCTCCCGTTCGACGGGGTACTCCACCGCGTCGAGGTGCGGGGTGATGGAGAGCGCTGGATCCTCCGCGAGTCCATAAGCCATCGTCTGTCTGCCTTTCTGCCGGGGCGCGCTGGCCCCGGCACCGGTGCGTTCGTGTGCAATGACAACGTGGGGATGGCCGGGGCGCGGGACCACCCGGGGCGCCCCCGTCCCAGCCCCTGTCCAGGCAGGGGGACAGCCGCCCTGGCCCCTTCCCGGCTAAGGTGTCGTCCCGCGACGCCTTCCTCGCAGGAGTCCCACACCCCATGTCCGCCGCGCCCCTGCTGCTTGCCTGGCTCACGCTCGCCAGTACGCCCGCCGCCGCCCCGCCGCCCATCCATGACGTCTTCGCCCTGGACGAAGCGGCCTTCGTCGCCCAGGCACAGACGGACCTCGCGCTGTTGGAGCGCCACGTCCGGGGCCTGCGTGGGCTGCAGGAGGCCGTGAAGCAGTCGCGCGCCGTGTACCTGCAGAAGCAGAGCGTGCCGTACACGCCGGACCAGAAGCAGTTGCTGCTCAGCACCTGGGCGGCCTTCTTCGACTACTTCGTGTCCGTGGAGGTCATCCGCCAGCGCTACTGGGACTTCGTGAAGGTGCCCGCCCACGCGCATCCGAAGAAGCACGCCTGGGGCTTCCTCCTCACCCACGGCGCGCTCACCACGGCGCTGGCCCACGGCCTCACCTACGCGGAGCTCACCCTGGGCAAGAAGCAGCTCGAGGTGCTGCTGGACGAGCCCGCGCCCGAGTACGGCCTGCCCGCGCGCGCCTTCGCCCGGTTCAAGGACAAGGCCATCCACGTCTCCACCAGCACCCAGCTGCTCACGGGGGATGGATACAAGGAACAGCTCCGCCCGCTGCTGGTGAAGGCCGGCGCGCTGGACGCCCCGCGCGTGCCCTGGCTGCTGCAGGAGATGAAGCACAACAGCAAGGTGGCGAAGGGACTGCTCACCCGGCGCGGCGCCACGCTCTTCGCCAAGGCCACGGCGGACCTGACGGCGGACACCGCGCAGCGCGCCTTCTTCCCCGTGCAGCGCGCGGTGGCCGAATGGATGGGCGACACCCGCGTGCGGCGCGTGGGCCAGCCGCTCATCTCCCGCGAGCAGGCCCTGTCCCTGCTGGAGAAGATGGAGCCCGGCGACATCGTGGTGGCCCGGCAGAACTGGTACCTCTCCAACATCGGCCTGCCGGGATTCTGGCCACACGCGGAGCTCTTCATCGGCACGCCCGCCCAGCTCGGCGCGTACTTCGACGAGGACGCGGACGTGAAGGCCTGGGTGGCCACCCTCCCCGGCGCACCGGCCTCACTCACCCAGCACCTGGCGCGCGCCTTCCCCGCCAAGTGGGCCGAATACACCGGCAACGACGCGCACGGCGACCCCCTGCGCATCATCGAATCCATCAGCGAAGGCGTGTCCTTCACCGGCCTGGAGCACGGCCTGCGCGTGGACTACCTGGGCGTCATGCGCCCGCGCCTGTCCCGCCTGGAGAAGGCCCGCGCCATCGTGCGCGCCTTCACCTTCCATGGCCGCCCGTATGACTTCGACTTCGACTTCTTCTCCGACCAGACGCTCGTGTGCACGGAGCTGGTGTGGAAGTCCTACGCTCCCGCGGGCGACATGACGGGCCTGCGCATCCCCCTGGTCAGCGTGGCCGGCCGCCGCACCCTGCCCGCCAACGAGCTGGTCCGCCTCTTCGACGCGGAATACGGGCGCGAGGACCGGCAGCTGGACTTCGTGGCCTTCCTGGATGGCCGGGAGGCGGAAGGCAACGCCAGGGAGGCGGACGCCACCGCTTTCCGTTACAGCTACCGCCGTGCCAAGTGGGACATCGCCCAGGAGTAGACACACGATGACGGAGCAGATGGCCGAAGAGATGCTGCAGCTGTCCACCCAGCTCTTCGAGAAGATGATTTCCCAGCAGCAGGCCAAGGTGCTGCGCCTGGCCCGCGAAGCCGTGCCCAACATCTCCCCGGAGGAGGTGCGCAATTCCCACGACTTCCCGGAGCTCAAGGAACATCCTACATTTGAGTTCGAGGATGGAATCCTGTCCGGGCTGATTGCGGCCCAGATTGCCCTGCGGGCGGAAATCAAGGGACGGCTGCCGCTTGAACCTCCAGCATTCTGACGCTCGGCCGCCTGCCTTTGCCGTCCGGGCCCTCGTGGGTTACTGGTTCTCGCCGTGAGCATTCCCTCTGGATTCAGCCCACCGTTGGCGCGGGAGCGTCTGGTGTCGGCCCTGGCCGCGGAGCCCCCGCGGCTGGACCTGGCGGCGCTGGCCATCGCCACGCTGGACAAGCCCCTGCTGGACGCCCCGGGGTGCCTGCACATGCTGGACGTGCTCGCGTGCCGGGTGCAGGTGGAGGCGGAGCGGCTGAGCGAGAAGGGCGAGGTCCTGGCGCCGCTGCGCGCCTTGCGCCACGTGCTGGCGGACATCGAGGGCTTCCGCGGCAACGAGGACGACTACCACTCCCCGGAGAACAGCTTCCTGGACCAGGTGCTGGAGCGGAAGCTGGGGCTGCCGATTACGTTGTCCGTCGTCTACCTGGAGGTGGCGCGTCGCGCGGGCATCTCCCTGTACGGCGTCCCCTTCCCCGGCCACTTCCTGGTGGCCCACGACGCGGGAGACCACAAGCTGGTCATGGACCCGTTCCATCAAGGGGACATCCTCACCGAGCACGGCTGCGAGGAGCTGCTCAAGCGCGTGGCGCCGCAGCTCAAGTTCGACCGCAACATGCTGGCGCCCGCGCCGGTGGAGCTCATTACGTACCGGATGCTGTCCAACCTGCGGCGCGTGTACCTGGGCAGAGAGGACTGTGAGCGCGGGCTGGCGGTGGTGGACCTGCTGCTGCTCCTGGCGCCGGACCACCCGGGCGAGCTGCGCACCCGTGCCGCGCTGCTCAGCAACCTGGGGGCATACCGCGCGGCGCTGAAGGACGTGGAGCGCTGCCTGGAGCTTTCGCCCGATGCCCCCGACCGCGACCGGCTGGAGATGACGGCCCGCGAGCTTCGGGAGCGCGCCGCGCTGCTCAACTGACGGGAGGGACTTTCACGTGGCTCGAGAGGTGAAGCCCTGGCGCCGGCTGCGGCGAGGGCTGGAGCATGACTTCAGCGTCGCCCGGGTGCGCGAGGACTGGTGGGCGGACCCGCGCACGGGCCACGAACACCCGCGCGTGCGGGTCGACTGCGCGGACTGGGTGAACGTCATCGCGGTGACGCCGGACGCGCAGCTCGTGCTGGTGCGGCAGTTCCGCTTCGGCGTCGAGGCATCCACACTGGAGCTCCCCGGTGGAATCGTGGAGCCGGGCGAAGCGCCGGAGCGGGCCGCGGCGCGCGAGCTGGAGGAGGAGACAGGCTACGTGCCGGGCCGCCTGGTGCCGGTGGGCCAGGTGCACCCCAACCCCGCGTTCCAGGGCAACGTGTGCTTCAACTTCCTCGCGCTCGACTGCGTGAAGCGGCACGAGGGGCGGCAGGACGCGGGCGAGGACATCGCCGTGGAGCTGCACCCGCGCGCCGACCTGCCGCGCCTCATCCTGGAAGGACACATCTCCCACTCGCTGGTGGTGGCGGCCTTCTTCCAGGAGCGCCTGCTCAGCGAGTCGAAGTAGGCCGGTGCCTCAGGGACGCGAGCAGCCGCAGCCGCAGGCGTCGAAGAAGGGCGACTCGCCCCGGGCACAGACGAAGAAGATGACCTGGCACTCCTTCCTGTCCTCGGACACGTAGCGGCGCTGGGCCGCCTGTGCGTCGCAGGCGGCCCGGTCTGCCACGGGCTGCGCCACCTCGGCCGCGTCGCCCTCTTCCGTGAGCGCACCGCAGCCCGCGGCCCCCAGGGCCGTCAGCAGCGTCAGAACGCCCCTCAGGTCGAACACCCGTCACCTCTCGAACCGGCGCACGTCCTTCGCGCCCGCATGGACTGAAGCGCAACGTGGGGACCTTCCCCACGCACCGGGAGCCCCCTCGGGGACGAGCGTGCCCTGGGCGTGGACGGCGTCACATTCGCGGCGTGTGGAGGCGGACAGAAGGCGGGGCTCGAGCCCGCCTGTGTCCGCCAATGCACGAGCGCCTCGGCTTCGGGGGAGGCCTCCCGTCAGCGGGCCTTCTTCGCGCGCGTCCGGCGTCGCGGCGCAGCCGCCTCGGCCGGCGTGGCCTCCTCCCGCTGCCACGTGCCGGAGCGCCCGCCCGACTTGTGCTCCAACTGCACCGCGTCCAGCACCATGCCGCGGTCCACGCTCTTGCACATGTCATAGACGGTCAGCGCCGCCGCGCAGGCCGCGGTGAGGGCCTCCATCTCCACGCCGGTGCGGTCCACCGTCTTCACCTGCACGCGGACCCGAAGCCCCGCGTCCTCCGGCGCCAGCGTCACCTCCACGCCCGAGAGCGCGATGGGGTGACAGAGCGGAACGAAGTCCGGCGTGCGCTTGGCGGCCATGATGCCGGCGAGCCTCGCCGCGGCCAGCACGTCCCCCTTCTCCACCTTCCCCGCCAGGATGCGCTCGCGCGTGTCGGGCAACATCCGCAGCAGCGCGGTGGCCACGGCCACGCGGCCCGTCTTCGGCTTCTCCCCCACGTCCACCATCTTCATCGGCGCACCCCCTGGGCCACCGCGGCGAGCAGGTCCTCCACGATGTCGTCCGGGTCCTCCAACCCCACGGAGACGCGGATGAGATTCTCCCGGATGCCCGCGGCCTCCCGCTCCTCCGGTGTGAGCCGGCGCGCGCTGGCGCTGGCCGCGTGCATCACCAGCGTGCACACATCCCCCAGCGAAGGACCGGGCCGCCCCACCTTCAGCGCCTCCAGGAAGCGCATGCTCTCCGGCCGCCCCGCGCCCTTGATTTCAAAGGCCACCATGGGGCCGCCGCCCAGTAGCAGCGCCTGCGCGGTGGCGTGGTCCGGGTGCGAAGTCAGCCCCGGGTAGATGACCCGCTCCAACAGGGGCGACTCCGCGAGGCGCTGCGCCACGTGCGCCGCGTGCTCGACATGCGCCTTCATGCGCACCGGTAGCGTGCGCAGGCCGCGCAGGGTGAGCCACGCCTCGAAGGGCCCCAGCACGTCACCCGCCAGCACCCGCGCGGCGCGCAGTGGCGCCATCCGCTCACGTGAGGCGCTCACCGTGCCGCCCAGCGCGTCGCTGTGCCCGTTGAGCCACTTGCTGGTGGACTGCACCGCGTAGTCCGCGCCCAGCGCCAACGCGCGCTGCCCCACGGGCGACGGGAAGGTGCCATCCACCACGAACGTCGCGCCCACGTCCTGGCAGGCCCGCGCCAGCACGCGCAGGTCGGGCACGCGCAGCAGCGGGTTGGAGATGCTCTCCGCCAGCACCATGCGCGGCCTCAGCGCTCGGATGCGCTCGGGCACCTCGGGGTCCGTCATCAGGAACGCGTGCAGCTCCACGCCCAGCGTGGCGCACAGGCTCTTGTACAGCGCGCGCGTGACGCCGTAGCCATCCGCCGGCATCACCAGCGTGTCACCGGCCCGGAAGCCCTGGGCCTCAAAGGCGGAGCGCAGCGCGGCCATGCCGCTGGCGTAGGCCACGCAGTCCTCGGCGCCTTCCAGCGCGGCCACCGCCTCCTCCAGCAACGTCGTGTTGGGCGCGCTGATGCGGGCGTAGGCGTAGTCCTTCCCGTCCAGGGCGCTGTCCAGGTCATCGCTGCTGTCGAACCAGTTCACCGCCGCCGGGTAGATGGGCGGCGACACCGGCACCGCCTTGCTTCCAGCCAGCCGCGTCCCGGCGTGCACCGCCACCGTCTTCTGCTTCGAGCTCATGGGGATTGCTGCGTCCTTCGCGGGAATGGAAAGGCCGGCCCCGGGAAGGGGCCGGCCTGGGAATGCTCAGCGGAGCCGCATGAGCGGGTGCGACGGACTACTCGCCGTGCTCGATGAGCCAGCGCTCCGCGTCGATGGCGGCCATGCAGCCCGTGCCCGCCGCGGTGATGGCCTGACGGTAGTAGTGGTCCTGCACGTCGCCGCAGGCGAACACGCCCTCGATGTTGGTGCGCGTGGAGCCCGGCACCGTCTTGAGGTAGCCGCCCTGGTGCGTCTCCAGCACGCCCTGGAACAGCTCCGTGTTGGGCGTATGGCCAATGGCCACGAACAGGCCAGTCGCCTTCACCTGCTGGCTGTCACCCGTCTTCAGGTTGCGCACCACCGCGCCATTCATCCCCTTCGCGTCGCCGAGGACCTCCTCCACCGCGGAGTCCCACATGAAGGAGATTTTCGGATTCTGGCGGGCGCGCTCCTGCATCACCTTGGAGGCGCGCAGCGTGTCGCGGCGGTGGATGAGGGTGACGTGGTTGACGATTTTCGCCAGGTACGTCGCCTCCTCCATCGCCGTGTCACCGCCGCCCACCACCAGCACGTCCTGCTTCTTGAAGAAGGCACCGTCGCAGGTGGCGCACGCGGAGACGCCGCGGTTCTTGTAGGTGTCCTCGCCCTTGACGCCCAGCCACTTGGCGGTGGCGCCGGTGGAGATGATGACCGTCTCCGAGCGGCAGCTGACGCTCTCCCCCTGGATGAGGAAGGGGCGCTGGGAGAAGTCCACCTTCACCACGTTCTCCATGTGGATGGTGGTGCCGAAACGCTCCGCCTGCTTCTGGAAGCGCTCCATCAGCTCCGGGCCGGTGATGGCCTCCGGAAAGCCCGGGTAGTTCTCCACGTCGGTGGTCACCATGAGCTGGCCGCCCGGCACCCGCTGCGGGTGCTCCAGGGTGGGGCCCCCGGCGAACACCACCGGCTGCAGGTTGGCACGCGCGGCGTAGATGGCCGCGGTGTAGCCCGCGGGCCCCGAGCCGATGATGGTCACCTTGTTGATCTTCTCCTCCACCACGACTCCTCCCAAATCTCGTTGATGGCCCCAAGGTACCAGAGCGCCTCGGGCGCGTGATACGAAGCTGGCCTCATGGATGCCGCCGTCCTCAAGAAGGTTGCGCTGTTCGAGGGTTTGACCCAGGGACAGCTCGCCAAGGTCGCCCAGATTGGTCACTCCCGGACCTACCCGGCGGGCGCCTTTCTGTTTCGTGAGGGGGAAACCGGCCAGGAGATGTTCGTAATCGCCGAGGGCAAGGTCCGCATCTCCAAGTCCGTGCCCGGCATCGGCGAGGAGGCGCTCGCCATCCTGGAGCCCGGCCAGTATTTCGGTGAGATGGCGGTCATCGAGGATTCGCCGCGCTCGGCGGACGCCATTGCCCATGTGAGCTGCTCCGTCTGGGTCATCGAGCGCTCCCGGTTGGACCAGCTGATGTTCACCGACAAGGACCTGGCGTACGTGCTGCTCTGGACCTTCGTCCGCACGCTGAGCGAACGGCTCCGCGAGACGAATGAGAAGATCAAGGGCTTCTTCGCCCTCTCCCGCTTCTGACGGTCCGTCTCAGCGCCCGAGAAGCCAGCTGGCGCAGGGATGTCCGTCCGGCATCCGAGCCCCTTCCCACGTGTCGGGACGGGTACGCACCCCACTCCCCAGGTAGCACAAGCAGGCACACGGGTTGCTTTGTCCCCGTCCCGTGGAGGGCGGCGGGATGGAGCAGGCGGCGGCGGGAGCGGCGTGGGCGGGCGAAGGGTCGGTGAGGGCGCGAGGGGTGGGAGGCGCGGAGGAGTCGCGGGAGCGCCTCTTCCGGTTGGGGGCGGCGGCACTCACCGACCCGGAGCTGTTGTGCGTGGTGTGGAGCTCCGGGCCTCGCGCGCCTGGAGCGTGGGAGGTGGCGGGGGCGCTGCTGTCGGAGGGCGGTGGGCTGAAGGGACTGGTGCAGCAGGAGCCCCTGGCGCTGAGTCTGCGGCCCGGCGTGGGGCCTGTCCGGGCGGCGCAGGCGCTGGCCGCCCTGGAGCTGGGCCGCCGCTCGCAGCGTGCCGGGGAGCGCAGGCCCAGGCTGCGCACGCCGAAGGAGATTGCGGCGTACCTGGCGCCGGTGCTGGGGGCGCTGCGGCGCGAGGTGTTCCACGTCCTGTGCTTCAACGCGCGCAACGTGCTGGTGCATGACGCGCGCGTGGCGGAGGGCACCATGAACACCTGCCCGGTGGACCCACGGGAGGTGTTCGCCGCGGCGCTCACGTCCCGCGCCACGTCCATCGTGCTGGCGCACAACCACCCTTCGGGGGACCCGGAGCCCAGCGTCCAGGACCTGGGCCTGACGCGTCATCTGGTCGCGGGGGCGCAGCTGCTCAACATCAAGGTGCTGGACCACGTGGTGATGGGAGACGGCGGCTACGTGTCGATGCTGGAGCGCGGGCTGATGCCGGACGAGGCACGGGAGAAACGGCGAGCGTGGAGCGCGAATGGAGGCGGCGGATGATGGTGGGCATGGTGGGGCTGTGGGGAGCGGTGCAGGTGGAGCTGCTGGAGGACGTCCGGGCGCAAGTGGTGCGCCTGGACACCGGACAGGCATGCACGGTGGAGCGCGCGTCGCTCCCCAAGGGCGCGCGCGAGGGTGACGTCGTGGTGGATGGCCGGCTGGAGCCAGGGCAAACGGAGGCGCGGCGGCAGGACGTCGCGCGGATGCGAACGCGGCTGGCTGTTCCGGTTCCACCAGGGCTCGACCTGTGAGTGGAGGCCGCGCGTCGGCCTCGTTTCCGTTGACGGCTGGACCAGGATGATGAACATGCGCGCGATGCCGGTGGCCCTGCCCTACCTCGAGGAAGCACAGCAGGGGCTGGTCCGCCACTTCGGCCTGTCCCAGTTCCGGCCGGGGCAGGACCAGGTCATCTCGTCCGTCTTGAGCGGCCGCAACACGGTGGTGGTGATGCCCACCGGCGCGGGCAAGAGCCTGTGTTACCAGCTGCCCGCCACGCTGCTGCCGGGGCTGACACTGGTGGTGTCGCCGCTGATTGCCCTGATGAAGGACCAGGTGGAGCAGCTCACCGCGCGCGGCATTCCGGCGACCTTCATCAACTCATCGCTGTCCGACCTGGAGCGCGCGGAGCGGATGCGCAAGCTGCGCGCGCATGAGTACAAGCTGCTCTACGTGGCGCCCGAGCGCTTCCGCAGCCAGAGCTTCCTGGAGACGGTGTCCGCGCTGGGCGTGGACCTGCTCGCCGTGGACGAGGCGCACTGCATCTCCCAGTGGGGGCACGACTTCAGGCCGGACTACGCGCTGCTCGGACAGGTGCGAAAGCGGCTGCGTCCGCCGCGCACGGTGGCGCTCACCGCCACGGCCACGCCGGAGGTCCGCGCGGACATCGTGCGCGTGCTGCTGATGAAGGACCCGCAGGAATTCGCCATGGGCTTCGACCGCCCCAACCTCTTCCTGGGCAAGCAGGAGGTGGGCGGCGACGCGGACCGGCACGAGGCCTGTGCACGGCTGGCGTCCACGGGCGGGAGCGGCATCGTGTACTGCTCCACGCGGCGCGCGGCAGAGGGCATCTTCTCCGAACTGCATGGGCGCGGGGTGAAGGCGGTGCTGTACCACGCGGGCATGGACGATGACGCCCGTCGCCGCGCCCAGGACACCTTCATGTCCGCGAAGGAAGCGGTGGCGGTGGCCACCAACGCCTTCGGCATGGGCATCGACAAGCCGGACATCCGCTTCGTGGGCCACGCCAACATCCCGCGGGCGGTGGAGGCGTACTACCAGGAGATTGGCCGCGCGGGCCGCGACGGACAGGCCGCGCGCGCGGTGCTGCTCTTCAACCACTCGGACGTCTTCACCCAGGAGCGGCTCATCCAGAGCAGCCACCCGGCCGAGGCCATCTTCGGGGACGTGTGGAACGTGCTCCAGTCGGTGGAGGAATTCGAGCGAGGCGTGCACGCGCTCGCGGGCACGGTGAACGCCAGCGAGTTCGAGGTCTCCGCGGCGCTGCGCATCCTCGAACGCGAGGGCAAGGTGGAGCGCGGTGGCCGAGGCGAGGGCGAGCACGGCATCACCCTGCTGGAGAAGGCCGCCTCGGCGCAGCCGCACTCGCCGGACGCACAGCGGCTGCTCAAGTCCTTGCTGGAGACGTTCCCCGTGGGCCGGCAGGTCACCACGGAGCTGCCCATCCTCGCGCGCCGCATCGGGCTGTCGGTGGACGAGGTCCGCCACGCGCTGGGCCTGTTGGAGAAGGCCCACGTGGCCAAGGTACGGCGCCCCTTCGCCGGCCGCTCCATTCGCGCGCTGGAGCGGGTGCCCTTCCGCGAGCTGGGGCTCGACCTGAGCCGCGTGCGGGAGCAGGAGCGGCAGAACCTGGCGCTGCTGCGCCGGATGACCGAGTACGCCTATACGGACCGGGACAAGAAGTGCCGGCGCTCGGCCATCCTCCGCTACTTCGGCCAACGCGACACCCACGCGTCGTGCGGCAACTGCGACGTATGCACGCCGGAGAAGATGCCCACGCTGCTGGCCCACGGGCCGACCGCATCGCGCGTCCGAGGCCCGGGCTCCGCGGCGGCGCCGGTGGTGACGAACTACAGCGAGCTGGCCTCCACGGAGCTGCGGCGCTGGCGCAAGGAGCTGGCGAAGGACCTGGGCGTTGCCCCGTTCATCATCTTCAACGACGCCACGCTGCTGGGCCTGTCCGCGGCGCTACCGGTGGACCGGGAGGGGTTCCTCGCGGTGAAGGGCACCGGGGAGAGCCGCTGGGAGCGCTTTGGCCCCAAGGTGGTGGAAATCTGCCTGATGGCGCGCGCCGCGGGCCACGAGCCCCAGGCCATGCCGGACGCCGCGGTGCGCGCGCGCAAGCCCACGATTCGTCGCCGGAGCTGAAGCCGCGGCCTCCTCAGGGGTGCCGGCGTCCGCCCTCGCGCAGGGCCCGGCGCGCCAGCAGCGTCCGGACGCCGCCCATCAACGTGCCCACCACCATCGCGAGCAGGAAAATCACGACCATGGTGGTGACGCCGAACACGACGCGCACGCCCGCCTCGGAGATGCGGCCGGAGAAGTAGGCCGCCCGCAAGGGCTCCATGGCCCCCGTCAGCTCCAGGGCCCGTGCCGGCAGCGAGTCCAGCGACAGCGACAGCCGCTGGAGGAATCGCGAGGGGAAGTAGCGCAGGGCAATCTCCACCCCGAGCCCCAGCAGCAGGTAGATGAGCGACAGCAGGAACGCATTGCCCCACATGATGTGCAGCAGTGGGGAATCCGTCCGGGAGGAGAAATACCTCACGCTACCTCGCCGCCTTCTTCTTCAGGCTGGGCAGGGCCTTCTTCACCCGCGCGGCCTCATTCGAGCCACCGGCCAGCTTCAGGAACGCCTCGTAGGACTCCACGGCTCGCGGCAGCGCACCGGGCTCGCGCACCAACGCATCCGCGAGCGCCAGGCGCGCCAGGCCGTCCGCGGGCTCCAGCTCCACGGCCTTCTCCAACGCAGCCCGGGCCACGTCCTCCTGCTTCTGCCTGAGCGCCACCATTCCCAGTGCAAGCTGGGCGCGCCCATCGAAAGGCGCCAGGCGCACGGCCTCGTCCGCCGCGGTACGGGCATCCTTCACGGCCCCCGCCCCCAGCAGCGCGCGCGCCATGGTGGCCCGAGCGAAGGCCTTGTCCCAGACAGTCGGCGCCCTGGCCGCCAGGTCCTCGAGCGTCCGGGCGGCGCCACGCCCCCCCCCCGGCAACTGCGCGTACAGCTCTCCCACCCGGCCGCAGGTGGCATCGGGCCCTTCCCGTCGGGCCGCGGCGAAGGCCGCCTCCGCGTTGCCACTGTTGCCCTGGCGCATGAAGGCGAGGGCAATCTCACAGAACGTGCCCGCGTCCTTCGGGTCCAGCTTGTTGGCGCGCTCCAGCGCAGAGAAGCCGCCCCGCGCGTCTCCCGCGCCGAAGAGGATGGCCGCGCGAAGCTTGTGCGCCTCGGCATCATCCGACGCCAGCTTCACCGAGCGCTGCACCGCGCCCTCCGCGTCCTTGCGGCGGCCAGCGTGGAACAGCGCCAGCGCGAAGCCCTTGTGCGCGGCCGCGCTCCCCGGGTTCTCCAGCTGCCACGCCTCGAACTGCTTGAGCGCGTCCTGCGTCCGCCCCAGGGCCAGCAGCGTGCGCCCCAGCGCGTCCCGGGCCTCGCCATGCGCGCCGTTGCGCTCCACCGCCTGCGTCAGCGGCTTGAGGGCCATGTCGGGCAGCCCACGCGACAACATCAACCGCCCCAGCGAGCACGCGGCCTCGTAGTCACGCGGGTCCTTCTGGGCCTCCTCGAACAGGGCCTGCGCCTTGTCGTAGGCCCGCTCGCGCCAGTAGAGCTGTCCCAGCGCCAGCCGCATGTCGTTGCGAGGCCGCTTCGCCGCGTGCAGGGCCTTCTCCAGCAGCTCCCGCGCCTGGGCGCCGTTGCCCTCGGCGGCATCCGCCAGGGCCAGCCAGGAGACGGCCTCCGGGGGATACCGGTCATTCACGCGCGTGCGCGCCAGCTCCGCGCGGGCCTTCTTCCAGTCTCCCAGGCGCGCATATGCGGCGCCGCGCACCAGGGCCACCTTGCGCCCCCCGTCGGCCTCCAGACGGGTGAGGACCTCGCGCTCCCGGTCGCGGTCCAGCAGCGCGCGGCCCAGCCCCTCGCGGGCCTCTTCGCTCTTGGGCCGAAGCTTGAGCGCGGCCTCGTAGGCGGCCTGCGCCGCATCCAGCGTCCCGGCCGCACGACTGGCGGCGCCGAGCGCGAGTTGGAACTCGAAGGCCAGGGGGCCCTGGGTCCCCTTGGAGAGCAGCGCGCGGGCCTCGGCATGCTTGCCCTGGGCGGACAGCAGCTCGCCGTGCACCAGCTGCTGGCGCGCCTTCAGCGACGAAGGAAGCTTCGGGTCCTCCGCGAGCCGCGCCACGTCCGTCAGCGCGGCCTCCAGGTCCTGGTACAGCGCGAGCCGAGCCTCCGCCTGGCCGATGCGGGCCGAGGGGTGCTCGGGGGATTTCTTGCGCGCGCGCTCGTACATCTCGATGGCCTGCGGAAAGTCCTCGGAAGCCTTGTAGTAATCACCCAGGGCCACCAGCGCGCGGACGTTGGCGCCAGAGGTACGAAGCGCGCGGTCAAAGCGTTCGAGCGCCTGCTTCTCCTCCTTCGCCTCCAGCAACAGGCTGCCGGCGAGCGCATGGACCTCCGAGCTGTCCTGCTGCGAACCCAACAGCGCGCTCCGCGCCAGGGCTCGGCCGCGCTCGTCCGCCACCAGCACGTTGGTGACCAGCACCTGCGCGGGGGCAGCGTCCTTCACACCCGGCCGCTCCAGCGCCTCCAGCGCCTGGCGCCGGTCCTCGGAAGCCTGCCCATGGTCCGCGTAGCGCAGCGCGTGCGCCCAGGCCGTCAGCGCCCAGGCCCTGCTGCTGCTTTCGTCCATGTCCCGCGCCTTCTCGAGCTGCGCCAGCGCGGCATCCAGCGAGGCCCCGGTGTCCTGGATGATGAGGTCCTCGGCCCGGGCCAGCGTCTCGCTCAGCGTCTGTCCGCCCTGGCGCGCGCGGATGTTGATGAAGCTGAAGACGACGATGGCCAGCACCACCACGCCGACCACGGCCCCAGCGGCCTTCACGCCATGCCGGGCGATGAACGACGTCTTCGCCGCCTCACGCGCCAGCTTCGCCCGCAGCTCCTTCTCGTACTCGGCGGTGAGCGCTTCGGTGTCCGGCTTGCGCGCAGTGGCCTTCGCGGCGGTGGCCGCGGGGGCAGGCACCGCGTCCGGGATGTCCTCCAGCAAGGAGCGCTTGCCCCCGGAGCCTCGCGGCGTCGCGGGCGTGCTCGCCACGACGGGCCTCGGCTCCGCCGGCGCGGGAGGAGGAAGGTCACCCAGGAGACCACCCGCGCCAGAGGCCCCGGCGTCCTCGGCCGGAGCGGCCCCGGCCTGCGGTTCATCCACGTCACCGCTCGCCTCGGGCTCCGGGGCCGCGGCAGGCTCCTCCGCGATGGATACCTGCTGCGTCGGCGGGTCCGCGACAGCGCCGGAGTCCTGCTCGGCGTCAGCGCGCTGCTCGTTCGCGGAGTCCTCCGAGGGCGCTTGGGCCTCGGAAGCCGCCTCATCCGCCGCGCCACGCGGAGGGGCATCCTCGTCCCCCAGCCCCAGGTCCAGGCTCGGAAGCTCCGCGCCCAGGACGGACGACACCGGCACTGGCCGGTTCAACAGGCCCAGCGAGGCGCTCGCGTCACTCCCCCCGTCAGCACCGTCTCGCGGCGCCGCGTCACCTGAAAGGACGGCCGGTCCGCCCTGCTCCGCCGCGCCAACGTCCGAGCCCGCCTGAGCACTCCCTTCCGCGTCCGCGTTCGTGCGCCCCTGCCCCGCGTCCTTCGCGGAGGCTTCGGATGCCACATCCGCGCGAGCCGCCACCGGGGCGTCTCCCGCCGGCGCCGCACCGGCGCTCGCGGGCTTCAGCTTCGCCGCGTCACCCAACGCGGCGGCGCGCAGCCGGGCAGCGGCCATGGGCGCCACCGTGGGGCTCGAAGCCTCGTCCTTCGACGCCTCCTCCGACGACGCGTCCTCATCCGACGAGGGCTTCTCCAGCCCCATCAGGTTCGCGAACACAGGAGCCGGGCCACCCGCGAACGCCTGCTCCGTCTGCTCCAGCCACTGCTTCACGCGGCCATCGTTCGGCTGCAGCGCCAGGGCCTTGCGAAGAATGGGAAGCGCGGACCGGTACAACCGGTGCTGGAGCAGCACCTCGCCAATCAGGTTGTAGGCGTAGGGGTTGTCCTTCTCGATGGAGATGGCCTGCTCGAACTGGTCCATCGCCTCCGCGGGCCGGCCCTGCTGGATGAGGGCCTTGCCCCACAGCACGCGCCCGACGACGGATGCTGGGTGGTGGGAAATGCCTTGCCCGCAGACCTCGATGGCACGCGCGGCGTCCCCCTTTTCCAGCAGGGCCTTGGCGAGTTCGACGAAAACGGAAGAGGTGGGGTCCTGCCGGAGGAGCTGCTCGTAACGCTCCACCATCGACTTGGCCATTGCGCTCGCGACTCCGGTGCTCGGGCGGGGAGCCGGACCATACCACCGCTCCCTCGTCCGACGCTGCTGCCGGGTGGTACCCTCCCCACCGTGAATCGCCTGCCTGCCCTGCTCCTCGCGCTCGTCCTCGGGGCGTGCGCAACCACGTCCAAGAAATCCAATCTGGAAGCACTCAAGCCCACCGTGGAGCGCTTCCACCAGGCCCTCCGGTGGAAGGACTTCCGGAGCGCTTCCCACATCCTCGTCCCCGAGCGGCGCAAGGACTTCCAGAAGGCGCGTCTGGCGCTCAACGACGACAAGGACCTGTCCATCACCGACTACGAAATCGAGGACGTGAAGCTGTCCGACGACGGGCACCGGGCCACGGTGCAGAGCCGGATCCAGTGGATGCGCCTGCCCTCGGCCTCCGAGCGCACCGCCGTCGTCACCTCGGAGTTCGTCTTCCGGGACGGGGCGTGGCTCCTGGAGAGCCAGGACGACGGCCCCTTCGAGGGTGAGCTGCCGAGCCCGAGCACCAGCCCCGAGCAGCCCCCATCCCCCTGAAAAGAAACCGCCCACCGTCTCGGGGCCGGCCGAGGCGGTGGGCGTCGGGAGCTCCCCTATGGAGCGCCCTACAAGAAACCGCCCACCGTCCCGGGGCCGGCCGAGACGGAGGGCGTCGGGAACTCCCCCATGGAGTGCCCTACAGTTTGACGGGGCGACACCGTTGCCGGGCCCATGTCGCCGCGCCGTGACGGGCAGCCACTAGAGCAACGGGAGTGCCAAGCACCGCGCCTGGAGCGCGGCGCTGGCGAATGGCTGGAGATTCAAGGGGTTGCACCGACTGGCCGCCTGACGCCGCCCTGCCCCCGAGGTAGGCCTCTGACATGTCTGTCAGGGGCCCCTGGGCCGGACGTCGCGCCGGGCCTGACAACAGTGTCAGGGAGCCTCGGACTTTCCAGCAGCTAGTCGCCCTGGACGGAGCGGATGGTGTCGCGCATGGAGTGGCGCGGCTTCCAGGCCACGTCCTTCACCCAGCGGCTGCCGTCCACCGCGCAGAGGAACTGGATGTGGTCCAACTCCGGCGGCGGGAAGTTGGCCAGCCGGTACTTGAAGAGCATGCCCAGCAGCGGGCGGGCCACGGGGTGCGGCACGGGGATGGGGGTATTGCCCAGCTCGCGCATCACCGCGGAGAGGGGCACCTCGCCGGGGCCCACGACGTTGTAGACGCCCTTGGGCTCGGGGCGGAGCGCCTCCACCATGGCGCGCGCGACGTCCTCCACATGGATGAGCTGCACCATGGGGTCGAAGCCCGCCATCATCCAGGGCCTGCGCATGCGCAGGTAGTTGGACGGCGCGTTCTTGATGGTGGGCCCGACGATGTGGACGGGCCGGAGGATGACCGTCTCGATGTGCGGGTGCTTCCAGAAGAAGCTGTGCGCCAGCATGTCCACTTCGATGAGGTCCCGCACGCCGGAGAAGCGGCTGGCGGCCATGAGCGGCGCGTCTTCCGTGAGGAAGTTGGAGTTGTCCGGGCTGGGCCCGTAGACGTTGGCCGAGGACAGGACGACGACCTTCTTCACACCGTACTTCGCGCAGTACTCCAACAGGCGCGTGGTGCCCACGACGTTGAAGGAGTGGTGCTCCTCCTCGCTCATCCGGGGGTCATGCATGATGCCCATGTGGATGACGGCGCGGATTTCGTTCTTCCGGAAGACGTCCTCCGCCTTCTTCTTGCGGAGGTCGAGCTCGTACATCTCGACGTCCTTCGGCCGTCCCGCGAAGGGCCGCCGGTCGATGCCGATGATGCGCTCGTGCTTGTGCAGCAGCTTCGCGAGGGTGCGGCCGAGGTTGCCGCTGATGCCCGTGACGACGACGGCCGGTTTCATGGAACTCCCCTCTTTAGCACCGCCGCGCCGGGCGCTCACCAGAACACGCCCTGACGCTCCTTGAGGCCCTGGTGGAGCATGGACTGGATGGACGCCTTCACGGTGCGGACCTTCTTGTCCAGCTCACTGTCCTCGTCGTCCGGGCGCCCGGAGAAGTGCAGCGGCTCCCCGAAGTAGATGCGGTACTTCGTGGGCAGGGGAATGGGCAGGCCCGTGGGGGTGATGGGGAAGGACGGGAAGCCCAACAGCTTCGCCACCGGCTTCAGGTCCATCAGCGCCGGGGCCTGCTCCTCCGCGCCAATGACGGCCACGGGGACGATGGGCGTATTCGTCTCCAGCGCCAGGCGCATGAAGCCCAAGCCGAACTCCTGGAGCTGGTAACGCTGGGGCCACAGCTTGTTGATGCCGCGCGTGCCCTCGGGGAAGACGAGGATGGCCTCCTCCGACTCCAGCAGCCGCCGGCAGTTCTCCGGCGTGCCAACAATCTGCCCCACGCGGGCCATGAAGGTGGAGACGTACGGGAGCGACGACACCCACTTCTCCACCATGCTGCGGATGACGCGGGGCGGGCTGGCCTCCAGCATCATCGCCACGCCAATCATGGCGCCGTCCATGGGCAGCTGGCCGGAGTGGTTGGACACCAGCAGCACCCGGCCGGCGGGCACGTGCTCGATGCCAAATGTCTCCACGCGGAAGTAGTTCCGGTAGAGCCACAGGAGCGGGGCCACCGCGGACAGGCTGTAGTCCAAATCGAAGCCGAACGGGTCCACCCCGTACTCGTTGCCCGGGCGCGACAGGCCATGGAGCCGCTGCTTCTGTTCGGTGTTGGCCAGCCGGTCCGTCCACTCGCGCAGGCCCTTCTTCACTCGGTCGGTGACGTTCTCCAGCATGGGGGGCTCTTTACACCACCGGCCCCGCCGCCGGGAGGGTCCGTCGGCGGAAGCCCTCGCCCTGGCGGAGCAAGCGTGCCCCACGGACACCCAGGCACGGCGGGGACGTACGCTGGCGGACAGGTGCCCTCGTGGGAATGCCTTACACCGAGGCCGACAGCCGCCCGGCGACGTCGCGCAGCGTGAGGACCTCGCGCTCCGACTTCAGCCAGCCGAAGACCTCGCGCAGGCGCGCCATCTTCTGGGTGGCGCTGACGCGCAAATCCCGCTGCTGCCGCACCAGCTCCGGAGGAATCCCGTCCGACGCGTCCAGCACGTCCACGCCGTGCAGCTCGAAGTTGAAGAAGGTGTCCCGCCGGCACGTGCGCCACAGCGCGTGCAGGGACGCGCGGGGCAGCGTGGTGGCGAAGGTGCCGATGAGGGGGAAGCGCAGCGCGGGCGTCACCGTCATGGGCAGCTCCAGCACCGGGCCCGAGCCCCGCCGGTAGGGCTGCGCCGGGTCGGGCCGGTACGGCACCCGAGGCGCCAGGAGCACGCGGGGCGAGTCCAGCACGGAGCGGGACGGACGCCCCAGCACCGACAGGGCCCCCATCACCGCCGCCTTCGCGGAGTAGTACGGCACGGCGGGGAACGCCGAGGAGCCATACCGGTAGCCCAGCGCCGCGGTGGCCGCGTACAGGTCCGCGTTCAGCGTGTAGCCCGGCGCGCGGAACCCCTCCGGCCGCACACCCGTGGCCGCGAGGATGGCGGCGTCCGCGCGCGCCAGGTCCGCGTGGATGGCCTGGGGGCCCCGGCGTGTCAGCGCGTAGTCATGGGCGTGGCTGTGGCTGGCCACCTCGATGCCCGCCTCGTGGGACGCGCGCATGCCCGCCACGGCGACCGGGTCGGATTCGAGGTCCTCACCGATGACGAAGAAGGTCCCCGGGATGCCCAGCCCGTCCAGCAGCTCCCGGAAGCGAGGCACCGCCACCGCGTGCACCAGCGAGCGGGCGCGGGCGTCCAGCAACGACTCCGGCAGGCCGTGGATGCGGCAGTAGTGGGGCAGCGAGTCGAGGTCGACGGAGATGGACGCCAGCCGCACGGTGCGCCCTCCCCGGCTCAGGTCCCGCGGACGCGGATGACGTAGAACAGCTTGCCCACGTTCTTGAGCACGTTGGGCACGCGCTTGAACAGGTGGATGGAGGGCTGGCGCTTCTCGTGGAGCTGGATGGGAATCTCCATCACCCGCAGGCCCTCGCGCCACGCGCGGATGACGAACTCGCTGGCGAACACGTCCATGTCCACCACGCACTTCTGGATGACGGGCAGCAGCGCCTCGCGGCGGAACGCCTTCAGGCCGTGCGTGTCCGTGCCCTGGAAGCCCAGCGCCACCTTCAGCAGCTTGTTGTGCACCCGCGTGGCCGCGCGGCGAATCAGCGGGCGCTGGTCACTGGCGCCCTTGGCCGCCTTGGAGCCCACCACCATGTCCGCCTCGCCCCGCTCCAGCCGCGGCAGCGCCGCGTCGTAGAAGGTCAGGTCGCACAGGTCGATTTCATCACAGATGACGTAGGTGCCCCGGGCCTTGAGGATGCCGGCCTTGAGCGCCACGCCGTAGTTGGGCGTCTCCGAGTGGAACCAGCGCAGGCGCGGGTTGTTCGCGCACAGCCCTTCGAGGATGGCCGGCGTGGCGTCGCGCGAGCCGTTCTCCGCGAAGATGATTTCGTAGTCGAGCCCGCGCGCGTCCAGCCCCTGGCGCAACTCCTCCGCCGCCGAGGCGATGATGGACTCCTCGTTGTAGACAGGGATGACGACGGTGAGGTGCGGGGCCATGAACTCGAACAGAGATGGCTAACACGCCCCAAGCCACCCGTCGACACAATGCGACGGGTGGGCGCAGGGGATGTCAACCGTTGAGTATCCTCGCGCACGCGCGCCCGGCGAGGATGGCGTCTTCCATGGAGGAGTACTCCCACTGCCCATAGCGGCCGGCAATCTGGATTCCGGCATGCTCCAGGAAGCGCAGAATCTCCGACTTCGCCGGACCGTAGGCGTCGTCGTAGAGCACGTAGGCGTGGGGAATCTCGCGCGCCTGGGCGAAGAGCACGTCGTCCGCGGCGTGAATCATCTGCGAGCGCACCAGGTCCTCCACCGCGTACTTCTCCGCCGCGGCCAGGGACAGCTCGCCGTGGTGGCTGTACTCCACGTAGAAGGTGGACGTGTCCGGCGGCGCCAGCGGCGCGTACACCGCGGAGGGCGAGCCGATACGGTACGTGTGGAACTCCGGCTCCGGCAGGTAGATCCAATGCCAGGGCTGGCGGTTGGCCCCCTTGGCGCCCACGGCCACGTAGGTGACGGTGGTGGCGCGCAGCTGCTTCGCCGCGTCCTGCACCGTGTCGGGCACGCCGGCCTCGCCCTTGGCGAGCAGCTTCACCAACCCGGGCAGGGAGATGCTGGACACCAGCCCCGCATAGGGCTGCACGCTCCCGTCGGACAGCGTCACCTTCCGGGCCTTCCAGTCAATGGAGGTGGGCTCGGTGTGGGTGCTGAGCTGGCCGCCCTTCAGGTGGCTCAGCATGGCGCGGGCGAGGCTCTCGATGCCGCCCTCACGCGGGTACAGGAACGACGCGTTGTAGCCCACCGCGTCGCTGCCAGCGCCCAGCGCGCCGTCCACCACTTCCTTGAGGTTGGGACGGGGCACGAAGCGGCCCACCCAGGCGGCGGACAGCTCACGCGGGTGCACTGTCCACAGCTTCTGGTTGTAGGGCACCATGAAGTTCTTCGCGAAGCCCTCGCCCATGTAGCGGAGGATGAACTCCTCGAAGTTGCGCGGCTCGCGCTCGCGCAGCTCGCGGCCCTTCTCACCGTAGATGGCCTCCACGTAGCCGGTGAGGTTCTCCGCCACCACCTCCGGCGGCAGACCGTGGGTGTTCACCTGGTACGGGAAGCGGGTGAACACCCCGCGCGTGAAGATGCCGGCCTTGCGCTGGATGCGGACCATCTGCTCCGGCAGCCACAGCGTGTTCACCAGGGCCTGGATTTCCGGGTCGCGCAGGTGGAGCCAGTGACCGGTGGGGTCAAAATAACACCCCTGGATGACCTCGGTCTTGATGAGGCCGCCGACACGGTCGGACTTCTCGATGAGGCGCCAGGGCTTGTTCAGGAAGTGGGCGGTGGAGAGGCCCGCGAGGCCCGCGCCCAGGATGACAATGGGTTCCATTGAGGGGCGGGTCTACCACCTTCCACTCCGGGAGCGACGAATCGAACGTGGCGTGCTGACCGGTGGAAGGCAGGGGCCCTCGCCCGCTTGCCCGGGAGGGTGCGCTTCAACCTACTCGTGCGCGTTCTTTCCGGGCTGGAAACGCCTCTGGTAGCCTGCGCGCACCGCGAAGGCGCTCGGTCCCCCTCTCGCGAGCTCGGAATCCCATGAAAGTCTCCTGCCCGTCTTGCCAGACGAACTACAACATCGATGACAAGCGGATCCCGCCGGGCGGCGCGAAGCTCAAGTGCGCCCGGTGCCAGACCACCTTCCCCATCAAGCTCGATGCAGTGAGCGCGCCCGCGGCGCCTGCTCCCGCCGAGCCCGCCATTCCGCTGCCGGGTGCCGCGTCCGCCGCGACTCAGGCCGCCGCCATCCCGCTGCCCGGCGCCGCGTCCGCGCAAGCCGCCGCCATTCCGCTCCCGGGCGCCGCGTCCGCGCCGTCCGCTGCCATTCCGTTGCCCGGCGCCGCGACCACGCAGCCCGCAGCCATTCCGCTCCCCGGCGCCCCCGCGTCCACGGGCACCATCCCACTTCCGGGCGCCGCGCCGGCCCACGCCGCCGCGATTCCGCTCCCCGGCGCTCCCGCGTCCACGGGCGCCATCCCGCTGCCGGGCGCCGCGCCGGCCCACGCCGCCGCGATTCCGCTCCCCGGCGCTCCCGCGTCCACGGGTGCCATCCCGCTGCCAGGCGCCGCGCCGGCCCACGCCGCCGCCATTCCGTTGCCAGGCGCCGCGCCCGCGGGAGCCATTCCGCTGCCGGGCGCCCCCGAGGCGTTCAGCGCATCCCCCCACGCCGCCGCCATTCCCCTGCCCGGCGCGGCCGCGCCTCAGCCCGCCGCCATTCCCTTGCCGGGAGGCGCCCCGGAGGCCGACCCGTTCGCCTTCGACATGGGCGAGCCCGCACAGGCCGCCGCCATCCCGTTGCCGGGAGGCGTCCCGGAATCAGACCCGTTCGCCTTCGATATGGGCGAGCCCGCACAGGCCGCCAGCGGCCCGCTACCGGGAAGCACTCCCGAAGCCGACCCGTTCGGCTTCGACATGAGCGAGCCCGCCCAGGCCGCCATGCCCCTCCCGGACGCCGCGCCCGAGGAGGACGCCTTCGCCTTCGACATGAGCTCGCCCGCGGAGGCCGCCGCGGCCATGCCGCAGGCAGATGGCCCGTCCGGCATGGACGCGTTCGGCGACGACTTTGGCGAGCCGGCCCGGGACACCCGCGAGGTGACGCGCGTCGTCTCCATTCCGCTGCCGAGCGACGCCTACCGCGAGCCACCCTCCGCTCCGGCGTCGGGCTACGGCGTGAATGAACCCGCGGGAACGGCGCGCGACTTCGACTTCGAAACCGTCGAAGCCCCCGTCGAGGACACCGCACAGGGCTACGGGGTGAATGCGCCCGCGGGCACCGCCAGGGACTTCGATTTCGCCGAGGACGCCCTGCCCGTTCCCGTCGAGGCTCCGCCCTCCGAGGACGCGTTCGCCTTCGACATGGGCGAGCCCTCCCAGGCCCAGCCGCCCCAGGAAGACCCCTTCGCCCTGCCGCCCCCTGATGCCTACGCGCAGCCGGCCGCCCCGGTGGACGACCCGTTCGCCCTGCCGCCGCCGGACATGGCGCCCCAGACGGACGCCTTCGCGCCGGACGCGTACGCGATGCCGTCCGCGCCCGAGGCCTCGCCCTACGCGATGCCTCCGCCCGCCGCGGGAGCGCCGTCCTTCGACTTCGCCGAACTGCCCGTCCCCGCGAACGCCGATCCGTTCGCGCTGCCGCCCCCGGGAGCGGACTTCTCCGACCTGCCCGCACCCGCCGCGCCCCAGGCCCTGGAGTTCGCGGACCTGCCGGCCCCCGCCGCACCGGACCTGTCGTTCGACTTCAACGAGCCGCCCGCGCCCGGTGCGGACCCGTTCGCCGTCGACTTCAGCGCCCCACCGGCCCCCGCCCCCGCGGCGGAGCCGTTCGCCGCCGATTTCGGCTCCGCGCCAGCGCCGGGTGCGGACCCGTTCGCCATCGACTTCTCGGAACCCCCGGCCCCCGCGCCAGCCGTCGCCGTCAACCCCGCCGTGGACTTCGGTGATGTGGACTTCGGCGCACCTTCCTCGCCCGGCATCCCTGACTCGCTCGAGTTCGACCCCACCGCCCGGCCGGATGACGACCTGGAAGCGGACCTCTCCGACCCACTGCCACCGCCGCCCAACGCGGGCCCCGCAGACGGCCTGGAGATGCTGTCCTTCATCGACGACGCCGGGGGCAAGGACGGCGGCGCCCAGGCGGGCGCCAAGGTGCGCCGTTTCCACGTCCGCCGGCGCTCGGGCAAGGTGTTCGGCCCGTTCGACGAGGGCGTCATCGTCAAGATGCTCGAGGACGGGCAGCTCCTCGGGAACGAGGACGTGTCGCTGGACTCGGAGACCTGGTCCGCCATCGGCACGGTGCCCACCTTCGCCGCCGCCATCCAGCGGCTCATGGAAGGCCCCGCCAAGCTGGTGACGCCCACCGCGGCGCCCGCCGCTGCCGTCGTCGACGCGCCCCGCGTGGACGGCGCCAGCCCGCAGGCCAACATGAAGCGGCTGGAGCAGCTCTATGAAGGCCGCATGGCCGCGGTGTCCGTGGTGGACCGCAGCGGCAACACGGAGAAGTGGAAGAAGCGCGTCCCGCTGATGATTGCCGCGGGCGTCGCCGTGGTGGTGGCGGGCATCGGCGCGGGCACGGAGTTCGGCACGCGCTACGGCGCCTTCGGCCGCCGCGCCCTCTTCCCCCCCCGCATCTCCGACGGCTCGGCCGAGGCGAAGCAGGTGGCGGACGCGAAGCAGGCGCTGCTCACGGACACCTTCGCCAGCTACAAGCAGGCCCGCGAGCTCAGCGCCAAGGTGCTCGCGCAGAAGGAGTACCCGGAGGTGCGCTCGCTGTGGTGCCAGTCCGTCTACTACCTCCAGCGCCGCTACGCCGCGGGCAATCCGAACGAGCTGAGCCGCTGCCGTCAGGACCTCGAGGACATCGAGTTCCTGGGAGAGAAGGATGTGGACGTCATCAAGGCGTCCGCGGCGATCGCGCTCACCTCCCGGCAGGCGGACTCGGTCATCCCCACCCTGAGCGGCGCCTACGGCCGCGAGGATACCCAGGGCGACCTGGAGCTGGCCTTCCTGCTGGCCGAGGCCTACTCGCAGAAGCGCGACGAGAAGCGCGCCCTGGACACGCTGAACAAGGTCCTGGCGAAGAACCCGAAGTCCGCCAAGGCCCACCACGCCGTAGGCAACCTGCACCAGGCCGCCGACCGCGCCGACGAGGCCGCCGCCGCCTATGCCGCGGCCCTGGAAGCGGACCCGAAGCACGTGGCCTCCGCGGTGGAGCTGGCCGCGGTGGAGCTGCTGGTCCGCAAGGACGTGGCGAAGGGCACGGAGGCCGTTGAGCGGGCGCTGGCCGAGGACGTCCAGTCCGCGCTGGGCCCCGCGGAACTGGCGCGCGCCCGCGGCCTCAAGGGCGTGGCGATGTTCCAGAAGCACCAGCCGAAGGAGGCGGAGGCCGAGCTCAAGGCCGCCCTGGAAATGGACGCGAAGTCCACCTTCCTCCGGGGGCAGCTGGCGCGGGTGCTGCGCGTCCAGCGCAACTTCGAGGGCGCCCTGCCCATCTACAAGGCGCTGGCGACCGAGGAGCCCAACAACCTGGAGTTCGCGGACGGCCACATCACCGCGCTGGTGATGACCGGGAAGATGCAGGACGCGCTGGAGGCCGTGAAGAAGGCCAACGGCGTGTTCCCCAACGAGGCGCGCATCGCCTACCTCTACGGACGCATCGAGGACGCGCTCGACAACCTCTCCGACGCGGAGGGCCACTACAAGCGCGCCATCGCCGCGGACGACAACCTGGTGGAGGCCCGCCTCTACCTGGGCCGCTTCTACCTGGCCCAGCGCCGCAACGCGGAGGCGCGGCCTCAGCTCGAGGAGGCTGCGAAGAAGGCACCGGAGAACGCGGGCGTGCGCGCGGGCCTCGGCGAGCTGGCCCTGGCGGAGAACAACACGCTGCTGGCCCAGCAGGAATTCGAGCGCTCCGTGAAGCTCGACCCCATCCTGGCGGACGCCCACCTGGGCCTGTCCCGCGTCGCCCTGCTGACGGACGACCTGGAGACGGCGAAGGTGGAGGCCAACCGCGCCCTGGAGCTGGACCCGCACCTGCTGAAGGACGGCCGGCTGCAGCGCGGGCTCGTGCTGTGGCGCCTGGGGCAGTTGGAAGAGGCCGTGGCGGAGCTGGAGAGGGCCAAGACGGAGGACCCGCGCTCCACCACCATCCCGATTACGCTGGGCGCCGTGCTGCTGGAGCGGGGCGATTTGCCGGGCGCGGAGAGCAACCTGGGCCTCGCGCTGAGCAACGAGCCCTCCAACCACGAGGCGCTCTATTACCTGGCGCTGGTGAAGGCGAAGCGGCTGGAGTTCACCCAGGCGCTGGACAACATGCGCAAGGCCGTGGAGCGGGCCCCCAACCGCCCCGACTACCACTATGCCTACGGCGTCATCCTGCGGGACGCGAAGAACCTGCCGGACGCCATGAGCGCGTGGCGCAAGACGGTGGAGCTGGATGGCGCCCATGCGGACGCCCACGAGGCGCTCGGCCATGCAATGCTGGAGGGCAGCCAGTTCGACGAGGCCATCACCTCGTTCGAGGCCAGCCTCAAGGCCGACCCCCGCCGCACGCGGGTGCTGGGCTCTATTGGTGATGCGTACTTCGCCGCCGCGCGCTGGAACGACGCCATCAAGCGGTACCAGTCGGCACTGAAGGCGGACCCCAAGCTCACCTACGTCTATTACAAGGTGGCCCGCGCCTTCACCGAGCAGGCCCAGCACGCCAAGGCCATCGACTGGTACCGCAAGGCCACCAGCCTCGATTCGGAGAACCCCATGGCCTACTACTACCTGGGCTTCGCCTATAAGGAGCGCAACAAGCGCCGGGAGGCCGTGCAGGCCTTCAAGGACTACCTGTCCCGCAAGCCGGACGCGACCGACAAGAAGGACATCGAGGACGAAATCTACGACCTGCAGAACTGAGGTCGTCGTCCGCCGGACGTCTCCGCGCCCGGCGCATCCCCTCCCCCACGGAGTCAGGGCGGAGGGGGGTGCGGCGTCCGGCCTTGAGCACCCCAGACGTGAGGAACCTTGCTGGCCTCACCGGGGGTGACTACAAGGCGTGCTCCATGCTGGACCTCCGGAACGTTGCGCAGAACTTCGATGCGGTGGTCGCCCGGCTCAAGACGCGGGGCGGCAACCTGGATTTGGGCCCCTTCCAGCGGCTCTTCGCCGAGCGCCGCGAGCTGTATGTCTCCGTGGAGTCGCTGGCCGCGCGCCGCAACGCCGCCAACGAGGAGATGAAGCGCAAGGCGAAGGAGGACCCCAAGGCGCTCGACGCCCTCCGCGGTGACCTCCGCGCCGTCTCCCAGGAAATCAAGGAGAAGGAAGCGCGCCTCAAGGACGTGGAGGAGGAGCTCAACCGCATCCTCCTGCTCATCCCCAACGTGCCCCATGAGTCCGTCCCCGAGGGCGGCGGCGCCGAGGACAACGTCCAGGTGAGCATCTGGGGGCAGAAGCCAGACCTGCTCTTCGCCCCCAAGCAGCACTTCGAGCTGGGTGAGAAGCTGGGCATGCTCGACTTCGAGCGCGCCGCCAAGGTGTCTGGCAGCCGCTTCACCTTCTACAAGGGCGCGCTGGCCCGGCTGGAGCGGGCGCTCGTCACCTTCATGATCGACGTGCACACCAGCAAGGGCTACACGGAGCTGCTCCCGCCCTACCTGGTGCTGCGCGAGACGATGATGGGCACCGGTCAGCTCCCCAAGTTCGAGGACGACGCCTTCAAGACGCTGGGCGAGCCGGAGCGCTTCCTCATCCCCACCGCGGAAGTGCCCGTCACCAACTACCACGCGGACGAAATCCTCGAGGGCGAGTCCCTGCCCATCCGCTACTGCGCCTTCAGCCCCAGCTTCCGGGCCGAGGCGGGCGCCGCCGGCAAGGACACCCGCGGCCTCATCCGTCAGCACCAGTTCCACAAGGTGGAGCTGGTGAAGTTCGCCCAGCAGGAGAAGAGCCTGGACGAACTCGAGACCATGACGGACGACGCCTGCGACATCCTCCGCCGCCTGGGCCTCCACCACCGCGTCATGCTCCTGTGCACCGGAGACATGGGCTTCAGCGCCCGGAAGACGTACGACATCGAGGTCTGGCTCCCCGGACAGAACAGCTACCGGGAGATTTCGTCCTGCTCTGACTGCGGCGACTTCCAGGCCCGCCGGGCGAAGATTCGCTATCGGGCCCAGAGGGGGGACAAGCCCCAGCTCGCCCACACGCTCAACGGCAGCGGCCTGGCGGTAGGCCGGACGACCATCGCCATCCTGGAGAACTACCAGCGCGAGGACGGAAGCGTGGCCATTCCGGAGGCGTTGGTGCCGTACATGGGCGGCTTGAAGGAACTGAAACCGATTTGAGTCTGAATCCGGCTTGCAACGCGCGAAGAATCAGGTAGAAGGGCGGCCCCACGGACGTCGGTCCGGGGGGTGCCAAGTCGGCCCCGGTGGTATGGAGGCGTGGCCGAGCGGTTGAAGGCAGCGGTCTTGAAAACCGCAGAGGGTGCAAGCTCTCCGTAGGTTCGAATCCTACCGCCTCCGAGTTTTTGTTCTTGAATTTGTTGGCTCTTTGACAGAGAAGAGTTGGAGAGATGGCCGAGAGGCTGAAGGCACAGGTTTGCTAAACCTGCATACTCGAAAGGGTATCGAGGGTTCGAATCCCTCTCTCTCCGCCACTTGTTGTTGTAGCAGCGCCGGAAGAAATGCTCCCTTAGCTCAGCTGGATAGAGCGTCGGACTACGAATCCGAAGGCCGGAGGTTCGAATCCTCCAGGGAGCGCCACTTCTTTCGAGCAGTTCTCCATGAGTGACGAAGCTTTCATGCAGCAGGCGCTATCGCTCGCGCGGGAAGCAGCGGAGCTCGGAGAGGTCCCCGTAGGTGCGGTGGCGGTGTTCAACGGTGAAGTCGTTGGCACTGGATTCAATCGCCGCGAAGTGGACCGCAATCCGCTCGCTCACGCAGAGATGTTGGCAATGGATGCCGCAGCCCGGAAGATCGGTGCCTGGCGGCTCTCAGGCGTCACCCTGTATGTGACACTTGAGCCATGTGCCATGTGCGCCGGAGGTCTGGTGCAGTCTCGCGTGACACGACTCGTTTTCGGTGCCTTCGATCCGAAAGCCGGTGCGGTGGGTTCGCTGTACAACCTGGTCGAAGAGCCTCGACACAATCACCGGCTCCAAGTCACGAGTGGTATCCTGGCGGACGAGAGCCGCCTGCTTTTGAAGACGTTTTTCGGGCGCTTGCGTGCGAAGAAACGTGACAATTGAATACTGGAGAGCTGGCCGAGTGGTCGAAGGCACCTGACTCGAAATCAGGCATACCGGCAACGGTATCGTAGGTTCGAATCCTACGCTCTCCGCTCCAGATTTTTGGAGAGGTGGCCGAGCGGTTGAAGGCGCACGCCTGGAACGCGTGTATATCTGAAAGGGTATCGTGGGTTCGAATCCCACCCTCTCCGTTGTTGTTTCTGCAGTACGTGGTTACATTCTTTATGGTCGGGACAACGTGGGGGCGTGAACCCCGCCAGGTCCGGAAGGAAGCAACGGTAGCGTACTTCCGCGTGTGTCCCGGCCGTCCTTTTGAAGAGCCGGTGTCCTGTCAAGGGCACCGGCTCTTCGCCTTTGCGGGCTGGCCGCTCCCCTCCTCTACTCGCGGGAGAGAATCGTCTCGCGGCCCACCTTCCGGACGATTTGGAAGCCGCCGGCCTGGAGCTCGGCGAGCGCGCGGTCCTCGAAGGTGACGGCGCGGTTGAACGTCCTGTCCCGCAGCGCACGTTGGAACGCGCCGTCGTGGGGCCAGTCACAGGTGAGCCAGGGAATCCGCTTCCCCAGGTAGAAGTAGCCGCCCGAGCCCCACAGTCCCTCATTGACGATGAGCAGCCCCCGCGCATTGCCCCGGGTGGCGGCGACAATCGCGCGGAGCTGGTCTGCCCGCAGGTCCCCGGGTGGAAAGAAGACGGCCGCGCTCATGCTTGCGACCAGCGCGAGTCCGGCCAGGCCCCACCGCCCCGTTGGCCGAGCAAGCTGGACGAGGCCCGCCGCTATGGGTGGCGCCGCGGCCAGCACGCCCAGCACCAGGCCGGGATAGAGGAAGCGCTCCTCCTTGTGCGCGGTGGCCAGGAGCACGCCGGTGTACACGGCGGCGCACCACAGCGGCAGGGACAGGGCGCGGTGCTGGCGAAGCGCGGCGATTCCCACGGGCACGGCGGCCCAGGCCCAGAGCGGCACGGCGGTGAGCAGCGGCTTCACGTAGAAGCTGGGTGCGTCGGCTCCGAACTGAGCCGCGGCCTTGCCCGAAAAGACGTTGAAGCGCGCATAGGCGAAGAAGGAGTGGAACGGCGAGCCCCACGTCGCCCAGTCCAGCGCGCCGAGCGCCACCGCCACGCCCAATCCTCCAGCGCACGTGAAGGCGAGCAGTCGCCACCGCCTCGCCGCCGCCAGCCACACCAACGCCGCCAGGACGAAGACGGCCGACGGGTAACGGGCCACCACCGCCAGCCCCAGGGCCATGCCGCCCACGAGCCCTGCCCTTGCGAGCCGCGCTCTCCGGTCCAGCGCCTCCACGGCGACGATGAGCAGCGAGGCGGAAATCGACTCGGCCATGGTGCGCCCCGCGAAGACGAGCAGGGGCCCATAGAGCCCCACGAGCAACGTCGACAGCAGGCCACCCGCGGCCCCCGCTCGGCGCTGGGCGAAGCGGTACGCGGCCCAGAGACTCCAGGCGTGCAATGCCACCTGCGGAATGGCCACCACGACGCGGTAGGCCCTCGGGTGGGTGATGCCCAGCAGGTCCGCCAGCTTGAGGAAGCCCGCCAGGACGCCGGGCACGGCCCAGTTGCGGAGGCCCTCGCGCCACTCCCAGGCCAGGACGCCGTAGCCGTGGACGCGCCACCATGCGGGCTCCAGCGACTGGTACACCTCATCCGGGTGGATGCGGCCCAACTGCACCACCGCGATGAGGCCAGGCAGCAGCGCCACTGCCCCGAGCACCCAGCGCATCCAGTTCCGGACCGGCGCCTCTTGGGGCGTGGCCCCGGGCGCTAGAGAGGTGGGCTCGGGGGTCGGGATGGAATCAGCGGGCGTGACAGGGAGGGGGGCGGACACGGGCGCGGCCGACTCTTTCCGCCCGCGTTCCCGGACGCAAGGTGTGAAGCGTTCGTCTGCCCGCCCTGGATCCGAGCCCGACGGGGAGTGGAATCCCACCTCGTGGGAGGGCAACGACATGGATCATTCACGCCGCCGTGTTTAGATGACGCCCCCCATGAGCTACCTCGTTCTCGCCCGCAAATGGCGCCCACAGAAGTTCGACGACATGACCGGACAGGAGCACGTCGTCCGGACGGTCGCGAACGCCATCAAGATGGACCGGGTCGCGCACGCGTACCTGTTCTGTGGACCTCGTGGCGTGGGCAAGACGACGGCCGCGCGACTGCTCGCCAAGGCGCTCAACTGTGAGAAGGGCCCCACCGCCCAGCCCTGTGGCGAGTGCCGTGCCTGCACGGAGATTGCCGCCGGCACCAGCGTGGACGTCGCGGAAATCGACGGTGCCTCCAACAACGGCGTCGAGAACGTCCGCGAGATTCGCGAGAACGCGAAGTACCTGCCCCAGCGGGACCGGCACAAAATCTACATCATCGACGAGGTCCACATGCTGTCGGGAGCGGCGTTCAACGCGCTGCTCAAGACGCTGGAGGAGCCGCCCGGGCACGTGAAGTTCATCTTCGCGACCACCGAGGCGCACAAGCTCCCGGACACCATCCTGTCGCGGTGCCAGCGCCACAACTTCCGGCGGATTCCGGCGGCGCGGATGCTTCAGCGTCTCCAGGAAATCTGCAAGGCGGAGGGCGCTGGCATCTCCGACCGCTCGCTGTCGCTGGTCGTGCGCCAGTCCGAAGGCGGCATGCGCGATGCGCTGAGCCTCCTGGACCAGGTGCTCGCCTCGTGCGGCGCCAACCCCTCCGACGAGGAAGTGGCCGACGCGCTGGGCGCCATCGACCGGACGTTGGTGCAGGACTTCGCCGATGCGCTCGTCCACAAGGACGCGAAGCGGGTGCTGGAGCGTGTGGAGGAAGTCTTCAACCGCGGCCTGGACTTGAAGCGCCTGGCCGAGGAGCTGGCCTTCCAGCTGCGGCATCTCTTCGTCACCAAGACGCTGGGCAAGGCGCCCGACGAGCTGGCCGAGTCCGAGCAGAAGGCGCTGATGGCGCTGGCGCAGGACGCGGAGGCCGCGCAGCTCACGCGCTTGTTCGACGTGGTGCACGGCTGCATCTGGGACGTGTCGCGTGCGGCCCAGCCTCGGCTGGCCCTGGAGATGGCGCTGCTCAAGGCCATCCAGTTGTCGCCGGGTGGTTCGATTCCCGAGCTGCTTGCCCGCGTGGACAAGCTCGCGGCGGGGATGGGTGAAGGTTCCGCGAAGTCGAACGCTGGAGCGCCGGGAGGTCGCTCCAGTCCCACGAACTTTCGCGCCTGAGACACGACACGACGCTTCCGTGATGCAGGCGGCTGCCCCCGCCCCACGTCCGTGGGAAGCGAGGGGTGCGCCCGTGGCGCAGGCGCCCGTGCGCGCCAGCGAGCCGCCAGCGCCGATGGCGGCCGTGCGCCAGGACGAGCCGCCTCGTCTTGCGCCTCCTGGCGCCATGCGTCCGGCCGAACCGCCGCCGCCCGGGCCCCACATGGACGGCCTGTCACCGGCAGCGAGCCGCCCCCTGTCGTTCCTCAGCAACGGCGGCGGCGCCACCCCGTCCCCTCAGGGCTACCAGGCCACGCAGATGGTCCCCTCCGGCCCGGTGATGGAGGGACTGTCACCTTCCGCCGCGCGCCCGCTCTCATTCCTCCGCAACGGTGGCTCGGCCCAGGCGCCCACGGCCCCTACGCCCCCGCCCTCCGTGCCTCCCGCGGGCGCCACGCCGCTGTCGCGCACCACCGAGCCCGCGCCAACGGTCCGCGTCACCAACATCCGCCGGCCCGAGCCCATCGCGCCGCCGGAACCTCCGCCCTACGCGGAGGAAGAGGACGCGCGCTACTACCCTGAAGAGAACTCCCCCGAAGGCTGTGCCTCCGGCGAGTGCCTCCCCGAAGTCGCCGCCGCGCCGCCGCCTCCCCCGCCGGCGCCCGAGCCCGTCATCCACCACGAGCCCGAGCCCGAGCCAGAGCCGCCCCCGTCGGCCCCTGTCACCCGCTCCCGGGACAACCCCAACCTGCCCCTCATCGAGCGTTGGCGGGCCGCCGTGGAGACGGTGAAGGCCTCCCATCCCCGGCAGGGCGCGGCGCTCTCCAATGGGCGCTTGATGTCCATGAAGAACGGCGAAATCGTCCTCGGCTTCCTGCCCGTGGCCGGCTTCCACCGCATGGCCGTCAACTCCACCGCGGGCAAGGCCGCCGTGGACAAGGCCCTGGCCGAGCACTTCGGCCGCCAGGTGAAGCTCACCATCCAGGATGCGTCTCCGGACGACCCCCGGCTGGGCCCCAGTCTGGCCGACCAGGACGCACAGACGCGCGCCGCCCACGAGAAGAACACGGACAGCAAGGTCCGCAGCCACCCCGCCGTCCGGGCGGTGCTCAAGTTCCTGGGAGGCGAAATCGAACACATCCAGGTCTACGAGCCCGAGCGCCCCGGGGCCGTGCCAGCGGACGACACCTCCGACGACAGCGCCTGACAACCGCCTCGCGCAACGGTAGGGTGGCGCCCCATTCCACGCCGGGGCGGGGCCATGTCCGTGGCGCCCGCTCCCATGAGCACCGAGGAAGCATATGCCTGGCGTCGACCTGAACTACTTCATCCGGCAGGCGAACAAGCTGACGGAGAAGATTGAAGAGCGGAAGCAGCAGCTGGCGGAAGAGAGCGTGGAGGCCAAGGCCGGTGACGGCCGGGTCACCGTCGTCGCCAACGGCATCCAGGAGATCCGCAGCATCAAGATCGACAAGGAAGCCATCGACCCCAACGACACGTCGATGCTCGAGGACCTCATCACCGCCGCGGTGAACGCCGCCCTGGCGAGCAGCCGTCAGCACATGCAGCGCGAGCTCGCGAAAATCTCCGGCGGCGTCAAGATCCCCGGCATTACCTGATACCGGATGACCCCCGATCCGCTGAATCGACTCGTCGCCCAGCTCGCGAAGCTGCCGGGCATCGGCGAGAAGACCGCGCAGCGCCTCGCGTTCCACATCCTGCGGGCGCCGGGTGAGTATGCCGCGGAGCTGTCGCAGGCCATTCGCGAGGTGAAGGAGAAGGTGCACCTGTGCGTGCGCTGCTTCTCACTCACCGACGCGGAGACCTGCAACTTCTGCCGGGACGCTCGGCGCGACGAGCGTGTGCTGTGCGTCGTGGAGACGTTCGCAGACCTGATGGCGCTGGAGCGCACCCGTGAGTTCAAGGGCCGCTACCACGTCCTGCACGGCGTGCTGTCTCCCCTGGAGGGTGTGGGCCCCGACCAGCTCCGCATCCGCGAGCTGCTGGAGCGCCTCAACGACAGCCGGGTGGAGGAACTCATCCTCGCCACCAACCCGGACGTCGAGGGCGAAGCCACCGCGCTCTACCTGACCCGCCTGCTCAAGCCCATGGGCCTGCGTGTCACCCGCATCGCCCAGGGCTTGCCCATGGGCGGCGACCTGGAGTTCGCCGACCAGGCCACGCTCGCCAAGGCACTCTCCGCCCGCCGCGACCTCTAGGCCACTCACGGTGGCGGCGCGAGACTCCTCGCGCCGCTACTGCGTCACCCGCCACGAGAAAGGCATCACCACCGTGACCTCCTGGTCCCGGTGAGGCGGGAAGCGAAGCCGCTCCGCCTGGGCCTCCAGGCAGCGGCCCACGCCCGACGAAGCCAGCGGTCCCCGCGTCCCCGCCCGCACCTTGCCCGACGAGACGATGGTGAGCTGCACCTGCACCTCGCCCTGGCTCGAAGGCAGGTCCGCCTTGTAGCGCTCGAAGCATGTGGTGATGCGCGCCCGTCCACGCGAGACGACACGCTGCACGTCGTCGATGCCCAGCGTCACCCGCTTCTGCGACGGGGCCTTCTTCGACCGCACAGGCGCCGCGTCCGCCCCTTCTTCATCCGCCTCCGGCTCGGCTTCGTCCGTCTCCGTCGCGCCAGCGGCATCCACGGGTGGCGGCGCCGAATCCGTCGCGGCCACGTCACCACCCGCCCCATTGGCCACGGCGTCCGTCAGAGAACCGGCCTCAGCGGCGGCACCCACGGGTGCCACGGCCTCCATCGGCGCGCCGGCCTGAGCGGCAGCCGCCTCCGGTGCCACGGCCTCCACGACGGGCGCCGTGGCCGGCACCAGCGACACCGAAGCGGGCGTCGTCATCCACTGCCGATATCCAACGATGCCCGCCGCCGCCAGCATCAGGCCACCCGCCAATCCCACCGCCAGCGTACGCCAGCGTCGGCCTCCGGCCGTGGTGGCGGGCTCCGTCGACGTCGGCCCACGCGACGCCGCGCCGTGGGCAGGCACGCCTGGCGAGGAGGGCCGCATGGACATGCCGGGGCGCTGGGCGGACGTGGCATCCCCCTCCCGAGCCAGCACGCCATACAGGTTCGTCCCGTGTGCCTCCGCACCCGGTGCCTGCCCTTGCGCCCCCACCGCGCCGCCTCCGTACGTCGCGGTGAGCGTGGCCAGCGTGGGAATGCGTGAGCGCTCGGTGAAGCGCTCCTCACCAAAGTGCCCCTTCAAGAAGGCCCCGAGCGGCATCGCGCCGGAGCCGCTGAGATGCGCCGAGAGGAACGTCTCCAGCGCGTCCGCGAACGCCTCCGCGGTGGGGTAGCGGTCCTCCGGCTTGAAGGCCATGGCCTTCAGGAGGATGGCCTCCAGTTCCTCGGGCAAGTCCGGCCGCAGCTCGCGCGGCGGCTTGAGCTCGCCCTGCAGCAGCGCGTTGAGCACCGCCAGGTCGTTCTCCCGGGAGAAGGGCCGCACATGGGTGAGCGCCTCATACAGGCTCACGCCCAGCGCGAAGATGTCCGCGCGGCGGTCCACCTCCTTGCCGCGCGCCTGCTCCGGCGCCATGTACATGTACTTGCCCTTCACCACGCCTGTGCGCGTGTTGACGAGCCGCGACTCGGCCTTGGCGATGCCGAAGTCCAGCACCTTCACCTGCCCCTGATACGTCAGGTACAGGTTCGACGGCGAGATGTCGCGGTGGACGACGTTCAGCGGCTGCCCGGCCTCGTTGGTGAACTCGTGCGCGAAGTGCAGCCCGCGCGCCGCGTCGATGAGGACACGGAGCACGACGGGGAGCGGCACGTAGTGGCGCTTGCGTCCGGCCAGCCGCAGCGTTGTGGAGAAGTCCTCGCCCGCGAGGTACTCCATGCAGATGTAGTAACAGCCCTCCGCGAAGCCCAGCTCCTGAATCTGCACGATGTTCGGATGGGCCAGCTTCGCCGCCAGCCGCGCCTCGTCCCGGAACATCTCCACGAAGTCAGGGTTGTTCGTCAGGTGCGGCAGCATCCGCTTGATGACGACGTTGCGCTCGAAGCCGTCCGCGCCCAGCAGCTTGGCGAGGAAGATTTCCGCCATGCCGCCTTCGGCCAGCTTTCGCACGAGCACGTACGGGCCATAAGGCTGGAGCAGGGGCACGAGGCCCGCTTCCGTCACAGGCAGGGTCGTCTGGGGGGGGGACATCCTCACGGCCCTCGCTGTTTCAGAGTGCGCACCGTATGGACCGCCGGGGCACCAGGACGCGTCATCTTAAACACCAATACGGGCGGCGAGCCCACCGGCTCCACCCAGGTGTTGAACCGGTGTTTGCCATCCAGCGCCACCGGGCGTCCATTGATGGACAGGCGGGCGTCCACAGGTGCGACACCGGCCGCGCGCACCTTCGCGCCCGCGGCCTGCCCGTTGCGCGGTGTGGACACCATGAGGACCGGCACCGAGTTGTCGTAGACCAGTTCCAGCTTGTTCATCCGTCCCCCCTTGAGCTGTGCACCCGTGGCGGAAAGCGGCGTGACGGACCAGAGGTAGTTGCCCTCGCTCAGCGCACCGGCGTCCAGCGCGGCGCGAGCCTCCGTCACGGTGCGTTCAGCCACCGGCGTATCCAATGCCCCCGCGCGGTACACCGCCACACGGTAGCGCGCCGCGGAGGTCTCCGAGGCGTAGGTGAAGGTCACCGCCGGGGGCTTGTCCTGGTAGAAGATGGTCGTCTTCTCCGGCCCCTCGGGCACCACGTTGCGCACCCGCGCCAGCGAGCGCACCGCGCGCTCCGGCGCGAACGACGCGCTTCCCGACACCTGCGTCCCATCCTTGCGGCGCACCCGCCAGTGGAGCATGCCGCGCACCGGCGCGGGCACGTTGATGAAGGGGCGGTACACCGTGCCTGACAGCACCGGCCGCGTGAAGGCCGCGTCCTCCGCGACCTCCACCGTGGCCTCGCCCTCCCCTTCCCAGGTGATGGCCACCTCATGCAGCCCTGGATGGAACACCTCCGCGCCGTCGACGACGCCCAGGGCCAGCGGCGCGGGCGCGAGCGGCTCGACGCGTGGCGCCTGCGCGGAGGACGCCTCCACCGTGGCGCGCTCACCCGCGCGCAGCGCCTGCCGGGCGGCTCCGCGAACCAGCGTCACCTGTCCGGTGAGCGCATCCACCAGATAGCCCGCGGCCGTGCGGCGCACCGCCAGCCGCGCTTCACCGCCGCCCTCCACCTGTAGCCCCGGCAGCACCAGCCGGCTGGTACGCCCTCGCGCGAGCTGCAGGTTCAGCCAGCCCCGCAACAAGTCGAAGCGCGCCTCGTCCGTGGCGCCGCCCTGCTCCGCGGATGTCAGCACCAGCTCCGCGTCCGAGCCCAGTGACGCCACCGTGGCCGAGCCCTCCAGCGCCAGCACCGCGGAGCCCCCGCGCCGGGTGCGTACGCTGCCTCCCGGCGATAGCACCTCGCCCTGCTTCGCCACCGGACGCCAGTCCGACGCCCCCTTGGCCCGCACCTCCGCGCGCCCCGACGCCAGCCGTACCGTCACCGGAATCGGCGCCAGCTCCAGGACACGCCCCCCGCGAGCCACCAGCTCCGTCCGGCCGGACGTCGCCTCCACCGCGTCGCCTTCGGACGCGCGCAGCGTCTTGCCATCGCGGCCCACGAACTCGATGGCGCCCAGCCGCACCTCGACGCGGCCCGCGTCCTCGGCCACCTGCACGCGCACCTCGCTGGGTTCATCCGCCCCCACGCGCGTGAGGCCGAAGGGCGTGCGGATGGTCAGCGCCACCTTCGAGCCTGGGCCCATGCGCGTCGCACCAGCGGGCACGCGCGACAACAGGATGCCCCGCTCCACTTGAAGCACGATGCCTCCCGAGTCCGAGCCCAGCGCGAAGCGCGCGTCCGGCCCCACCTCCACGGAACGGCCATCCGGGAAACGCACCGTGGCCGCGCCACCCACGGCCGTCTCCACCGCGTCGCCCCCGTACAAGGGACCCTCTTCGGCGGGCGCCCGCTTGCCGCCTCGCTCCAGGCGCACATCGCCGCTCAAGCCCTCCAGGCGGCCCAGCACTTCGCCAGCGCCCGCGTCGACCACCGCCGAGGGCCCGGGAGGCGGCGCCACGGCGTCATCATCACACCCCGCGACGAGGAGCAGCAGGACCAGGAACCAACGACACGGGGCACTCACCGTTTCCCCCTCGGGAAGAGGTCGACATTGAGGATGGTCCGCTCCCCCTCGCGCAGGGTGATGACCTTCGTCTGGGACAGATGCCCTCGCGCGGAGATGGTGATGCGGTAGGTGCCACCCCGCACCTGGACATTGAAAGCCCCCTTCGCATCCGTGCGCGCGCGCACCCGGGCCTTCGTGATGAGGAGGGTCGCCGCCAAGGGCTTGCCCCCTCGCGCGTTGCGGACCTGTCCCACCAGCGTGGCCCGCGTCCCCTTCTTCTCCGGCGCCAGTGGCACCGACAGCGTGGACTCCTGCCCGGCGATGACCACCGCGGCTTCATCCGCGGACCGGAAGCCGGAAGACGCCACCGCGACAGCCACGGGCCCCGGAGCCAGGTCCCTCACCACCACCTGCCCTGTCAGGTCCGTGCGCCCCTGGGCCGTGCCCACCGACACGCGAATGTCCGGCAGCGGCGCGCCCGTCCGCGCATCCACCACCGTCACCCGCAGCGCGCCCGTCGGTGGCGGCAGTGGCGCGGCTCGGACCTCCAGCTCCGCGCGCGTGCCCTCCTCCACCGTGGCCGTCGCCTCCGCGGACGCGTATCCCTCCGCCGTCACCTGCGCGGACACCGGCCCGGGCGACAGGGACGCCACTTCGACGAGGCCCTGCGCGTCCGCCACGTGCGCCTCGCCCTCCACCATGACCCGCGCTCCGGGCAGCGGCGCGCCTGTCCGTGCGTCGAGCACGTGAAACCGCACGCTCCCGGGCACCACCACCGGCATGGGCACCTGCCGCGTCGTCTGGACACCGCCATGCCACGCCAGCTCCAGCGCCGCGCCCATCCGCCGCAGCCGCTGCCGGGACTGCGTCCCATCCTCCAGCGTCACCGTGTCCTGCACGTGCTCGAAGTCCAGCACCAGCGTGCCCGTCCAGCGCTCCGCTCGCCGCAGCGGCACCAGCAGCGCACCACCGGCGGAGAACCCCTTCGCCTCCGCCCGGGCGCCCGTGGCGTCGCGCACCGACAGAGAGACGGGCAGCTCACCGCGCGCCTCCAACTGCAGCCCCAGCATCAGCGGAAAGCGCACCAGGCCGCCCACCACCGCCGCATGCCGCACGCCCTTGAGGAACACGGGCTCGGCCGAGTCACTGAAGTGGGGAAGCTGCGAGAAGCCATAGCCCGCGCCCAGCTCCGCGCGCACCGGGCCCAGGAAGGCGCGCGCCCGGGGGCCCACCGAGGCTCGCCACAGGCTGCCACCGGTGATCCGCAGCGCGCCCTCCCGCAAATCGAAGGCCTCCCGCTGCAACCCGGCCCACGCGCCCAACCAGGACGTGCCCAGCCACGCAGTGCCCACGGCCGCTACGTCGTTCGGCGTGAAGCCCTCATAGGTGAGCCCGGGCCCTACATCCGCCTGACGGCCGTCACGGAGGGACAGCCCATAGCGAAGGCGCGACGAGGCGTGCTCGGCCACTTCCTCCGCGTGGGCGGGGGACGTGGCAAGCAGGACGAGGAGCACCAGCGCCAGGCGCGCCACGAAGCAACGCGGGAGAAGCGGGGGCGGCAAAACGCAGCGGAGTATAGAGAAAGCCGGGAAGGCCCCCAACCCCGTGGGACGGGCTCATTCAGGCCCCACGCGCTCAGAGTGCGGATCCGTGGCCTCCACCCCACAGTGCGTCCGGAGGGCATGGGAACGGGCACGGAACCTCCTCCAGGAAGCGGAAGGCTTCTTGCTGGAGTGGATACGCTTTGCTAAGCATCCTGACGGTCGGTAGCGCCTCGTCTAACCTCGTGGATTCACTCTAGAAACATCGGAGCGTCGCCATGAGCGGGACGAGCGAACGCTGAGGAGCGCATACGCCCATGGGCACGCAACTGGTGATGTACGAAGAGGAGTTCACCAAGATCAACGCCGTTTGCGACCGGCTTACCAAGGACGCGAACGCGAAGGTGGTCTTCCTCGTCGACAAGAACGGGCAGCTCATCTCCTCCGCGGGTCAGACGCAGAACATCGACACCACGTCACTGGCCTCGCTGACGGCCGGTAACGTGGCCGCGATGGGTGGCCTGGCCAAGCTGATTGGGGAGAACGAGTTCCCCAACCAGTTCCACGAGGGGGCCAAGGACTCGCTGTACATGACCATCGTCGGCAGCCGGGTCGTGCTGGTCGTCATCTTTGACAACCGCACCAGCCTCGGCCTCGTCCGCCTTCGCATCAAGAAGGCCAGCGACGAGCTCACGAAGATCTTCGAGAGCCTGGTGAAGAAGACTGACAGTCCTGGAGCTGGGTCGCCCTTCGCCGAGATCTCCGACGACGATATCGACAACCTCTTCAGCGAGTAACCCGGGAAGCCATGTCCTTCATCAACTACTCATCCCGCGAAATCAACTGCAAGATTGTCTATTACGGGCCCGGGCTCTGCGGGAAGACGACCAACCTTCAGTACATCTACAACAAGACCGCCGCGGAGACGAAGGGCAAGCTCATCTCCCTCTCCACGGAGACGGACCGCACGCTCTTCTTCGACTTCCTGCCGCTGTCGCTCGGTGAGATTCGCGGCTTCAAGACGCGCTTCCACCTGTACACGGTGCCCGGTCAGGTCTTCTACGACGCCAGCCGCAAGCTCATCCTCAAGGGCGTGGACGGTGTCGTGTTCGTGGCAGACAGCCAGATCGAACGTATGGAAGCGAACATGGAGTCGCTCGAGAACCTCCGCATCAACCTTGCGGAGCAGGGCTACGACCTGAACAAGATTCCGTACGTCATCCAGTACAACAAGCGCGACCTGCCCAACGCGGTGACGGTGGAGGAGATGCGCAAGGCGCTCAACCCTCGCAACATCCCGGAGTACCAGGCCGTGGCTCCTACGGGCGTGGGCGTCTTCGACACGCTCAAGGCCGTGGCCAAGCTCGTCCTCACCGAGCTCAAGAAGGGTGGTTGAAGCAAGCGCCCAGGCGGGCGACCGCGGTCCCCGCCCACGGCGTGGCAAGACGTCCTACAGGCAAGGGTGCTATGTCTTCCCTTGCCGTCAGGTCGGACCGTCTGCCCACTGAGGTCGTACCGTGCGTGTCGCCGCCACCTTCCCGCTCCTCGCCCTGCTGAGCGCCGCCCTCTGTGGGCCGGCGCTCGCGCAGGAGCCCGCTGCCTCCGCTCCTCCTTCCACACAGGCCGCGGCGACCGCGGACGAGGCGTTCGACACCCGCGTGAAGACGCTGGAGGAGAACGTCGTCGACCTGAAGGAGAAGATCTACCGCTCCAAGGCGCGCCTGCTGCTGTTGCAGGAGACGGTGCTGGGCGGTGATGTCTCCACGGGCGCTCGCGCCGTCATCATCCACAAGAACGAGATGGGCGGCTCCTTCGAGCTGGAGTCGGTGGCGTACGCGCTCGACGGCGCGCCCGTCTACACGCAGGTGGATGAAGAGGGCCACACGGACCTGGGCAAGCGCGAGCTCTTCGAGGTCTTCAACGGCCGCATCGTCCCCGGGCAGCACCAGCTCGCCGTGCGCCTCGTGTACCGGGGCAATGGCTACGGCGTGTTCAGCTACCTGGAGGGCTACAAGTTCAAGGTGCAGTCCAGCTACACCTTCAACGCGGAGCCGGGGAAGACGTCCACCGTGCACGTGGTGGGCTACGAGCAGGGTGGCATCACCACGGACCTGAAGGACCGGCCCGCGGTGCGCTACGACGTCTCCGTCGCGCGTGAGTCCGGCCGCAAGGCCGCGCCCGCCGCGCCGCCGCCCGTCACCCGTTCCACTCCCGGGCAGTAGAGGGCCAGACGGTGAACGCCTCACTCCGCGCCCTCGCTCTCGCGGCGGTCCTGCTGGGGCCGGCGGCCGTCCGCTCCGCCGAGCCCACGCAGGCACCCGCGCCCCCGCCGACCGCGCGCGACCTGTCGCCGCGGCTCGACGCGGTGGAGACTGGACTGCTCGGCGTCGAGGAGAGCCTCCACTTCGTGGAGACGCAGTTCACCCAGCGCGCCGAGCCCAGTGACGACGACGCCCTCGCGCGCCGCTTCTCCGACGGCGAAATCCACTACCTGCTGGGCGACTGGCCGGCGGCGTCGGTCCTCTTCTATGACCTGGTGAGCGACCCGCGCTTCCGCCCGCATCCGCGCTATCCGGACGCGCTGTTCTACCTGGCGGACTCGCTCCTGGAGCAGCGCAACGACATTGGCGCGCGCCTGTACCTGCGCGAGCTGCTGGCCCTGCCCCCGACTTCCGGGCACTACCGCGAGGCCCTGTCGCGCTACCTGACGGTGGCCGGCCGCCTCAATTATTTCGAGGGTGTCGAGGCCTACGTGGCGCAGGCCCGCGCGCTGTCCGGTGGGCAGCTGTCCCCGGAGATTGCCTACGTCCACGCGAAGTGGCTGTTCCGGCGCACGGACCTGTCTCCGGCGGACCGCATCGCCCAGGCCCGCGCCGCCTTCACGCCACTGGCGCAGGCGCCCAACGGCGCCTTCCGGCTCCAGGCCGCCTACCACCTGGGCGTGTTGTCCGTGCAGGAAGGTGACCTGCCCGCGGCCATCACCCGCTTCCAGCAGCTGGCCACCCCGCCCTCCGCCCAGGCGGCACAGGCCGCTCCGGGCAGGACGGGTCCTCGCCGCTCCGCGCCCACGCCGGAGGAGGAGGCCCGCCGCGTGCGCGAGCTGGCGCTGATGTCATTGGGGCGGCTGCTGTACGAGACGGGCCGCTTCGACGACGCGCTGGACCGCTACGGCCAGGTGCCGCGTGACAGCGAGTCCTTCCCCGACTCCCTCTACGAATCCGCCTGGGTCCACGTGCGCCGGGGCCACTACCAGCAGGCGAAGAACGCCATCGACATCCTCCTGCTGGTGGCGCCCGACTCGCAGCTCGCCGCCGAAGGCCGCATCCTCCAGGGCAACCTGCTCCAGAAGCTGCGCCGGTACGACGAGGCGACCGACACCTATACCCAGGTCATCGACACCTTCCGGCCCCCCAGGGAGCAGGTGGACGCGCTGCTGAGCTCGCACAGCGACCCGGTGGCGTACTTCGACCGGCTGCTGGTGCGCGCGGACGGCCCGCTGGACATGCGCACGGTGCTGCCGCATCTGGTGCTGAAGTACGCCACCACGCAGCGTGAGGTGGCGGACGCGGTGCGGACGGTGGAGGACATCGACAGCGGTCGCCGGGGCCAGAGCGAGGCCGCGGACATTGCCCAGCGCATCCTCCACGCCCTGGACACGCGCGGTCTGGAGACCTTCCCGGAGCTGCAGGAAGCCAACACGCGCGCGGACGCGGTCGACACCGCCCTCACCCAAGCGGAGGCGGAGCTGGTGCGGGTGGAGACGCTCGCGATGCAGGCCGTGCTCACGCCCGCCGAGCTGGCGCGGCTGACGGAGGCCCAGCACGCGCGTGCAGCCCTGGAGCGCCGCTTCTCCGCGCTGCCCACCTCATTGAAGACGCTGGAGGACCGCCGCGAGCGCATGCAGCGGCGCGTGGACGCGCTGGACCGCGAGGCCCACCGGCTCGACTTCGAGCTTCAGTCCCTCAACGCCATCGCCGCCTCGATACGCAAGTGGGTGGAGGACTCGCGGCCATACCGGCAGACGCCCTCGGACGAGGAGCGCGAGTTCCTGGTGCAGTTGCAGGCCGAGGTCCAGACGCTGAAGGACCTCAAGGCGGAGCTGACCGCCACGCGCGCGCGGCTGGCGGACGAGCGCAACGCCGTGGACACCACCCTGGCCGGCGAGCGCGCCATCCGCACCGCCTATGCCGATTCCCTGCGGCGCGAGCACGCCATCCTGCGCGAGGCGGAGCCCCGGGCGGACGCGGAGGTCCTGGCCACGCTGCGGCGCACCCAGGGCGTGCGCGGCCGGCTGGACGGCCTGCGCGAACGCGTGACGACGGCCCGGAACGTGGTGCGCGAGCGGCTGGAGCGCCGGGGCCGCGTCATCCGCGAGAAGGTCGTGGCCGAGCAACAGCTTCTGGAGCGCTACGAGGCCGAAGTCGCCACCGTCTCCGGTGACGCCAGGCAGTTGGTGGGCCGCATCGCCTACGACAGCATCCGCCGCGTGCGGCAGCAGTTCTACGACCTGGTGCTCAAGGCGGACGTGGGCGTGGTGGACGTGGCCTTCAACGAGAAGCAGGACAAGACGACGGCCATCCAGACGCTCTCCACGCAGAAGGACGAGGCGCTGCGCGAGCTGGACGCCGAGTTCCAGGACGTCCTGTCCGAGGTGAAGGAGTGATGCGCTCCCGTCTCCTCGCCGCGCTGCTCGCCCTGGGTGGCCCCGCGTCCGCCGCGGAGGCCCCCGCCGCGCCCGCGCCCCCCTACCTCCAGGGCATGGGACGCACGCCCGAACAGGAGGCGCTGTTCCAGGAGGTGAGCAGCGCGCTGGAGCTCTACGAGTCCGAGGCGCGCGAGTTCCACCGCGAGGTGCAGGAGCTGGTGGAGCAGCGCTACGAGCAGAAGCGTGGCGCGCTGGCGGCCTCCTACGAGCAGCGCATCAAGGACCTGGAGGCCCAGGAGCGCCGCGAGCGGCTGGACGCCATTGCCCGGTTCGAGGAGTTCCTGCGCCGCTACCCCACCGAGCCGCGCTTCACGCCGGACGTGATGTTCCGCCTGGCGGAGCTGTATTACGAGCGCTCGTCGGACGACCACCTGCTGGCGATGAAGGACTACGCGGAGCGGCTGGAGGCGCACGACAAGAACCCGGACGCGGAGTTCCCCACCGAGCCGCGCGTGGACTACGCGCCCTCCATCGCGCTCTACCGCAAGCTGCTGGCCACCTTCCCGGACTACCGCCTCAACGACGGCGCCTGGTACCTGCTGGCCTACTGCCTGGAGAAGCAGGACCAGTACGACGACAGCCTCCACGCGTACCAGCAACTCCTCGCGCGCTACCCGCAGAGCCGCTTCGCCACCGAGTCCTGGGTGCGCATCGGCGAGTACTGGTTCGACAACTACGAGGACCCGCAGGCCCTGCCCAAGGCCGCGCAGGCCTACGAGGCCGCCACGCGCGACGCCTCGCACCCGCTCTACGACAAGGCGCTCTACAAGCTCGGTTGGACGTACTACCGCCTGGACCGCTTCGAGCCAGCGGTGACGTCCTTCCTGACGCTGGTGGAATTCTACGAAGCCCAGCGCGTGGCGAAGGGCGACGCGACGGCCGGCGGCGACCTGCGCGAGGAAGCCCTCCAGTACGTGGCCATCTCCCTGGCGGACGACACCTGGGGTGGCATCGCCCGGGCGGATGCGCTCTTCGCCGAGCGTGGTCCGCGCCCCTACGAGGCCGAGGTGTACCAGCGGCTGGGCAACGTCTACTTCGACCAGACGAAGCACGCGCCGGCCATCGAGGCCTATCGCCGGGTGCTGCAGAAGGCGCCGGACGCGCCGGACGCGCCCCTGGTGCAGCAGCGCATCGTCCAGGCCTACGAGCGGGACCGCATGCTGGGCCTGTCCTTCGCAGAGTCCGAGGCCCTGGCCAACCTCTACCAGCCCGGCGGCGCCTGGTACGAGAAGAACAAGGGCGACACGGCGGCCATCGCCCGCGCCAACGCGCTGGCCGAGCGCAGCCTGTACGGCAGCGCCACCTACCACCATCAGCAAGCCCTGGTCTTCAAACAGGAGGGCAAGTTCGAGCAAGCCCGGAGCGCCTTCGACATCGCCGCCCGCGCGTATGGCACGTACCTGGAGCGCTTCCCGCGGACGAAGAGCGCGGGCGACATGCGGTTCTATTACGCGGAGTGCCTCTACAACGCCTTCCAGTTCGCCGCCGCCGCGCGCGCCTACGAAGAGGTGCGCGACACGGACGCGGCCAACAAGCACCGCCCGGACGCGGCCCTCAACGCGGTGCTCGCGTGGCAGAAGCAGCTCACGCTGGACATCCAGGCGGGCACGGTGCCGGAGGCCAAGGCGCTGCGCTCGACGGAGCGTCCCCCGGGCCAGGCCGTGAAGCCCCGCCCCTTCGCGCCCACCGAGCAGAAGCTGGTGGCCGCCGCGGACGCCTACGTCGCCCTGCTGCCCGCTGGAGAGAAGGCGCCCGGCATCGCCTACCAGGCCGCGGAGCTGTACTACGCGCACGACGACTTCCCCGAGGCGCGCCGCCGCTTCGAGGCCCTCATCCAGGCGTACCCGAGCCACGAGGTGGCCCGCTACGCCACCAACCTCACCATCGAGACCTTCCTCATCGACGAGGACTGGCGGAGCGTGGAGTCCGTCAGCGCGCGGCTGGCCAGCAACGACAAGGTCATCGACCCGTCCAGCGACCTGCACAAGCAACTGGTGAAGTTCAAGCTCGCCGGCCGCTTCAAGCTCGCCGACCAGCTCATGGCCGAGTCGAAGTACGAAGAGGCCGCGGCGAAGTACATCGAGCTGGTGGACGAGTCGCCCCGCCACGAGTTCGCGGACAAGGCCCTCAACAACGCCGCGGTGGCGCATGAGAACACGCGCCGCTTCGACTCCGCCCTGAAGCTGTACGAGCGCATCTACCGCGAATACCCGTCGTCCCCGCTGGCCGGCGGGGCGCTGTTCCGAGTGGCGGTGAACGCGGAGAACTCCTACGACTTCGACAAGGCCGTCGTCAGCTACCAGAAGCTGGTGAAGGACTACCCGGAGTCGAAGGACCGGGAGGCGGCGCTGTTCAACGCCGCGCGCCTGCTGGAGGGCCAGCAGCGCTACCCGGAGGCCGCCGCCGCCTTCATGCGCTACGCGGACCTGTTCCCCAAGGCGGAGGACGCGCCCAAGAACCAGTACCGCGCCGCCATCATCTACGAGAAGCAGGGCAACCCCCGTGGCGAGGTCCGCGCGCTGCAGGAGTTCGTGCGCAAGTTCGCCTCGCAGTCCGGACAGGTGGAGCTGGTGGTGGACGCGCACCGGCGCATGGGAGACGCCCACCAGAAGCTGGGCAGCACGCGCGAAGCCCAGAACGCCTGGGCGCGGTCCGCGGCGGAGTTCGACCGGCGCAAGCTCCAGCCGGACACGCACCCGCTGGCCGCGGATGCCGCCGCCTACAGCCGCTTCCAGCTGGCCGAGCTGGAGTTCCAGAAGTTCGACAAGCTGAAGATTGGCGGCAAAGGCAAGGCGCTGGAGCGCAGCTTCACGGCCAAGCGCAACGGCGTGAAGTCCGTCAACACCGCGTACGCGCGCGTCTACCCGTACAAGCAGCTGGAGTGGACGCTGGCCGCGCTCTACCGCCGGGGCTACGCCCTGGAGCGCTTCGCCAACACCATCATCGAGACGCCCGTCCCGGCGGAGGTGAAGCGGATGGGCGAGGAGGCGGTGGTCGTCTACCAGGACGCGCTGGTCCAGCAGACCACCGCGCTGGAAGAGGCCGCCGTGGAGAGCTACGCCGCCACGCTGGCCGAGGCACGGAAGAACCGCCTCACCAACGAGTGGACGCGCCGCACGCTGGAGTCCCTGAACCGCTTCCGGCCCAAGGAATACCCGGTGCTCAAGGAGCCCAAGCAAGCGCTCGCCGCGGACGCCACCTACCCGGATGGGCTGGTGGGCAGCATCAGCGGCCCCGTGCGCTCGACGCCGCAAGAGGGCCCGCGCCTGTCCGGAGAGGGAACCAAGTGAGTCCTGGCCCGCGTCTCTCATGCGCCCGCGCGCTGACCTCCGTGGTGCTGGCCTCCAGCCTCTGGCTGTCCGCGTGCGCCACCACACCCCGGCCAACGCCCGAGGAGACCTCCGCCGCCGAGGACGCGGGCACCACCGCCGCGCCACCGCCGGACGCCGGCGCCACCACGGAGGCGCCGTCCCCGCCCCCCTCCCGTCCGGAAGCGCCGCGCGGCCCCGAGCGCGACTTCGTCGAGGCCGTGGAGATTGCGCGCCGGGGCGAGCTGACCGCGGCCGAAGCGGCGCTGCGCACCCTGGTCGAGCTGGACCCGAAGCTGGACTACGCGTGGACGAACCTGGGCATCGTCCAGGAGCGGATGGGGAAGACCGCGGACGCGGAGCGCTCCTACCGCAAGGCGCTGGACGTGGCCCCCGAGCAGCAGTCCGCGTGGGACTGCCTGGCGCGCCTGTATGGCCGCACCGGCCGCACGGCGAAGCTGGAGGCCGAGCTGCGTGAGCGGCTGTCCTCCCAGCCGGACTCGGTCGCGCTGCGCACGGCGCTGGCCATCACCCTGCTCCAGGCGAAGAACCACGCCGCCGCCTCGGCCGAGGCCAAGCAGGCGCTGAAGGGCGACGAGCGGCACGTGCGCGCCATGCAGGTGCTGGCGCAGGTCTACTACCGCGAGGGCAAGCACGAGCTGGCGCGCATGGTGCTGGAGAACGCCCGCGCCATCGACCCGAAGGACGCGGCCACGCACAACGCGCTGGGGCTGGTGTACCTGGCGCTCGACTCGCGTCCCCAGGCCCTGGAGTCCTTCAAGACGGCCGCGCAGCTGCGGCCAGACTTCGCCGAGGCGCGCAACAACTTCGGCGCCATGCTCAACGAGGCCCAGGACTACGAGGCCGCCGTCACCGAACTGGAGGCCGCGGTGCGCGCCGCGCCGGACTTCGCGTCGGCCCGCCTCAACCTGGGCAACGCCCACCGGGGTCAGGGGAACTTCGCGCGGGCCCGCGCCGAGTACGAGCAGGTGCTGATGCTGATGCCGCGCGCCGCGGACGCGTACTTCAACCTGGCCATCCTCTACCTCGACGTGGAGCCGCCGGGGATGGAGCCGCTGAAGCGCTACAAGACGGCCCTCACCCACTTCGACAACTATCAGGCGCGCGGCGGACGCGACGACCGCATCCCCCAGTACGTGAAGGACGCGCGCAAGCTCATCGACCGCGAGGAGCGGCGCCTGGAGCGCGAACAGAAGGACCAGTTCCGAAAGGCCGCCGAGGCACAGAAAGCCGCCGAGGCCAGCCCCCCCGAGGGAACACCGCCCGCCCCCTCGGTGTCCAACCCCGAGCCGGGCACGCGCGTCGCGGCGCCTGGCGCCTCACCTTCCACCACCTCCGCCCCAAGCAGCCCGGCACCGTCACCGGACGGCGCGTCCGCTGCCCCGGTGCCCACCGGCTCGGGTAGACTCACCACCGACTCCCAGTAAATCCGCCATGCGCTCCGCCCTCGCCCTCATCGTGATGCTCGCCGCCGCGCCCGTACTGGCCCAGGACGCCAGTCAGGCCTCCTCGTCCAGCAGCGGCGCCGCGTCGCCGAAGAAGGCCCCGCGCAAAGTCATCCGCCTGGAAGCCATCACCGTCGAAGGACGCATCCAGAAGCCCCAGGCCATGTACATCCTCCAGCGCTCCAACCTGAGCTTCGACGACCTCAGCCGCACCGAGAGCTTCGTGCCCAAGGTCGAGAAGAGCGTGGAACAGGAACCCTTCTAGTCCCATGGCCGCCACCTCGCAGAACAAGCTGCTCCGCGTCGGCGTCATCCAGAACGGCCGCATCGTCGAAGAGCACCACGTCCGCCGCGAAGCGGTCACCATCGGCCACGACGCGAAGAACACCATCGTCCTGCCCGCCACCGAGGGCCGGCCCGCCCGCTTCGCCCTGCTGGAGAACACGAACCAGCAGTTCCTGCTCGTCATCGCGCCGGACATGAAGGGCCGCGTCAACCTGGGCTCGTCCGACGTGGACTTCGAATCCCTGCGCGCGCAGGGCCTGGCCACCCGCCGCGGCGACCTGCACGTCCTGCCCCTGCCGGAGAGCGCTCGCGGCAAGGTGGAGCTGGGTGACGCCACCCTCTTCTTCCAATTCGTCACGCCGCCGCCCGACGAGGCGAAGCCGGTGCTGCCCACGGACGTCATGGTCAGCCGGTGGAAGACGATGGACCGCGTCTTCTTCGGCATCCTCGCCGCCTCGCTCCTGGTCCACTTCTCCGGCGCCGCCCTCATCATCACCTCGGAGACGCCGCAGGTGGCCGAGCTGGAGCTGGACGAACTGGATGACCGCTTCGTGCGCGCCATCATCCCCCAGCGCCCGGTGGAGGCCCCCAAGCCGGCGGACACGGGTGCCACCGAAGCGCCCAAGAGCGACAAGCCCGATGCCGCGCCCAAGGAGGACACGCCCGCGGAGAACAAGCCCTCGGGTGACGCCGCCCAGCAGCGCCGCGCGGAGGTGGTGAAGAAGGTCTCCGGCAAGGGCCTGCTGAAGATTCTGGGCTCCAATAGCGGCGGTGGCCAGGGTGCCTTCGCGGACGTGCTCGGCGGCGCCAGCGGCGGCGGTGACATCGCCGAGGCCCTGGCGGGCGCGGGCGGCGTGGGTGTGGCCCGTGAGGCCTCCGTGGGCGCCACCGGCGGTCCTCGCGGCGGCGGCACGGGCACGGTGACGGACATCGGCGCCATTGGCACCCAGGGCGGCGGCAAGGTGGACCTGGGCGACAAGAAGGAGACGGTGGTGAAGGGCCGCGTGCAGGACGCCACGCCCGAAATCGAAAGCGCCGACGTGGACCGCGACGCGCTGGCCCGCTACGTGCGCGCGCGCAAGGCCGCCATCCAGAGCTGCTACGAGAAGGAGCTCAAGCGGAACCCCAACCTCAAGGGTAAGGTGGTGGTGCGCTTCACCATCAAGACGTCCGGCCGCGCCGGGGACATCGAAATCGAGGAGAACACCCTGGGCAGCGAGGCGGTGGGCAGCTGCATCCGCACCACCATCCGCAGCTGGGTGTTCCCCTTCAAACCCGACGACGAGACAGCCGTTTCCTACCCCTTCGTCTTCGCGCCGGCGGGCTAGGCTCCCGGCCGGGAGCACCCAGCCCGGGCCCCGGGGGGACCATGGAGAAGCTGTCCGTCATCGCCGCATCGCCGCTCTTCGAGATGCTCTCCTCCGCGGAGCTCGGCCATCTCGCCGAGCTGGCGCGGGCGCGGCACTTCGCGGCCGGGGACGTCATCTTCGAAGAAGGGGATTTGGGCGACAGCCTCTTCGTCGTCGTCCGCGGGCAGGTGGAAGTCTCGCGCCGTCAGCCCCAGGGGGGCTTGCATCCACTGGCGGTGCTGTCCCCTCCCGAGTTCTTCGGGGAGATGGGCCTCATCGACAAGGACTTCCGCTCCGCCACCGTGTGCGCGAAGACGGACGTGGACCTGCTTCAGCTCAGCGCGCAGGACCTGCGCGAGTTCCGGAGGACCCATGGAGATGGGTTCACCTTCATCGTGGTGAATATCGCCAGGAGCCTGTCTGCCCGTTTGCGCGAGGCCAATGTTCGTCTCGCAACGAAGGACTGACTAGTCAGTCCTGACCACTTTCATCGCCCTCGTGTTGGTTTGACACCCCCCACCCCTGCCTCTACGCTCTGCGGCATCGTGAGCCGCATGCGCAACGTCGGAATGCTTGCCGTCCTGGCCGCCGGCATGGCGACGGCACAAAGCCCGTCCCCCGCCGCGCCGCCAGCCCCTCCCGCCGCCACCGCGGCGCTGGAGAAGGCCAGCGACGTGCCGGACTCGGCGAAGCTGGTGCGCAGCACGCAGGCCCTGAGCGGCATGCGCGAGGTGCTGCGCTCGGTGTTGGGGAAGGTGGAGGAGGCCCGGCGGACCAAGGACGTGGTGAAGCTCAACTGCGCCAACGAGAAGCTCACTCAAATCAAGGGCCTGCTGCGCATCTCCGAGCAGGCGGACGTGTCCCTCCAGGAGGCGGTGTCCCGCCAGGAGTCCTCGTCCAGCGAGCACGAGTTCACCAAGGTGATGATCGCCCGGCAGAAGGTGGGACAGCTCCGCTCGGAGGCCGAGGAGTGCATCGGCCAGCTCGCCTTCCGCACCGATGAAAATCTCTTCGTGGAAGTGGAGGAGCCCAACAATCTCCCCGGAGGAGACCCCAGCCGTCCCCCCACACCCGACATCGTCCTGGTGCGCCCACCTCCCGCCAGCCCCGTCCGGTAACCCCGCCAACAAACCTTCGGTCCGGCCTGACTCGCATGTTATGACGCCGTCGGCCGCAAGCACGAAAGGTGGGAGGAAATGCGCCTCACACCTGGGAAGCCCTTCTCAGCCATGAAGCAGCCCGCGACATTCTGGGGAGGACTGGGTGCACTGGCGCTGCTCGCGCTGGGCGGCACGGCCTCCGCCCAGGGCATCGCGGCGCCTCCCACCGGGGGAAACGGCTTCAAGGTGGGTTCCGGGCGGCTGCACCCCTACTTCGACCTGGAGACGCGGCTGGACAGCGGCGTGGGCTACTTCTCGCCCACCTCCAACGCGGAGCCCACCAGCGACCCGGTATCGGGCAACCTGTCGGGCGACGTAGCGCTGCGCTTCCGCCCCGGCTTCCGGCTGGAGATTCCGTCGTCCACGATGGCGTTCAACCTGGGCGCCAACCTGGACTACGTGATGTACACGGGCCTGATGACGAAGAACTCCAGCGCGGCCTCGCGCATGGAGGGCGCGGCGGACCTCAACGCGCGCTTCAACCCGGACGCCCCGCTGACGCTGGAGGTGTCGAACCAGTTCGCGCGCTCGGACCGCACGCGCACCGCGGCCGTGGGCGTGGGCGTGCTCAGCCTCTTCAATGAAGCGCGCGTGAAGACCCCGTGGCGCCCCGGCGGCGGCGCGCTGGAGCTGACGCCCAGCGTGGCCTACGCGGTGGAGTTCTTCCAGCCGCTGAGCTCGGTGAGCCCCGTCGGCTGCACCGAAAGCGTGTGCGACCCGGCCGCCGTGGAGCGCTTCGACTACGGCAACCTGCGCGTGGGCGCGGAAGGCCGCTGGCGCTTCCTGCCGAAGACGGCGGTGGTGCTGGACACCAGCCTGGACGTGCGCAGCTACTTCAACGACAGCACGCCGGACGCCACGCTGCTGCGCGCCATGGGCGGCGTGGCGGGCCTCGTGTCCCCCAAGGTGGCCGTCACGGCCAAGGCGGGCTGGGGCCAGAACCTCGGCAGCACCGGCGGCGGCACCTTCCTGGGGCAGTTGGAGGGCACCTACCTCTACAGCCCCACCCTGAGCTTCAAGGCGGGCTACCTGCGCACCCTGGAGCCCGTGGCCGCCTACGGCTTCTTCACGGACAACCGGGGCTACGGCGAGGTGCGCGCCCTCTTCGGCGGCAAGCTGACGGTGTCCGGCGGGCTCGCCGTGGACTTCCTGCGCTTCGACGGCGGCCGGAAGGACACCGTCGTCGGCGTGAATATCGGCCCGGAGTACCAGTTCTACCCGTGGCTGACGGGCGCTGCAGGCTACATGCTGGGTCGCCGCTCCTCCTCGGTGGATGGCGGCGGCCTCAACTACTCGCGGCACGAGGGGTACGCCCGCCTCTCCGTGACGTACTGAGTGAGCGTCTGTCCCTCCTGGAGATGAACAGCTTCCGCGCCGCCCTCACCGCGCTGTCCCTGATGACGCTGCCCGCCTGCTTCGGCACGTCGCAGCGCCCGCCGCCGCCCGCTCCCACGCCCGCCGCGGAGGCCGAGGCCGCGCGCTCCAGTGGCGGCAAGCTGGGGCCCGGAGACGTCGTGGAGGTGCGCGTCTTCCAGGAGCCCGAGCACTCCGGCACCTGGCGCCTGTCCAGCGAGGGCACCATCGACTACCCGCTGTGCGGCAAGGTGCCGCTGTCGGGGACGACGCCCAGCTCGGCGGCGGACCAGCTGCGGGACTGCCTGGCGCGCTACGTGCGCCGCCCTCAGGTATCGGTGCTCATCCGCGAGTACAACTCACAGAAGGTGTTCGTCTTCGGTGAGGTGCAGAAGCCGGGCACCTTCCCCGTGGACAACGAGATGTCCATCGTCCAGGCGATTACGCTGGCCGGCGGCTTCACCAAGCTGGCGGCGAAGAACAACACGCTGGTGACGCGCGTGGTGGACGGGCAGGAGCGCAAGATTCGCGTGCCCGTGGAGGACATCGGCGTGGGGCGGGAGAAGAACTTCATGCTCCAGCCCGGCGACATCGTCTTCGTGCCGGAGAGCTTCTTCTAGCCTTCGCCTGAGCCTCAGCCACGCGGAGGCTGTTCACGCAAGCCGTCCATGAAGCGCTTCGCCTCGAACAGCAGCGCCGGGGCCAGCGCGGGCGCGGAGGCAAGCACGTCGCCGCGCAGCACGTCGAAGGGCTCACCGGAGATGTGGCGGATGACGCCGCCCGCCTCCTCCACCAGCAGCGAGCCCGCGGCGATGTCCCACGGCTTCAAGCCGAACTCGAAGAAGCCGTCGAAGCGGCCCGCGGCCACGTAGGCCAGGTCCATGGCGGCGCTGCCCGTGCGGCGCATGCCCTGCGCGTGGAGGATGAGGCGGGTGAAGAGGCCCACCGGCCCCTCTGGGCGCTCGCGCACGTCGTAGGGGAAGCCCGTGCAGAGCAGCGCCCGGTCCAACGAGGTCACGGTGCTGGCGCGCAGCGGACGGCCATTGAGGGTGGCGCCCTGCCCGCGCGCGGCGGAGAACAGCTCGTCCAGCATCGGGTCATAGACGACGCCAGCCAGCACGCCACCGGGGCCCTCCACCGCCACGCTGACGCAGAAGTGCGGCACGCGGTGCGAGTAGTTGGTGGTGCCGTCCAGCGGGTCCACCAGCCAGCGCAGGCTGTCGGTGCCCTGCGTGGCGCCGCTCTCCTCCGCGAGGATGGCGTGGTCGGGGTGGCGCTCGCGGATGAAGGCGAGCAGCGCTTCCTCGGAGGCCTTGTCCGCGTCCGTCACCAGGTCGATGCCACCCTTGAACTCGATGGTGCGCTCGCCCAGGAAGCGGTCCGCGAGGATGCGGCCAGCGAGCCGGGCCCCCTCCTCGGCGGTGCGGCGCAGGCTGTCGGGCGAGTCCTGGGACATGACGCTCTCCTCTACGGGGTGGGCTCGGCGAGCAGCGCCTCGAGCTCCGTCTGGTACTTCGCGAGGAACTCCTCGGCGAAGCCTTCATGGACGTGGCGCACCATGCCCTTGCGGTCGATGAAATACGTGGTGGGCATGCCCCGCACCTTGAGGGTGCGCTCGGCCACCTGGGCGTTCTGGTCCAGGAGGACGGGCAGCGTCACCTTCGTCTCCGCCAGGAAGGTGGGGATGGCGCGCGGGTCCTCGTCGATGTTGAGCGCGTACACCTTCAGGCCCTGGGCCGCGTACTCGTTCGCGAGGTCCTGGTAGTAGGGGAGCGCGTCCTTGCAGGGCTCGCACCAGGTGGCCCACACGTCGAGCACCACCACGCTGCCCCGGTCCGAGGCGAGGTCATACGGCTCGCCGCCGGGATAGCGCTTCACCTGGAAGTCCAGCGGCTGCGAGCCCTTGAGCCCGCTGCGCTGCGAAGCCCCCTGCCCCTCAGGCCCCAGAGGCGGAAGGGCGGGAGCGCTCGCACAGCCGGACAGCGCGAGCGCCCCAACGACGACGGCGAATGGCAGGCGCGGCATGTCAGGCTCCCTTCTGCGCCCGGGCCGAAAGGGCCGCGAGCACCTTGTCGATGAAACCACCAAAGGCCCCGTTGCTCATCACCAGCAGCACGTCGCCGGGACGGGCCTCGCGGGCGGCCAGGTCCACCAGGGCCTGCACGTCCGTGGCGCCCTCGGCGGGGATGCCCTGGGCCTGGAGGTCGGTGACGAGCTTGCGCACGTCCAGTTCCTCGCCCACGGGCACCTTGTCGTGGCGCTCGGGCACCTTGAGGCTGGCGCGGGCCGCGCCGGTGAAGGCGTGGGCGTAGTCCTCCTGGTGGATGTTGCGGCGGCTGGTGTTGGAGCGCGGCTCGAAAATCGCCCACAGCCGCCGCTCCGGGTAGCGGTGGTGAATGGCGGCGATGGTCTCCCGCACCGCCGTCGGGTGGTGCGCGAAGTCGTCAATCACCATGACGCCGTCTGGCTCGCCGCGAAGCTCCTGCCGGCGCTTCACGCCGCTGAAGGTGGCCAGCCCCTGCGCGATTTCGTCGAAGGTGAGCCCCAGGCCCTGCGCCGCGGCGATGACGGCCAGCGCGTTCTCCACGTTGTGCGCGCCGCCCATGGGGAGCTGCACCGTGCCCTGCACCTCGCCGCGCGCCACCACGTCGAAGCGGGCGCCGTCCGGGCCGAAGGACAGGTTGCGAGGCGTGTAGTCCGCGTCCGCGCCCTCCTGCGCCACGTACGTCACCACGCGCCCCGGGCAACCCTCGCGCGCCAGCTTCACCGCGTTGGGGTAGGCGGCGCAGACGATGAGCTGTCCGTCCTGGGGGATGAGGCGGACGAACTTCTCGAAGGTCGCCTCGTAGTGCGGCAGGTCGCGGAAGATGTCCGCGTGGTCGAACTCCACGCTGGTGAGGATGGCGGTGCGTGGCCGGTAGTGGAGGAACTTGGAGCCCTTGTCCCAGTACGCGGTGTCGTACTCGTCGCCCTCCACGACGAAGTGCGGCCCCTTCCCCACGCGGTAGTTGCCCGCGTAGTTCTGCGTGACGCCGCCCACGAGGAAGGACGGGTCCTTGCCCGCCGCCACCAGCACGTGGGCCATCAGCGAGGACGTGGTCGTCTTCCCGTGCGTGCCGGCCACGACGACGGAGTGCGAGCGGTCCAGGAAGAGCGAGCCCAGCGCGGCGGGGAAGCTCATCTGCTTGAGGCCGCGCTCGCGCACGGCGGTGGCCTCGGGATTCACGCGGCGGATGACATTGCCGATGATGACGAGGTCCGGCTTCGCCGCGTCCAGGTTCTCCGGACGATACGGCGTGGCAGCGGGGATGCCCCACGTCCGGAGCATGTCGCTCATGGGCGGGTAGACATTCTCGTCGCTGCCGGTGACGTCGTAGCCGGCGGCCTTGAGCATGCCGGCGAAGGAGCCCATGCCCGTGCCCGCCACGCCCACCAGGTGGATGCGGCGCACGCTGCCGGGTTCGAGGGTGTCGAGGACGTTTCCGTTGTCGTCAGCCATGGTGTCCCTGCTTCGTTTCAGTGAGCTCGAGCGCCTCCACGACGAAGTCATGGAAGAGCGGTCGGAAATCCCGGATGCGCGTTTCCTGGCGGCCGTTGGCCACGCGGTTCGTCACCAGCGCCACCACCAGCGAGCGGCGCAGGTCCACCCAGAGGCTGGTGCCGGTGAAGCCCAGGTGTCCCACCGCGCCCGGCGGGGTGTCGCCAATGTAGTGCCCGGCGCTGGACACGCCCTCGGAGGGCGAGTCGAAGCCCATGGAGCGGGTGCTGGCCTCCACCTTCGGGTCCGTGGCCAGCGCGCGGTGCCACAGCGGCCCCGGCGCGATGACGGCCCCGCCCGCGCAGCCGTCCAGCACGGCCTGGCCGAAGCGGGCCACGTCCACGGCGGTGCCGAAGAGGCCCGCGTGACCGGCGACGCCGTCCATCACCCAGGCGTTGTCGTCGTCCACTTCACCCGGGCGCGTGGGCTGAGTGGGCACGTCCTTCCACAGCGCCTCCTGCCCTGGAGCGGGCTCGCGCGGGCGGGTGGCGCCGGTGGGCGCGGGCATGGCGTCCGCGGGGAAGTCGGTGAGGCGGTGGAAGCGGGCGCTGAGGCCCAGGGGCTCGGCGACGTGGCGGGAGAAGAGCGTGTCCAGCGGAGCGCCCGCGGCCCGCGAGAGGATTTCGCCCAGGAGGATGAAGCCCACGTCGCTGTAGGCGGCGCGCGTCTGGGGCTCGGCGGCGAGCGGCGTGGCGGCGGCGGCCTGGATGACCTCGTCGCGGACGCGTGCGCGCAGGGCGGAGGGACAGTCCGCGTCCAGCAGCTCGGGGTGCGCGGTGAGCGCCTGCGCGAAGAAGGGCACGAAGGGCGGCAGGCCGGAGCGGTGGTAGAGCAGGTCCGCCACGGTGACGCCCGCGTCGCCCACGGGCGTGCCCGGGAAGTAGCGGGACACCAGCGTCTCCGGCCCCACCTTCCCTTCCGTCCACAGGCGGAGGAAGAGCGAGGTGGTGCTGATGACCTTGGTGAGCGACGCCAGGTCGAAGCGCGTGTCGCCGGAGACCTTGCCCGCGACGCCGCCGAACACCTGGACGCCCCGGTGCAGCACGATGGCCTGGGCCGAGGGAAAGACGCCCAGGTCACAGGCGTCATCGAGGACCTTCTGCAGAATCGCGATGGGGTGGGTACCGCCACTCATGCCCGCACGGCTCCTTCGAGGAAGGTGAGGCGCGCGGCGTCCGCGTCCAGGCGGACCTGGGTGCCGAGCGCCACGGGGTAGTTGAGGTCACCGTGGCCGATGGGGAAGCCCGCCGCGCAGGGAAGGCCCGCCTCGCGCGCGAGCTCACGGAGCACGTCGGCGCTGGAGTAGTCCGCGCCCTTCTCCTCGCACCCCGTGAAGTCGCCCAGGACGATGCCTCGCACGCGGGAGAAGACACCCGCCAGGCGCAGGTGGGTCCACATGCGGTCGATGCGGTACGGGCGCTCGGTGACGTCCTCCAGCAGCAGCACCGCGCCGTCGAGCGGCGGCATGTACGAGGTGCCGATGAGGCGCGACAGCACGGACAGGTTGCCGCCTACGAGGTGCCCCTCCGCCATGCCGGGCACGTAGGTCGCCGAGCCCGCCAGCGGGGGCGGCGCCTCGGGGGACTCGAGGAGTCGGAACAGGTACTCGCGCACCGCGGGAGGCTGCCGGCCGAGCTGCGTGACGACGGGCCCGTGGAAGGAGACGCGCCCCAGCGCCTGGAGCGCACCGTGGACGGAGGTGAGGTCGGAGAAGCCGACGAAGGCCGCGTGCGAGGCGTCCGCGAAGGGCAGGTCCGGCAGGAGCCGGGCGCTGCCGTAGCCACCGCGGGCGCTGAAAATGGCGCGGGCGTCACGGTCCAGCAGGGCGCGCGACAGCTCCCCGCCCCGGCGCGCGTCATCCCCCGCGAGGTAGCGGTGGGCGGCGAAGATGTCGGGGCCGTGGACGGGGCGGTAGCGCTCCGCGATGACGGCCAGGCCGGCCTCGAAGCTCGGGCGGTCGAAGGGCCCGGAGGGGGCGACGACATGCACGGCGTCGCGAGGACGGAGCGGAAGGGGCTTGAGCCAGCGCACGGGGCGCTTCATAGCACCCGGGGCCCGGGGGGCACGGTGATTCGAGGCCCGGGCGGGCGAAGCGTTGAGTCCCCCCGTCCGTCGGGACTCGGACACTGCGACCGCCTGTCGCCCCCGCCCCTACCCTGCCGACCGCTCCAGGACGGCCGCGAAGAAGGCGTCCGTGCCATGCCGGTGGGGCGCGACGAAGAGGAATCCATCACGGAGACACGCGCCGGAGAGCCACCCCGCCCCGGGCCATACGAGGCGGAAGTCAGGGCGAGACGCCAGGAAGGCGGCGACGACGTCCTCGTTCTCCGCGCGGTTGACGGTGCAGGTGGCGTAGACGAGCCGCCCGCCGGGCCGCACCAGGCGGGCCCCTCGCTGGAGGATGTCCTCCTGGAGCGCCGGAAACCGGGTGAGCACCTCCGGGAGGATGCGGAAGCGCTGGTCGGGGCCCCGGCGCAGGGAGCCCAGCTCCGAGCACGGCGCATCCACGAGCACCCGGTCCGCGTCCAGGCTTTCGGGAAGACTCCGGAGCACCTGGACTCGGGTGAGGTGAGCCCGGGCGGAGCGCTGGAGGAGCCGGTCGAGCCGCTCGGGGTCCGGGTCATAGGCCAGGAGCCGCCCCGAGTCCTTCATGTCCGCGCCCAGTTGGAGCGTCTTGCCGCCCGCGCCGGCACAGAGGTCCAGCACCGTCTCCCCGGGCCGGGCCTCCACGAGGAGCCCCAGGAGCTGGCTGCCCTCGTCCTGGACTTCGAACAGGCCCTCCTGGAGGGAACGGAGGCCATAGAGGTTGGGCCGGGGACCCTCGATATGGAGCGCCAGCGGGCTCCAGGGCCCCGGGCGCGTCTCGACGCCCTCGGAGCGCAGCCGTTCGGCAAGGGCCTCCCGCGAGGTGCGCAGGACGTTGGCCCGGAGGGTGATGGGCCCGGGGACATTCAGGTGGGCGCAGAAGTCGTCGGCCTCGGGACCGAACTCCCGGGCGAAATGGTCGGCGAGCCAGTCCGGCAGGGAGGCGCGGAGCGCGAGCGTGGGGGGGAGCGCCGAAACCAACGGGGGCGGCGCTCCATCCCCGAGCCCGGCGAGGGCGGCGGACTCCACAGCCGGGACGCCCGAGAGGCCGTGCATCAGGGCATGGAGCAGGAAGGGAGGAGCGGCATCCTCGCGGCCCAGGAGGAACCCGAGGCGGCGCCGCCAGAGCCCGACGTTGAAGACGGCCTCCTTGAGGGCCTGGCGCTGCTCTCGGGTCAGGGAGCGGTGGTCACGCAGAGTACGGTCGAGCACGCGCTCGGCGGAGGAGCCGGCGAGCACCTGGGCGATGGCATCGGCTGCCATGGGGCCCAGGCCGGCGAGTGCGGACCAGGGCTGGAGGTGAAGCCGGGAGAGCGGATCAAAAGGGACTGTTGACAGAGCGGGCACCATTCTCTAGAAAGCGCCTCATCACGGCAACGCGGTTCCGCCGTGAGGACATATTCCCCGATAGCTCAGCCGGTAGAGCGGGTGACTGTTAATCACTAGGTCCGTGGTTCGAGTCCACGTCGGGGAGCTACTTGAAGGGCCCTACCAACTGGTAGGGCCCTTTTTGTTTAACACGGGCCTCGCGATGACATCGCGGGGCCTTCGTCCTTAAGCCGCTGAATCCCAAGGGATTCTGGCTCGCGGTGCTGAAGAGGGCGCTCTCGGCCCTCTACCCCGCAGAGCGCGACGCCCCCTCTCCTCCGCCACCGATTGGGCTCTCTGGAGCGCTCTTTCGCCCGATTTGGGGAGAGAGAGGCCGAGAGTGGTTAACAGTTTTGTTAACCACCGCGGGCAGCCGACTCTGACAATCCCGGGCTTTCGATGTCGTACCTTCCGGGGTTACGTCATTTCCCTTTTTCAGAATGCCAAATTGGGCCACCTGTTAACCGAGAGAGCGAAACGCGGCTGGCAGTTACCGAGTACTCACGATTTCGTCGCGCGGCGCAGACTCTCCGAGACGGATTTCAGATTGTCTCGGCCGCGCTTCTCGACCGCCACGGGTCTGTCCCCGCCGATCTGAGCGTCTCCACGCTCGGCGCATGCCCCCGAAAGGGACTCCGGACCGAGAATGCAGCCCGGAAAGCTCCGCGCGCTCCTCACTGGTGTTGCCGCGCACGTTGTTTGCCGGATGGAGGCTTGGTTTCGAGCGCCCTGGCTTGATGGTCCCCGAACTAGCGACTTCGAAAATGCCATCACGGAACCGGACCATCAGGAGTCACGCTTGTGACGAGACCCAACTCCTTGACGCGACAGTAGTTTCTACGAGAAGCAGAACTGATTGCTCCCATCCTACGGTTCTCCGGTCGAGTCAGGGCTGCCAAAGGGCACCGCCGGAAGCCGCCAGGGGCCTTGATGCGGCTGGGGAACCGTAGTCCCGGGGCCATCAACCAGGTGACTCACCGGACCATGAGCGAAGGTGCGCGGAAGCACCTGCCGCAGCCAGCGCCCCAAGAGCCCCCTTAACCAGGCCGGAGGCAGCCATCTGTGAACTCAACCGGCGCCTTCTTGCCGGTGAAGTCACCATCAAGTGCGAGCAGTGCCATCTTTCGCGTGGGTTCTGCTGGGCGGCCTCGTACCGGAGCCGCCATGCCAGCAGCTTGACCGGCATCCAGCCAAATCAAGTCTTCGATTCTTGATCGGCCGAACTCCTTCACGCTCCCAGGTGGCACTCCTCCTGTAAGCGAGCGCAAGCTGCAGCTCCGAGGGAAGTTCGGGCTGCCGAGCAGGTTGGCTCACTAGCGCAACGGCAGCCTCCCGTAGTCAGCCGTTCAAAGAGCAGACCTACTCAATTAGGCTATGCCAGGCCTACAACCGAGGACCAACCATGTCGGGAAACACCAGCGAACTTCGTAGAGCAATCATGGCGCGCGTCGCCGACGTAGATGCTGTCAAAATTGCCGAAACAGGACCATTCAATGTCCGAATCACCATAGTTCCAAACAGCAAAGCAGACTTCGCAACTTTGAAAGCTCGAATTGAGCGAGTACTCCACTACGTAGGCATCGCTGGCGTCGGCTATCACATTGAAGAAGGAAGCATTAGTGCTGAGACAGGCGCAGCCAACATTCCAAGTCGCCTTCAAGTTGCGGGTTACGATACCGACCCCACTGTGAGCGGCATTATGGAGGCCCTCGTTCGACTTGTTCCACGGCTCGCACGACTGGCCCTGGAAGAGCGAACTGAGTCACTGCAAGTTCTTGTTGCACAGGATGACGGGAGCGCACCCGCTCCCTTTATCGAAGAGTGCCGGCGCGCCCTGGAAGCAATCAAGTACACAGGATTACGATTCGAGATTGCACCGTTCTCCGCAAACGACCATCGAAACGCGCTTATCAATGCAGGATTTCACGTCCCCCGAAGAGAAAGTCGAATCAATCGACTCACAGAAGAACATGATGACCAGTACGCAACTCGTTTAAAGAAGCTAGTCAACGGCGCCCCCCCTGAACAGATTCGACTTATTGATTCGCTATCGGGGAGCAAGGTACTCTGCACTTCGGCACTGCGTGGGCAAGCGCCGCTTGCCTGTTTTCTCCCAATCTATGATCACGTCTACACCATGCTGCCTCCGCAGGACGTGCAACCTGGAGTGGACTACTTTAACCATTTCTTCGACCTAACGGAGTCTGAATTCATTGATTACTGTCGTCTCGGAAAGCTCATTCCAGTCTTCAAGTTTTCACTCGGCAGCTATCCCGAAAAAGTCGCCAAGCTATTTCTGGAGGATCCCTCGCTGCCATTTCTCCAGCCGCGCGAGTTAGACTACGTGGCAGCCCGATACGCCTGGGACCAATCGCGCCACATTCGCTTCCTTTCAGCAAACAGAAAGCTCACCGAGGAACTCCACCTCGCACTTGAGGAACTCGACAAGTTAAGCTTTGACACGGACGCTCGGCTCCAATCGAGCTTCATATCGAGCTTGCTACATGGAGTAGAACGATTCGAAGGCACAATGTGGAGAAATGGCCATCTCGCGCTGCCTCATTTCTCCCCTGCCATTGTTGGTGCTCAGGCACTGGCCCTCCTGCCAAGAAGCCCATCAGGCGACATGGCCATGATCGATGGCTTCAGCGCAATACACAACATTGCTTTGGCACAGGCGTTCCAGGCATCCCTGCACACCAAGCTAGTTCTTGCCGAGCCGATGTTGTCATACGCCGCTAGCTTCTTTCGGCCGATGAGAGAAGTACACTCGAGCGCATTCAGCGACCAACTTAACGAGGTCATCCGAGCCTTCGACATTGCGCACGCCAAGATACCGGCCAAGGACTATGTCGAGATCTTCGATGCTCCCGAAACAAAGCGACTTCGGACGTTGGTCACCGACGTTTTGAAGACGGGAAGCGACCCAGCCAAGGATTCTGAGATACGCGAGCGTGTTCAGACGTTCAACGCCGGCGTTCGGAAGCTTGCGCGCAACGCTGTTGAGTCTTCAAGTGTCGACGTGGCAGGCGATCTTGTCGCGGGCGCGCAGGCCTCAGCAGGTCACTCTGCATTGATCAACCTGCTCTCGAAGCTCCTTGGTCTCAAGACGGTGACACGAGTGGCAGGAATGGTCGCGAAGAGAGCAATCGAGGACACAGTGCTCGGCGGCCAGTTGGACCGAGTGCGGGGCGTCATCAATGGCGTTCCGTCACAGTCTATCCGACTGTACAGAATCCGTTCGAAGTTACAACGCAGATAATCCATCGGCCAATGCGCGCGGCAAAGGCATTAAACTATTCGCCAACGCAGGCTTCTCGCCGGCCTCAAGTGTCCAAGGCGTGTGCGCCTGGTCTCTACATTCGCCCATTCGCCACTATAACTTTGGCATCGTAAGGCCACGGGGACCGATCTGCACCTCCATTAGACAACGCCCGAACGGAGCCAATCAAAATCCGACTGTCAACGGCCATGGGCGTCCGGCTGAGATGTCTGGATGGCGGGGCTCCTCAAGGATGCGCCCGTATTTGTCTCGACACTCATCGATTTCAATAAGACATTGCTCTGCAACTCTTGCCCGGCCATCCCCCGTCCCCGTCATACCAAAAAGCAGCGCGCGAAGCTCAACCAACGGCAATCCATATTCCTCGTAGACTCCTTGCCATTTCTCAGAAGGCCTCGTGCCAATTGCGAGACGCCGGACCTGCCGCAAAAGACCATGAACACTACGACATTCGGCCGAACACCGCCCAAACAATGCCATAAAAGCGACATCATCACTCAACTCCGACAGCGTCCTCTCAACAACCAACCGAGCCTCGCCGTCCGGCAAAATCTCGCACTGCCTAATCATCACCTCACGCAACACTGGGTACTTTTTCGCCCACACAGTCATCGCCGCACTAAGACTCAAATCATTAATCTTTCCTAGTCGACCGTCGCACAAACGGGAGAGAATCGCGAGAGCTGACGACTCTGTGTCCAAGTCGATCATAGCTTTCAGCCAGCCGCTATGCTGTTCGAATGCAGGGTCTCGTTCGGCGAGTTGGTGCAACACCTCAATGGACTTGTCCGGATTCCCATATGGAAGGGCGGCACACAGTCGTTCGAGTTGGCTTGGACGACGATGATACTCCGGCAGCAACGCAATGGCGTCCAGCACCTTTACTGGGTCATCTGAGAACGAAAAAAGCTCAAGCCAGCCCATTAAGTCCCCGCTGCTCGCATCGAGACGCCACGGTTGATTCCGCGCTGCCGTGAGTAAGTTCACGACCCCCTCAAACAGCAAATCTGACGGCAGAATTTCACCAGCTTTTGCTACGGCGACCAGCAACCGCAGCTTGCTGGCCATGGGTTGAGGCAGCACGAGTAATGAGTCGATAATTTCTCGTTTACTTCCGTGAGGCAGCGCGAGCCCAGTCACAGCCAAGTTGATGGCGTACTGCTGTTCAGCTTCTGAATTACTCTCCCGCCCAAACTCGCGCACTACTTCAAATATGCGCTCCGCAAATTCAGATGTCGGCAGCGGAATCACTGACTGCTGCCGTTCCAATTGACGAGGCCAATGCCGCGAGAAGTCTCTCCAGTCGGAATAGCGGTTAGCCTTGCCTGGAGAATGGTCAAGTATCCAGATGCCAAGTAGCGCACCCGCCGCATTAAGTCCCCACCGCATGTCGGTCAGCCCCTTCATTAAGGCGGCGATCGCACCATCCCGCCGCATCGACTGAAAGGCCTGCGCATAAACATTGGAATAGCTCGTCGAAACATCTCCAGGCATGGAACCACGAGGCTGGGAAAAGTAAGCGCTACGTGCGGCGAACCAATCGGTGAGATCTCGCTCCAATAAGCGCAAAATCGGCTCAGAGAGCTCCGGATCAGCGAGCCTCTCAGCGGCGAGCGCCAATCTTGAACAATCGTAACGGACAGGTGCTGGCGCATGAAACAAGACCTCACCCCACTGCTGCAGCACATGACGCAGTGCTAAGCGGTGCTCACTAGCTATGGGTGGCCGCCTGTTGCTGTCGCGATTACCGTGCTGAGCTAGCAACTCCGCCATCAAACCGATCCGGTGAGGCTGCTTCTGCGCTGCTCTAAGCAACAAGGCGGGAATAAACGCCTCTTGTCGCGTCTCCAATATGGCACGACGCAACCGCGAATGAGCATCGAGCAACGCTTGGTCGTGGCGATTAGTCTTCTCTCTCTGCTCATCGAGTTCGAATAAGCGGTCCATGAGATTACCGACAATGCCTGATCCAACCACTGCCACTCCTACCTGCAAGTGACTATCCGGCGTCGTTGGAGCAAGCACGGTATCCACCAACGGTCCGTGGTCCACAAGAGGAACATTGCCGAGGTAGGATGTGGCGCGAAAAGGTAGAGGGAAGCCAAGGACAATGCGCTGAATAACGCCACTAGCGACGGCGTCGGGAAAAGCATCGAATGCGTCCGCGAGAATGTGCTGGGCGTTCACTCCCTCGATTTGGAACTGAGGCGAAGCTATAATTTCAGTAACTCTTGTGGCTGCGTCTGGAGGTCGATCCCATAAGTATCGCGCAAGGAGCCGTAGAGGACACGTTTCACTCCGCCGTGCCACCTCTCGCGATTGAAGAAGTCTCTCGTTGAGTACATCGTCGGCAAATGTCTCAGGATACCTTGCATTGCCCAATGCCGTCCAAACAGCCTCCTGCGCTGTTTGGAGGATTTGATTGACATGCCGATCAGCTCTACGGAACTCCAATGATTGTACGACCGCGACCACAACCTCTGGGGCTGGGTCATGTGCAGCAAGCGCCGCCGCAAGCTCCATGCCATCGAAGTCGCCATTGCTGGCGAGTTCGGAGAGCACCTCCATCCGCATCTCCGCGGGTAACGAACGCAGCCGCACCTCCCGATCTTCTCCGAGAACGGTCGGACGCAGTTGGTGCGACGCCCTGAGTGCGCTCATGCGAATTTGATAGTCTGGATGCGAAATTATCGGCCAAATATGGCCTGAAAATTCGGCCCTCCCGGTCAAAAGCATAAAGGCCAAAGCACGATCGACCTTACCAGTTCGATGCCAGCATTCAGCGAAACGAAGCACGCGTTCACGCACCAGTCCCCATGTCTCATCAGACGAACGAAAAACTATCTCTGCACTAAAAATTGGGTCGACACCCAGCGTTTCTTCAATGACGAATGCGACAGAACGCGCTCCAGCACTATCGACGCGGGACAGACGCTCACATGCAAAGAGCGCTGACTCCTCCCAACTCACCCAATTCAGAACTTCTTCTCTGAGCTGCTTCCGCGCTGACGCGTCACCATCCGACGCCTTTAGCATCAAACACTCAACATATTCCGCAGCATACCACTCCTGAAACTGTTGATGTTGAAACGCGACCGAATGAGCATCACGATCTGAAGACAGGATCAGCAAATGCGAATCAATCAAGCTAGCCAGAACTTCACTGGGTTGAGGCTGCGTAGCCAATTGACCATCATCCACAAGGCTTTTCGTGATTCTCGAGATTGCTCGACGCGCATTACTTCCGGAAATCACCGTGCTCCCTGTTCGGCTCGCCTCAACTGCAAGACCGACCAGCATATCAGTATGAAATCCCAGCGCACTGCGATAAAGTATTTCAGCCCTTTCCGGCAAGGACTCGTGCTCCCGGACGAACATGCGCAGGATGGCTTCTTTAGTCTGCGGGAAGCTTCCACTTGGCGGCAGCGCGAGCAGAGCATTCAAATACAAAGGAGTCGCAATTAGCTCACGAACTCCATTCGTCCGCCATGCACGATCAATGATGGCCAGTCCCTCAGAACCGCGAACAGCAGCAGCAAGCTCAAATTGCTGAACCTCAGAAAGTGGCTGAATTTCAACAATGGGGCCAGCAAGCCGCGCTGGCTGCAAGCGGGTGCCGATAACCATCCCAAGCAACGGGTAGTCGCGTTGCATCCCGCTAACGTCTCGAATCGCACGCAGTCGCGATTGCGGCGAAAGCTCATTCCATCCATCCAACAGAAGTGTGATCATTCCGTGGTAGGCGAGCTGCATGAAATGGGCTCGTCGGAACCCCAAAAAAGAATTACGCCGAATTACAAAATCAAAGAAATCATCATCTCGGTCGGACCATTCACCAAGCGGAATCAACAGAGGAACAGGTCCACTGCCAGCAAGCATGCTGTCAGCGAGCTGCACGAGAGTGGTCGACTTACCTGTGCCAGGTGGAGATATAATGGAAACTGGCTCAGCCAAGGCAGCCAAGCCTGCGATGCCGTCGAGCGAAATAGCGCGACTGCGGTCTCCGACGAACGAAAGCGTCAGGAGAATCGTTCGCGCTGGCCAGTGGCGCGCCGCCTGAAAAGCCGCAACGTCACTCCGCGAGGCCTCTCGAAGTCGTGCGCCAACTGTTTTCACTGCGTCGTCGCTTGGTAGGCCTAGACCGTCCAGAAACTGCCGATCGGACTCGTCGAGTTCAGATGGCGGCTTGACACTGCCCAACGGACGGCCGCGCGCAATAGCTTGTTGCGCGCGATGAACTGCATCTGTCTTCCACTTTCGCAACGTTTCAATTGTGTAGCGCTGCACATCGGAATCAATCAGCTTTGAGCAGCTCTGACAAAGCCAAATCCCGTTATTCCCACTTTTGCGCTCCGCTGACGATAGATTCCTGTCGTAGCGGGGACCGTCGGGAGCGGCAGCCGTGATGTGGGCGCCCACACCGATGTTGATCGTCTGGTCCTCATCCAGAGACGGACCATTAGTGGATGACATGCAGTCGGGATTCGAGCAGTGGAAGCCCACCCGAGCTGCTAGAGTACGCAGGGTTCTAGAATTAAAATTGTCTCGACGGCTGCTCATTGCTAGTACTCTGAACAATAACACAGTGCGCCCGGCCTACGCATTCCCCCAATGCGACCCAGTAGTAGAGCTAATACTCAATAGCCCGGCAAGGCGGTAGGACTGAATGTTGATGCGATTCTGCGCCCACTCATTCTGCGACTCCTTTCCTCTAGCGAGCACGAACATTCCAGCAACAAGCCACGTCCACCGACAACATGCCCCTCCCCCGACCCCACACAGACGCATCATCGGCATAGCCCTGCTAAGTGCCCGGCTACCTTAGGGTTTGGGCGGTTTCGCAAGTTGCTAGCTCTGAGCCTACCCCAAATACGCTCGCAGCGTCATCGTTGCGCCAAAGGTTCCACCAACACGCGTCATGCCAGCGAGAGATGCACCTGTGCGGCCGTCGCCGTGACGTGCGCCGGTGCGAGAGAATCAGGAGGTGAAGGGATGAACTCGGGACACGGACTCGTCAATGCGGCGACTTGGACCACAATATTTCCTGACCATGCCGACCATGCCGCGAACTGCGCGCCAGCAAATACCGCCTGACGCGGGAGGAGCATTTGCTCTAAGTTCCCTCCGATACCGCTCCACCTCCTAGTAGAACTGGGTTAGCGAGCCTTCCAGCAGCGCCTGGCGGGACTGCATGTACCGGCGGGCGCGGAGGAAGGGCGGCCAGACGCGGTTGCCGACGCGCACCTGGGACTCCTCCAGCCTCTTGCGCGGTATCCACTGCCCGCCCAGGCGCCGGACGAGCACGTTGCCCAGGTAGCCCCCCACCGCTCTGGCGTCACCCGCTCGTCGATGAGCTCCCGCTCGTGTCGCTCCAGGACTGTGCTCCGCAGTCCTGTCCTGCTTCGATTGCTTCTTCACATCCACCTCACGAGAAGAGGCTATCAGCCGGCGAGGAGCCTCAAGAAGTTCCGCAACGGAGGACAAGCCTCTTTGCGGTCAGGAAATGCCGGATTGCGCCCAATTTTAACAAAGGGCGTGGGGCATCGCGGGCAATGCGACGGGATTGCGCATCAGAGCAATGGCGAATTTAGGGGCTGGATTTTGTAGGGAACAGTGATCTCATTCGCCAAATGGAGGCCGTCTGTCCAGTTTCCACGGTCGGCGTTGAGCGTTAGAACGCCCCCGATGCGCTGCAAAACGATGTGCTCTCCATTGAAAAGGAGGACACCATCACGGCCGTGCTCAAGCAGGAGCAATGATGCGCGCAACATAGTTCGGCATCCGGCGGCATACTCAGGGCTGTTGGGATTGAGCCTGAAGCCGACCAGCATGCTGGGCTTGAAGTGGAAATCCTCCTCAAACAGGGACCGACTCTCCTCATCGAGACCAATGGCCCAAATCCATAGGGCGGGTCCAATCAAATGAGATTCATCGCCCCATGAAAGACAAAATTGGTCGGCAAGGAGGCGAAGAGCCTGCATTGGCGCCATGTCGGTTTCAAACTTAAGCCCATTCTCAAGACCCATGACATACTCCTATCGGACAAGCCTATCTGTCATCAGCAACAGCCCTATTGAACCCCGAGCACCTGCTTCAAGGGTAAATCAAAGAGACCTTCCCGTCTTTGATGCCCAACACTTCCTTCAGCCCCTGAATTGGATATTTAAGAAACTGCTCCCGAACCTCGGCGACTGGCACAGGAGTGTCTTCCAAGTTCATGACAATTCGATCCGCCTGCCCTGACTCCACTTTGGACTCCCTGACGTAGTCCCACATGTTTCTCACTCTCCTCCCATTTGGAGCATAGCAGTCCGCATACTCTCCATTGATTCTATAGTCAGGCTCCTTGCCATTGGGCTTTGGAGCCGGGTTCTGCTCAACGTGATATCCATTTTCTGCGAGAATCTCGGCCGACTCATTCTCTCGCTGAATGGATTTAATGTTGGCTGGATCCTTGTCATGCGGCCCTGGGGTGGTTTTTCGCCCTGTAAGGCTCCCCTTGAGCTTTGGTCCACCGCCACTTCCTGCCGCCTGACTGAGGACAACGATGGTTCCAACTCCTGCCCCCACTACTGTGGCCATCTTCCCAACCGGCACCGCGACACGCTGAATCGCCAGGGCGCCCTGGGCGGAGAGCGAGAGCACGGGCACCATGGCTTCGGCGCCGCCCATGACGCTTGTCAGAGTGCGCGTGACGCCGTTGGCGGAGCCCCCGGCAATCAACAGGGTGGTGCTCAGCTTGGCCACTGCCTTCATCTGCTCGCCGGCCGTCATGTACCGGAAGCGCTCCCAGTACTCGGGGGAAGACGCAATGAGGGCGGCCACGCCCGCGGGCAGATGTCGCAACGCGAGGATGCTGTCCGTCGGATACGTGAAGAAGTGGCCCAGGGCGTGGTACAGCTCGACAAAGGCGTCCTCCGCACCATCCAAGGAGCGGCTGACGACGTCCGCATCGTCGTACACCTCTGCATATGCCCCTTCGTTCAGCTCCCGGAATTGGGCGTCGAGGAGGCGAAAGATGCCGCCTTGGCTGCCGTAGAAACGGCCCAACTCGAAGCCGTGCGCGCGGAAGGCCCCGTCCTTCCACTCCACCTCGGCCACCCTCTGCTGGGTGCGCCCATTGCGCACCCAAGCCAGGTAGCCGTCCGGTCGAAGTACTGCTACGCCCTGGAAGCGCTCTACCCGGCGCAGCAACTCGGCCCGGGACACCTCTCCGCCCTCCAGCACCTCGCGTAGCAGGTGGCCCACGGCCATTCGAGGCGGGAAGTTCCCTAGCGTCACCGGAGTCTCCACCAGCAATGCCAGCAGGCGAGCCGCTTCTTCTGGGGTGAAGGGGTTGACGCGCGGAGGGAGTACGTCGGTGTCGCCGAGGCCCGCCAGCACCAACAGCTTTTCGAAGGCGTCCACCTCCAGCATGCCCGTCTCCACCGCGAGCACGGCCATATCGGCTGGAGAAGCGGCAATGACGGCCGTGCCCCTGGAGGCGCGCCCTGGGCGGCGACGACGAAGCCGCGCTTCCTCGTCCTCGTCCGTCGAAGCGGCGGCGGACGAGGCCACCAAGTACGTATTGCCCGCGCTGCTGCTCAACGTGCCGGCGCGCGACACGCGCGCCCCCTGGCCCAGCGCCACTCCATGGCCGGACAGAGGCGTCAGCGTGGCACACCCAGACGCCAGCAGCATGGTGCCCAACAGGGCCACCCACCTGCCCAGAGACTCAGCGGCCATTGTCCACCCCCATGCCGAGCGACGCGAATGCCCCCGGACGTAGCGGGCCTTCCGCCGTGGGGTACAGCAGTGTACCGCCCTGCCCGAGTGCATAGAGTCGTCCCCCCAAAAAGCGCCAGCGCACCTCTCCAGAAGCCAGGTAGCGGGCCCCCGGCTGACGCATGCCCACGGCCAGTCCCTTCACCGCCACCTCCAGGTTGCGGTGCAGCAGTTGCACCGCCAGCCGTCCGTCCACGTCCACACGGCCCCAGCTGAAGGCCTCGGCGCCCATGGAGAGGTGCAGGTGGCGCTGCAATACCTCGCCCAGCAACACCGCGTCCCATGCCACCATGGCTTCCGCATACACGGAGTACCCTTCCGGGAAGGACGCGTGGGCCAACGGCAGGCCCGAAGTGCCCGCCGTCTGCAACCGCGCCAACTCGTAGTCCGCGCCAAAATAACCCTGCCGAAAGCCTCCATGCTGCCGGCGTGCTTCCAGCCGCAGCCGCAAGTCCAGTGTCGGTGTCACCGCGTCTGCACCGACGCCGGCCACGGCGCCCCAGGCACCTCCTGCACCGGGGCGGCCGCCCCATCCGGCAAACACGTGCATTTCCAGGGCGCGCCGCCCCTTGCGCTGCACCAGCACCACCGCCGTCGCGTCCAGGTGCGCCAGCGTCACCTCGGCCGACTTCACCTCCCCACGTCCCCAGTCATGAATGGCGGAGAGCGAGAGGGTGTAGCGCCCCGGCTGCTTCGGCCGGCCGAAGAGGACATGCTGCACGTCTAACTCGAGTTCCCCACCCATGAGACGGGCTCCCAGCACATCAGAGGAGAATGCCTCCATGTACAGAGGCCCCAGCGTGCCGGTGAGGAGGGCACCCGCTGGGTGGTAGTCCGGGTTCGTGCGGTTGGAGTAGCGCTGCACCAGGTGCCCGGATACCAGGTGAAAACCCTCCATTGCCCCCACCCACAGCGCGATGGGGGATGTGTCCGCGCCCAGCTTGAGGGCGCGCACCAGTTGGCCCCAGTCCGACAGGCTGTCCCAGTCCTCCTTTCGAACCAAGCCCGCCCCTTCTCCCCCTCCCCACATGCGCAGCCGCACCGGCGCACCCGCGTTGAGGCCAAACTTTTCTCCGCCGTCTATCACCAGCGTCGGCTCCAGTTGAATGAAGCCCTCGTCCTCGCCAATACCTCGCCTGGGCAGTAGCGTCAGCGTGGTGGCCTCCAAGCGCAGCAGGTAGCCCCACCTCGCAGCCGAAGGGAGCAGGACGGGCAATTCGTCAGGGGCAGGGGCCCGGCCTGGCGGCGTCGGCGCGACCTCAGATGGCGCACCTCGCTCAGGTGGCCTGCTCTCGTCAGGACGCGGATGTAGAGTGCCCTCCTCCGCTTCGGCGGGCATGGTCACGTCCTCGCCGGCCTGAGGCTCCGCGAATTCCTTCGCCCACCCCATCCCGGGCAATAACAAGGGCAGCATCAGCGTCGCGGCCCAACACCGACTCAGAGACATGTGCACCTCCTATGAAACTCCCCGTGCAGTCGGAAGGACGAAGTTTCCCTGACAGGTCCGACAGGGCGCCGGGTCACGGGTAGATGCATTGCACTGAGGTCATCACCGACACCTTGACCGCGCTTGGTCATGGGCAGACGTGTCACGCCACGGCGCCAGGAAGCCCCGGCCCTTCCCAACAGCAGGCAGACGTGTCACGCCACGGCGCCAGGACGGTCCGGCTCCGCTCATGACTCCAAACGTGCAAATAGAGATGACTGAGGAAGGGCTCCTCAGCGTCCGTCAGGCACGCAGCCCGACGATGGCTACTCGGCGCACGGCTTCCGCCAGCACGCGCCTCACGTGGCGCCGCAGGGGGTCCTCTGCGCAGCGCGAGAGCCCAACGCCTACTTCGATGCGGAGCTATGAAGGTGGGTCAAGCGCGTCGCCCTCCGGGCGCTCTCCCCAGTCACCAAGAAAGCGCGCAGCCGCGCGCATGCACTCCAGCACAATGGGGAACACACCCTCCGGGGCACGCCAGAATGGACTACACCAATAGATATAGTCTACTGGACCACATTTTGACATTCGGAACAAACCCCAATGCCGGAAACCCACGAAAGGGCTTGGAGGTAATGCCCGCAGAGTTAAGGGAAGGTGACGTTGCCCAGGGTGACGGTGCGGCGCATATCTGCATCCCAGAGCTTGAGCGTGAAGCTCCCCCGCGGAGACTCCGATGCAACCTCAGCCTCTACCACCACGCGCTGGCCATCCGAGCCCGGGGCAACAGGGCCGGACTGCCAGACTTGAATCACCTTCAGCTCCTCGTTGGCCTTGCCCCGGAGCATCGCCCCCACCGCTGTCCACGGTTGGGCGTCCCCCCCTGACACGAGGAAGACCTCGACAGCCACCCTGCGGGCTGCACGATATGCATAGACCCACTGCTTGGCTGCGGCCCCTCCCGGGGCCTGGGACACACCCTGGGTCACGTCGCGGAAATCAATGCCGCGGCCGTCCAGGACTGATGTCGCGATGAGTCCCGTCACGCCATCGGGCGCACTCCGCTCTGCGCGCAGGCGTGCATTCTCTTCTTTGTACTGCTCGGCCTCGAGGCGAGCCTGCCGGACTTCCTCCTGGTATGTCTCGATGCCCCTTTTGCGCCGATAGACCTCAATGAGCGCTTCTGACCTCGCTGGGTGTGCGACCAGGACAATCGTCGCACTCGCCGGGGCCGCCCCATCCCGAAAGCGCACCGTCAACTTGAGCCGCTCTCCTGCCGAGATCTTCTCTGACGGAATCAGGCGCAAGGTATTGAGCCCAGCGTCCACCATCGCGAAACGCTCGCGTCCCTCAAGCATCAGCCCCTCTCGGCTCGCCTCCGAATCAAAGAGGAACACCGTCGAGAGGCCCGGGCTCACCGCCACTTCAACTGCTGGCTGGGCATCATCCGAGACCAGCTCGATTCGGCGAACGCTCAGCCCCACGGTGGATGAGGGCGACTGCGCCAGAGCTGCCCCCGCTCCTGAGAGAAGGAGGGAAAGCAGCACGGCCGACACGGAATGATGCACTCGACGTTTCTCCTGGACCAAGCCAGCGGCGACGCCGCTGGCGACTCACGAACGTCTGCCAGACAGCAACACTTCACTCAAATTCGCTCACTGCCTTGACACCAACGGCAGAGAACACGCGCGCCTTACCAGATTCCCCTCCGCCGCCTTCGATCTCCAGTCCACGGTTGCGAGAGCTGTCCAGCACCTCCAGGCACACGGGGAAGCTCTCTCCGCGAAATCGCGCTCGCGTCAGTCGGACATAGACGCGGTCGGCGATAGTAAGTCGCCCAGACAGAGTGGCCTTGTCCGAGCCCAGGATGATCTGTGCAGTGCCTTCTTTCACCGTTACGAATTTCGCTGGCCCTCGGATGAAGCTCGAGACCTGCACGTCCCCAATCTCCATGCCGAGCTTCTTCATGCCCTTGGTGGCGCCTTCGGGGCACGGCTCGGGCTCCGGGGCGGGGCGCACCTGCGGCCCTGTGCAGGCCAGCGCTCCGCAGGGCGCCGTCGTCGCCAGGGCACTGCGGACGCTCCTTGCGGCCTTCTTGGCAGGTGCTGGCGGGGAGGAAGGGGTGTCATTCTTGGGTGTCGTCACGGTGGCAGTCACCTCGGGGAGCATCGCGAGAGGCGCGACGGCCGCAGGTGTTGCCTCCGGCCCGGTGGGAGCTGCGGCCGGGGCAGCTTGAGGTTTCTTGGCATATGCCGCTACTTCTTGGCCGGTGACGGCCTGCGGCTGCGGTGAGGCCGTCCGCTGTGAGAAGTACGCCCCAGACGCGAGGGCCATGGCCAGCAGCCCCGCGCCCAACACGCGTCCCATCCTGAGTCGCGAGAAGAGCGAACGCCGCTCCACCTCAACGACGGGAGCCACAGGCGCCGCTTGCTGCGCGGCGTCCGCCCCCACCCCCGCCTCAAGCACCAATCCCGGCAGCTGCGACTCCACAGGCCGCATGGCAGCAGGCGCCAGCGGGGCCTCGGGCGGCAACGCCGCGGGCATGCCTTCGCCTGGGACTTCCGGCAGCTCCGGCCCCAGCGCCTTGCCACGACGCATCTGGCGCAGGGGCCGTTTCGCCCACCGCTCCAGCTTGTTCACCTTGCCCTCGTTCTCGGTGGTGGCCGAGTTCGGGCCATAGGCGTCAAACAGGGGCGTGTCCCACGCCTCCCCTTCCGCCCCGGACAGGAGCTCCTCCAGGGCCGCACAGACAGTGCTCGCGTCGGGACGCGCAGCAGGGTCCTTCTCCAGCAGCCGCATGCACAACATGCCCAGCCGCTCCGGGACGAAGCGGTTGACGTAGTGAGGGGGCACAGGTGACTTGTCAATGACACCCTGGATGTACGCCTCCTCCGCCCCCGTGTCGAAAGGCAGCCTCGCCGTGAGGAGGCGATAGAGGACGATGCCTAAGGCCCACACGTCGTCCGACGGGACTGACACATAGCGGAAGCCCTTCTGGCCGAAGTACTTCCGTATGAAGAGCCACGCCTCGGGGGGCCGGTACTCCATCGTCCCGGGCGGCAAAATGGACTGGGTGACACCGGAGGGGGCGCCCGCGTAGTCCCCAATGCCGTAATCCACCAGCACCGCCAGGCCGTCCGCGTCGCGCACCATGACGTTGGCGTCCTTCACGTCCCGGTGCACCACTCCCGCCTCATGCGAGGCCGCCAGCGCCCGCGCCACGTCGAGCGTCACCTTCGCAATCCGCCGGGCCGAGGGGTTCTCCTCCCGCACCCACGCGCTGAGCTTCCGCCCCTCCACGTACTCCATGGCGATGAGGGCAAAGTCGCGCTCCTCGGCCTGCCAGTAGGTGAAGCCGCGAATCCCCACCACGTTGGGGTGCTTCAAGCGCAGGAGGATGGAGACTTCCTTCTCCACTCGCCCCTCCACGCGCTGCCGCTCCACGAGCTTCAGCGCGCAGGGCTGCTCGTCCTGAGTCGCGAGGTACACGGTGCCGAAGCCGCCCTGGTCCAGGTGCCGCACCACCGTGTAGCCCTTCACCACGTCCCCGGGAGACAGCACGGCCGGGGGGCCGTTGTCCCTCATGGCGACCTCCGCCTGGAGACTCTGTCGGACAGCAGGACTGCGGCCACGCGCATGCAACTCCCTCCCGGACGCCGGCCCACGTTACCAGAAGCCCGGGGAAATCGTGCGAAGTCTTACCCTACCTCCAGCCACCAGCCGCAGAGGGTTTCAAGCCTATCTCAAGGTGCATCCAACTAGACCATCAGGTACAGTCTATTAGGAATGTACATCCACCCTGGCGCCCGTGGCTTCGCCCTTCCGAAGGAGCCCTCCCGTCCCTTGCCCTGCATCGTCGGCGGCACCCTGCGCGCAGCCCGCCTTCGCGCAGGCCTGAAGCAGACAGAGGTTGCCCAACTCATCGACATCTCCCCTATCGTCTACAGCCGAATCGAGCGCGGCCGAATGCTTCCCAGCGTCCAGACGCTGTACCGTCTGTGCTCTGCGCTCCGCACCACTCCCAACGAGTTACTGGACTACCCCGCCTCACTGCCACCGGACGTCGTCACCGCCGCCAAGGAGGCCCTGCTCCGCCGTGTGCGCCAGTTGGACGCGCACCAGGCGCTCGCCCTCATCCAACTCCTGCCGAACGTGCGTTGATGGATGGTACTCCCTTGACAACTGGCAATTCAGGTATACTCACTTGCACCTATGAACGAACAGCTTGCAGCGCACCTGGGTGCCATTGCCCGTCTCGCTCGGGAGCAGATGAGTCTGACGCAGGTCCAAGTCGCGGAGCGCGTGGGGATGGCCTCAGCCGTCTACAGCCGCATCGAACGCGGGCACATGATTCCCAGCGTTGAGACGCTGAAGAAGTTGTGCATCGAGTTGATGGTCTCCCCGGAGGACATGATGGGCCTCACCGAAGCCTCCGACAGAGGGGCACGGACTCGGCCGGAGGATGACGTCACCTTGCGCCGCCTTCTCTTCCTCGCGCGGAAGCTCGATGCGGCGAAGCTGGACGCCCTCGTCCGCATCACCACCGAGTTGGCCCGCTGAAGCTGCGCCCCGTGGGCGCCCGCCCCTCCAGCGCCAGGCTGCTTGCGGCCGGCGCTCCGGCGTCTCCAAGCAGGGAGCAGACCTGGCGGGCAGAGCCCCATACCTCGGGGCTCTGCACCGGAGCACGCGCGCCCCCAACCGAGCGGACCCCGGCGATGACGGAGCGCCTCCCCGTCCGAAGGAGGAGGCACCCCGCTACGCCGCGCCGCGCTCCCGCAACTCCGCATCCACCTCAGCGAGTAACTTCTCCAGGCGCGTCTTCTGCAAACGAAGGCGGGAAACGTCGTCCAGCCCCGCCTCTGGGTCGCGGCGGCGCTCCTTCGGTGGGTCGGCCTCCAAGTCCTCACGCACCTCCACGGTGAGGACATCGCCCGTGCGGATGTTCGCGTCACACCACGTCAGGTGCTCGCGGTACTCCCTACCTTCAGAGCCGCCCACGTGGAGTGTGAATTCAGGGATGGCGCTGGTCTCGTCGTCAGGGCGGCGCACCCACGACAGGATGGTGTGGAGGACTCCGAAGTCCGGCAGCCCCGCGGTGGTGAGGTGCTCGCCATTGCGAAGGACGCGAAAGCAGAGCATCGGCGGCCTACTCCTTCTTCGGGAGACCCAACTCGTGCTTCTCCAGCCCATCCGGGTAGATGCCCGCCTCGCCGAACTCCACCAAGTCCCTCAGCACCCCGCCCTCGGACACGACACGGGCGGCCTCCTTGGCGGCTTCCGCTCGCCCATAGGGCTCGCGGAGCTCGGCGTGGGCGACACCACGCAGCGCATCCCTCATGTCCGCCGCCGTCGCGAAGCGCTCCTCGGGGTTGCGGCGCAGCGCGGTGTGCAACACCGCCTTGATGTCCTGGCTGAGGTGGCCCACCGCCTTCTCGACGACGTCCGGGTTGAACGCCTCCATGAGGGCCTGCATCTGCTGCAGCGGCAACGAGGGCTGCGACTCCGCGACAAACCGGCTCTCTTTCGCCACCACTGGGACGTCGCGCACCTCGAAGAGGTGTTTGCTCGTCAAGACTTCCACGAGCAACACCCCCAGACTGAAGACGTCGGAGCGCGGCGTCAGCCCTTCCTTGCGCAGGTACTCCGGAGAGGCGTAGGCCACGTCCCCTCGCAGCAGATTCTCGGGCGACTCCTCCCGCCCCACCAGCAGCGAGAATGCCGAGCCGAAGTCCAGCACCTTCACCTCTCCATGGAGGCCCAAGGCGATGTGCCGGGGACTCACGTCACGGTGGACGATGCCCAGGGGCACACCCTTCTCTGACGTCAGCGTGTGCGCGTAGTGCAGCGCGTCCGCCACCTCCGCCCCCACATACAAGCCAAAGCCCTCCGAGAGGGGCTGCCCTCGAACCAACGCCGCACACACCAGCGTCTCCAGCGAGGGCCCACCCACGTACTCCATGATGGCGTAGGGGGCGTCCTCCTCCTCATCCACCTGCATATGGAAGACTTGAGCGATGTTGGGGTGATTGAGGCGAAAGGCCAGCTGCACCTCTTCAATCATCCGCTTGCGCATCATGTACGTGGATGGGCTGGCAATTCGGCGAACCAGGGAGAGGCCAGCCAAGACTCCATCCGCCACTCGCCGCTCCACCTTCAGGAGCTTCTCGCCATTCGACCGCACCTCGACCTCCCGCACCGCCTCGTAACGCACGCCCTCCACGTCGAAGAGGAAGCGCGGCGCGCTGGGGCTAGGCGGGGTGGAGAGTCTGGACGGAAACTCCTCCGTCGACACTTCATCTTCCGAACGCTTCGTCATGGCTGTGAATCCTCCTGAAAGAGGGGGCGCGGCCCCCACGAACACCGAGATTCGCCGTCGCGGCAAATCTCCCGGGGCCACAAGGTCTAGTTGACTCAACCGTCGAATTAACATGACCTTTGGGGGCCTGTGAAGCCCTCTACCACTCGTAGCGAACAGGCCACCCCAAGCGCGCCTATCCCTATCCAGGGTGAAAGAGACCCCAGCCTCCGCCTCACACGCTGGGCTGGGCAGCCCGCAAAGGAAACATGCATCGTGACTGAAGCCGTTGATTGGGGGCCGATTCGCGCACTGGCGCGTCGTGTCCTCACCGAAGGAGAGCGCCTGGCCCTCACGCGGAAGGAGAAGGCGCTGCTGAAGCGCACGGCCGCCGAGGTGGGCATCAGCGACAGTGAAGCCAAGAACGCGCTCGCTACGGAAGAGGGAGCGCTGGGCCTGTTGCAAGAGGAGTCTCGGCGCATCCGCGAGGGCACTCGCCGGCGCATGGACGCGTTGCACCGGATGTACCAGCACAAGGACAAGGGGGACTTCGTCAGCGCCCGCCAGGAGATGCAGGACGTGCTCGAGGTGGAAGTCGTGCCCCACTACCGCGCCATCGCTCAGGGGCAGCTCGACAACATGGCCAACGAGCCGTAGCAAGGAGAGCGAGCACCGGGTGCTTCCCGCAATCGTTCACCGGCTGGTGGCTGCCTGAAGGGATTGCCGGGCAGCGGACGGTCGGCAGGATGGCGCTCGCCGGTGGTGGCCGAGGCGTGACACGCCGCCACTCGTGGCGGAACTCGACGCCATGGATGCTCGAATCGCGAAGCTGGAGGTGCTGCTGGATGCGGCGCTTGAGCGCATCGCGCGCCTTGAGGAAGAGAATCTGGGCCGGGGTGGAAGCCTTTTTGATGAAGGAGCGTGGCTGGGCCTGGTTCTCGAAGCTCCGGGGGACCGACCTGCTCCCAGGAAGGCTGCTCTTCGAGCCGATTCCTCCCGAGTCGCCCGAGGGCCAGGATTGACGCGTCACGGCCGAGTCGATGACGCGTCAGTGAGGGGTCCTGGCCGACGGCGGTGTCGGTTCCTCGTCGCAGTCGTCAGTCCCCTACCCGCATTCGAGAGAGCGGCATACGAAGTGCAGTGGTTCAGGCCGTCCAACGACTCCACCGAGGATGACCATCATGAGCAACACTTCAGACGGGCTGCAGTCGCAGCTCGGCGTCAAGGAGCACTCCAACACCCTGACCTTCCGCGGGATGAAAGATGCGCAGTTCTCACTGCAATCCTATTCCATCACCTCCGGACAGCCGTTCGATGGGGTCCGCTCACAGGGCGGAGCGACCCTCAGCGTCCTGGCGGGGCGCAAGCACAGCAAGCCCGTGGGGGACTGGTACAACGCGCAACCGGCGGGAGCGAAGCTGCACACCCATACGGAGCTGAGCGCCCCCGATGAGCTGAACTTCGCCATCCGGGGCACCTTGACGCTGGATGACGGCAACGGCCCCATCGTCTGTGAGAACGTCGTCATCGCTCAGGGCTGCTGGGGGTCGGTCAACTACTGGTGGTTCACCGCGCCGGGCATGGTCTCGTCCAACGAGGACGTGCAGTACGCCGGGCAGGCGGGGACCTTGCAGTGCAGCCAGCGCGGGCGGCCCATCCGGCTCCACTTCATCACCGAGGGCGGCGACAATCGCGACTACTACGACGCAATCACTGTCAAGGTGACCTCCTAAAAGCAGAGGACGGATAGGCTGCTTGCCGCAGGAGCGCCCTCCGGAGAGGGCGCTTCGCGGCCCAGAGTCAGGCGGGCGTCACCTTGTCGAAGGGGCGCACCACCTGCTTGCCGTCAGAGACGCGCGCCACCGTCAGCGTCTTCGCCTTCTCGTCGACGGCCTTCACCGTCGCATTGAAGGCGCCCCGCCCCTGCTTGTAGCGCACCTCCTGTCCCACCGCGAAGGAGACGGGCGTCTCAGGGCTGAGGGCTGCGGCCGTCGCGGTGCGGCCCGCTGCGCGCGGGCGCCCGCGGCTCTTCTGGGGCGCGGGGCCGGCCCGCGTGGGCTTCGGCGCAGCCTCCGGCCTCACATACTTCCGCACGGGCACAGAGGGTGGGCGCTTCGGAGCGAGCGTGGACGCAGGCGCGGGTGTGCGCTTCGACGCGGGAGGCGGCACGGGGGCTCGCGGCGGCGCGGACGCCGCATGAGCCGAGCCGGACTCAATGCCCAGGAACTGAGTAATCCTCCCCAGCAGCTCCAGCTGCCGCTCCAGCAGCTCCACCTGCCGGCCCATCGTCTTCTCCACCGCATCCGCCACCGCAGCCTGGATGATGCTCTTCATGTCGCTCTGCATGTGCTCTCGCTCACTTTCCGCGCGGGGCGTACAGCCCGCGCACTCTCAACGCGGACAACAATTCAGCCTCTTGCGCTCACGCTACACCAAGGAGCCCAGGCCACCGGACTCCCGTCTCAAAATGAAGCCTTCACCTCACGCCACTGCTCGCGCTGCTCCTCCCACGTCCCCGCGTGTGCAATGGCCCGGAGGCCTCGCTCGCTGAGAGGCTCCTCCCCTTCCACGGCCTCGAGGAACAGCACCTCCTCCTGGATGTCGGGCGCCAGCAGTAGCAAGTCCAATAGGTGCGTCACACGCGCTCGGGTAAAGCAGAGTTGACCTGCGACCTCCGCTGCGCTCGCCACGAGGCCCCGCCCAATGACGGACTCCACGTGGTGCGCCAGGGCCAGCATTCGCGCGACGTGTGCTGGCCGGCGCGCCACCTCTCGCGGCGGGGGTGGTGCTCCCCCTCGGAGTCGAACCTTCGCGCGACGCACGCGGTGGAAGTGCGCGCTGACGAGGACGGCCTCCGCCGGCTGAGACTCGGGGCTCACGCTCACGCCGCCACCTCCTCGTGCCCAGTCGCTGCGGCCTCACCCGCGTGGGCCATATGCACATCGACCTTGCCCGTCGCCTCATTCACCACCACCCGGCCAACGAGGGCCCGCAGCAGGCGGCCCCGATTCGTAGAGGTGAGGGCGTCCCACACCGCGTCGAAGTTCCCCAGGGCCTGGGCCACCCACGCAGCCTCCACCTTCTCCCCCTCAATGGCGTCCAGGGCGCGCTCCACCTCCGCCAGCCGCTTTCGCATGCCAGCGCCCTCCTCTTCCGCAGCCGTCAGCTTCTCCTCCAGGAGGCGCCGGGCCGGGCCCTCCAGTTTCGTGAGGGAGTCCACCCACTTCGTGGACTCTCGAGTGCGCTTGGCCAGATCCTTCGGGAGCTGCGCGCGCTCGGCGCGCAGGGCCTTGTGCTTCTCCTGCATCCGCGCCGTGAGGCGGGCGTGTACCTGCGCCGCGAAGCCCTCGCCTACCGAGACTTCCCGCAGCCGGGCGACGATGAAGTCCTCCAGCGCGGCTGCCGGAAGGGGAGCGGCCCGGCACCCCTCCTTCCCCTGCTTGTCCCGGGTGACGCAGCGGTAGTAGCGGTATTCGCGCGTGCCCTTGCGCGTGGAGCCGGGCGTCATCGCCTCTCCACAGAGGCCGCAGCGCAACAAGCCTCGCAGCACGTAGTCGGGGTTGCGCCCGTGGTACTGAATGCCGGGGCCCTCCAGCATGTCCTGCACCCGGTGAAAGGTGGCCCTCTCCACGATGGGCGGGTGCTCGCCCGGGTGCGTCTCGTCGCCATAGGGTACGAAGCCCGCGTACAGAGGGCTACGCAAGAGGCGCAGCACGTCCTGCGTCGTCCATTTCCGAGCCGCGCGCGTGGTACCACTCTGCGCCTCGTACCGCTTCGTCTTGCGCCCCGCCTCGTTGAGGAGGCGCGACACCACCGAGGCCTGCTGGTGCTGGAGGTACAACTCGAAGGCCTCCCGCACCACCACGGCCTCGTACTCATTCACCACGAGGCGCTTGTCCTTCACCTCGTAGCCCAGCGGCGCGCGCCCTCCCGTCCACTTCCCCTTGCGCCTCGCGGCGGCCACCTTGTCCCTCGTCCGCTCGGAAATCATCTCCCGCTCGAACTCGGCGAAGCTCATCAGCATGTTGAGGGTGAGCCGGCCCATCGCGTCGGCGGTGGAGAAGTTCTGCGTCACCGAGACGAAGGAGGCACCCGCCGCGTTGAAGCGCTCCATGACTTTCGCAAAGTCGAGGAGGCTGCGGGAGAGGCGGTCCACCTTGTACACAACCACCACGTCCACCCGCCCCGCGTCGACGTCCTGCAGCAGCCGCTGGAAGGCGGGCCGCTCCATGTTCGCGCCGGTGAAGCCGCCGTCGTCGTAGCTTTCATCCATCAACGCCCAGCCGGGCTGGCGCTGCACGTAGGAGACACAGGACTCGCGCTGGGCGTCCAGCGAGTTGAACTCCATCTCCAGGCCCGCCGCAGTCGACTTGCGCGTGTAGACAGCGCAGCGCTTCACCTCGGTGAGCGGTGCTTTGCTCTTCCTCATGGACCCTCCACCCCCTCTGTCGTCGGCGGCACCGGCTCGACGCTCGAAGACTGCTTCTGCCCGGCGTGCTGCTCCGCCACGGCCACCAGCCGCTCCAGGTTGTCGTTGAGGCGCGTCAGCTGGCGGACGAGCTGCGGCATCGTCGACTCGTAGAAGCGCTGGCCCATGTACGTCTGGAAGAAGGCGGGGCCGCTCACGGTGTCACCGCGTTGGTGCTGCCGGCCTTGAGGCCGAAGAAGGAGAAGCCATTCCAGGCCGTGCCCGTAATCAGCTTGGCCACGCTGGAGAGGCTGCGGTGAAGCTGGCCCTCGTATTCAATCCCATCCTCGCGCACCGTCACCTTGTGCTGCGTCCCCTTGAACACGCGTGTCAGCACCGTGCCCGGTGGCGGCAGGCGTGCGTCGCGCCCGTCCGCAGCGACTGGAGAAGGAGGCGGCGGCTCGGCGGGCTTCGTCTCCTCCACCTGCCGCATCCGCCAGCGCTCGGGCAGCTTGTCGCCCAACTCCGAGATGCGGGCGACGGCGCGCGTGGAGAGGCCCCCCTCGGCCAGTTCCTGAATCCGGAAGGCCAGGCGCTTCTTCAGGTAGTCCCGGTTGCGGCTGCGCGTGGGCTCGCCGTACAGCTCCAGGTACTTCGCCGCCAAATCCGGCACCGACATGCTGGCCAGCGCGGCCAGTTGCTGTGGCACATCCGCCAACTGCTTGCGCGCGGCGCGCGCCGTCTCCTTCTTCGCCATGGTGGTGTCTCCTTCGTCCGGGGCAGCACGCCCTCGGGCGAAAGCCATGGACGCTCTGTCCCCAGAAGAAGACAAGTCGAGAGTCTGCGGCTCAGCCATGCGCGCTCTCCTCCGCACCCCACGCGGGCGCCTGTCGTTGCGGCTGCGCATGTCGACGCAGCCACAACTCCCAAAGGGCATCGGCGAGGACATCCACCGCGTCGTCCTGGCGCTGGCGCGGGGTGCTGGAGCGCCCCGCGGCTGAAACCTCAACCTCATGCTGATTCGACATTCGTGTATCCATCGTCATGACAAAGGCCCGAGAGCGAAATCGAGGAGACAGGTGGCACCTGCGGCACTCCCGCCAGGCAGCCTCATCTCGCCATCGCAGCCCCCTGCAGAGGTCCGCAGGGGCTGCAGCGGGAAGCGCTTCAGTGGGGAAGACGGAGTATTCTCGTCAGGGGCCTTGCCGGCTTCACCCGGCCGGCGGGAATCGCCACGCATGGGAGGCTCGCATCCGTTCGCTTCCAACGCGCATAGGCCTCCCACGCCGTGGCCGTCCATGCATAGCTTGTCTTCCTCAACCCCCCATTGAAGACGTGGCTCGGGTGCGGGGGCAGCGGAATCGGTTCCGTCGCATTCAGCCGACCACGAATCAGCAGCGGCAGCCAGCTTGCGAAGGCAAGCAACTCCTCCCCGTAGACAGTCCACTCCAAGCGCAGGCGCCGCTCCCCCAATGGGAGCCCCACACCGCTGAAGCCGAACCGGCGGAGCATGGCTTCGGAGGGTTCGAAAATGAATCGGTTCATCGAAATCCGCGTCACCGGTGGCGCTTCGGGGAAATGCCTGTCCGGCCAGGAGTGGCGCGAGAGTGTCACCCAATTCAGCCACTCCCCTTGCCGCCATACCAGCCGCCGCCCCTGGTGAAGCATGGGGGCCAGCGGCTCCATTTCCGACGCTAGACGTTGAAGAAACTCCGCCCACAGCTTGCTACGCGACAGCCTTGTCATGACTCCACCTCAAGAATGGGTTTCCACCCCAACACCCGCTCGAAAGCACTCACTCAAGACGCCCCTTCCTCTGCGAAGCCATAGCCCTGGCCGCGCCACCCACGGCTTGCCTCCTCGACGTGTGGGAAATCCTCCGCGGAGATGAAGGGCACCTTCGCGACGTCAATCACCAGGGCACACCTGCGCAGGGACTTGCCGGCGAAGCAGACGCGCGCACTGGGGGAAACGACGTACCCTCCTGCGCGGTGATTCTCATGGATGAGGCGTCGCAGCGCCTTCGTGTCCACCAACTCTCCCCGGTAGTCGGTGCGCTTGCAGTACATCCGGAAGGCGTCGTAGGCGGACTCCAGGTGAATGCACAGCCGTCCCTCGACGAAGGCGTAATGCACGCGGTGCTTCAGCTCGCCCTGAATCGCCATGACGGACAGCTTCTGGATGAAGACGTCGAGGGCGTTTCGCACGCCCTCCTCTTCCTCGAGGACGTCCTTCAGCACGGCGTCCACGGCCTCACGGGCGCCCAAGTCGGCGGGCAACGGGTAGCCGCACTCCTCGGCGAACTGCTCGAAGAGGTGAATGCCCAGCAGCATGGCCGTCACGTTGTCGACGACGCGCGGAGGCACCTGCCGCCCCTTCACGAAGTCGTCCGCGACGGCGCGGGCCAGGCGGTAGTCCGCGTCGAAGTCCCGCCCCAGGCAGAATTGAATGTAGCGAGGGGCGAAGAGGGCCAGGCGGACAGACGTCACCTCACGGAAGGCCGCCCGGTATGCCGGCTGCTGCACCGTCGCCTTCTCCGGGCTGACGGGGAGAATGCGCTCCACGAGGGCCGCTTCCGTGGGCCGCGTCTCTCCGCAGACACACAACGGGGCCTGCAGGCGGTAGGTGGACACCGTCAAATCCGGCCGGCCCCGCTCCTCCGTCTCTCCGCGGTAGAGGCGCCGCATGTAGCGGTGCACCAGGTGGAGGCGCGGCGGCGGCATGTCATGGGGCTTGTACTCGTCCAGCACCACCGGCACGGAGCGCGTCGAGGACAGCAGCTTCACCAACGCAAACTCCGTCTCCGTCACACTGTAGGCGTCCGAGGCCGGTACCCCGGCCAGCGGCCAGAAGACTTCCGTGCAGGTGCTGGACTTGCCGCTGCCTTGCGTCCCGTACGAGAAGAGAATGGGGAAGGAGCCCACCTTCTCCAAGAGGCGCGGCTTCAGCGGCGTGGCGAAAAACCAGCCCAGCATGGGCAGCACCACCTGCGGCGTGTTGATTCGCGGCAGGTACTCGAAAACCGTGCGCGCCACGTCGTGGAAGCTGTCGTCGTCCGTGGCCTCGTAGCGGACGCGCGACTCGAGTGACGCCCCATTGGGCAGGTACGCCACGGGCGACGGAGAGAGGAAACCCTCCTTCCCAATGGTGCATCCGGGTGCCACCCACACGTGGTGCGCCCCCTGTTTGAAGTCCCCCAGGACGCTGGTGCCCGGCAGTCGCGGCACCGCACGCCGCGCCACCACGCGTAGCAGGCCCTGCACGTTGTTGTCTGTCCCCGTCCACTGCGTGTGGATGGAGGGCAGGTGGTGCAGCAGCTCCTTGCGCGAGTTGAAGGCACGCCTCGGCAGCCGCGCCCCTTCCACGCTGGTGCCCTTGTCCGTGCGGACGTCTCCGAGGAATACCTCCCCCTCCTCAGTCTCTACGAGGGCCCGTGGGGTGAAGGTGAAGGAGGAAATCGCCTTCGCATCTCCCCGCTGCGTCACCGTGTAGTAGCAGTACGCGTCCTCGTACACCTCGCCGTCGATGGTGTCGTCGCCGCTGCTGCCCTTTCCGCCTCCCTTGGAGTCCGCGCCCTCCGCGCCCTCTCCCGCTGCTGAAGTGCGCACGGCGCGGGCCATGGACAGCCGCAGCTTCTGCGCGGGCAAGCCCGTGCGCACCTCCAGCAGGCCCAGGTACTTCTCCTGCGCGGACGGAGGACGGTGGGCGATGGCCTCCAGAATCGGCTTGAGGCGGTACTCCACGTCCTGGGCCGGCACCGTGGCCAGGCGCTCCACAGCCGCCTCGATGTCGAAGACGACGTCGTAGAGCTCGCAGCGCACGTCCGGCTCGCGGTTGACGCGGCAGTAGCCCATGCCCTGGAGGGAGTGGCAGGGCGGCGCCACGGCGCCATCCTCGCGGGCGGTGGCCATCACCTTCTCGTAGGCCTTGCGGATGTAGCCGACGCCGTCCCTGCCCTTCAACTTCCCGAGGCCACGACGGTCGTACTCCAGGACGAGCTCGGTGATTTCATCGAGGCCGAGCTGCTTGTGCGCGAAGAAGCGCACCATGTTGAAGATGGCGACGCTCCGGTCCTCCGCCCCCTCCTGCCACAGGCGCTGCACCGGGCCGCACATCTCCACCGGCTGCGCCCAGTCGTACTCCCCCGTCTCCATCCGGCGGGCCTTCACCGCCCCCTGCGGTGCCGGGGCGGAGGGCGCCAACGGCAACGTCACCTGGGCCGGACGCGCCAGGTTCGCCGCCGGCTGCTGCACCGGCGCGCGAAGCAGGCGCTCCAGGAGGACTGCGTCTTCCACGCGTTTGAAGCCCGCGAGCGCCCGAGCTGCTCGATAAGGCCGCTCCGCCGTCCCCGCGCCCTTCCGACTGACGGTGCCCACCACCTTGATGATGCGGGCCACGTCGTGGATGGAGTCCACGTGCACGCGCTCGGTGGCGAAGCGGGCGCGCACCTCGGCCTCGAAGGCCTTCAGCCCCGCCTGCACGCGCTCCTGAGTCTCGCCCTCCAGCGACTGCGGTGGCAGGGCAAACCAGAGCTGCGCCCCGTTGCCGCTCATCATCAGCCGCGGGCGGACGAGGCCCTGCGCTTCGCACCAGGCCGCGGCAGCTTCCGCCACCTGGAGCGTCAGCGAGAGCTCGTCCTCGGTGCTGGCCGTGTCCTTGGGGCGCACGGGGTCCAGGTCCACCACCGTGGCCGTCACCACCTCGATGTCCTTGCTGCCCGCCCCAGTCCGCAAGGGGCGGAGGACGTTGGGGGCCAGTTCCAGCAGGCGCCGGGGACGAGGCTGAATGCCCACGTACACGTTGCCGGCGGCGTTGGCCTCGACGCAGGCCGCGACGAAGGCCTCCTCGTTGTCGAAGAAGCCCAGACCGACGATGCCACCGCCACCTGGGAGGATGACACGAACTTCGCTCACACCGTGCTGTGCGTGCGACAGCCACCGCCAGGTGGCGCGGATGGCGTCGGGGTTTGGAGTGCTTGGAGTGGTATCAGAAGGTGTCGTCATCGAAGGTGTTCACTCCCTGTAGAGGTTCAATGGGCGCTGGCCACAGCCGCCACTCCCAGCACCGTGGCGTACTGCTGGCGGCGCTCCGCATGGTGGCGCCGCAAGAGCGGCACCTTCCTGTCGACGAAGTCGATGAGGACGGCGCTCTTCTTCTCCTCGTGCGGACGCATGAGGCGTCCAAGGCGCTGGACGGTGCGTCCACGCGCGCGGCCGGGGTACGCCAGGAAGACGCGTGAGAGGCGCGGCAAGTCGAGCCCCTCGTCCGCCAGGCTGGTCGCCACCAACACACGGACGCGCCCGGCGCGGGCCTTGTCCAGGAGGGCCTTGCGCGCCTCGCGCGACACGCCGCTCGTCAGGGCAGCGGCCGACAAGCCCGTGGCCGAAAGCCGCTGCGCCAGCAACTCGCAGTGGTCCACCCGTCCGGTGAGCACGAGGCACAGGTGGCCTGCCCACGCTTCGCGGGCCACTGCCCCGAGGACGAGGTCGTTGCGCGCCTTGTCCTCCGCCAGCGCCTTCAGCATGGGCGCGTAGTCCGACGCGCCGAAATAGGGGAAGTCGAAGGCCGTCTCCACGGCGCGCACCTCGGGCACCACCAGCACACCGCGCGCGACGAGGTCCTCGTGCTTCACGACGGCAAGGGGTGCCCCCAGGTACAGGCGCAAGAGCGGCGTCAGCCCGTCCTCCCGCTCGGGCGTCGCCGTCAGGCCCAGTCGGTAGCGCGCGGGGCAGCGGTCCACGATTCGGTGGAAGGCGCTGGCGGCGATGTGGTGAGCCTCGTCGAGGACGAGCAGGCCGAAGCCATGGAGGAAGGCGTCAAGCTTCGTCCCCTCCCACCGGGCCAGGGACTGGACGACGGCCACGGTGACGGGCCGCACCTCCGCTTCCCCGGCGCCCACGAGGCCCGCCTCCAGGCCCAGGCGCTCGCGCACGTGCTCACGCCACTGCTCCGCCAAATCCAAGGTGTGGACGAGGACGAGCGCCTGCGTGCGCAGGCGGGCAACGGCACCGAGAGCCAACATCGTGTTGTGGCACACGACGCCATTGGCGACGAATTCGTGCGTCTCCGGCACTGAGAGGTCCACGACGTCTGCCTCGCCATCTTCGATGGACTCAACAGCGAGGAACGCCACCTGGAGCTCGAGGAAGGCTTCGATGGGCTTGCACTCCGCAGGACACTCCGAGTTCCAGCGCTTCACCATCCGCTCGAGCGCGGCACGAGAAGGGGCGTGCTCTCCATGGACGTAGTTGCCGAAAATCCTCCCCTCTTGGCTGCTCCAGGACACCTTCTTCTGCGCCGCTCGATAGAGCCGCTCCACCAGTCCATTGATGGGGACGGTGTCGACGTTGGGGTTTCGGCATCGCCCCTCGGCACGAGCCACCGCCTCGCGGAGGCGGCGCTTGTTCCAGTTCGACGAGAACCCCACTTCGCGTTCGAAGGTCGCAACGTCGGTGATAGTCACTCGCCAGTACAGCTGCTCGTACCCTTCGACGGTGCGAGAATGGCGCGAAGCCAGAATCCCAAGCCCCAGGAGGGCGACCTGGACCTCTCGGGCCATTCGCTCGGAGGCGGTGCAGAACTCGATGACGCTCTTGAGAGGGTCGACTGACGCGTCACCATCGAACAGGCCGCGCAAGAAGGCGCGCATGATGTCGCGTCCACCCAGGCGGATGGCCCGTGGGATGCACTTCCCCGCTGCCCTCGTGTAGTCGAGCCCCAACCACGCCAACCACTCACGCAACACGACTGAGTGCATGAGGTACTGAACTGAGTCGCTCCCGCCACGTCGGAGGTTGACTCCGATGGATTCGGCCCAGCGGGAAACGAAACCAACGTTGTCCGCGTCCGCGTTCGTGAACTCCGTCACGAGGCGTTTGGTGAGCGTCCCTTCGGAGACCAGGAGGCCGCAGGCCTCGGCCGCCATCTCATCGAGCACCAGGCCCTTGGGAAGCTTCAAGCTCGTCGCATACTTGGGCTTCACCCAGCGAAATGCCTCGGAAAGAGAGGAGCGACCCCACACCTCGCTGCCGCGACGCAGAACGAGGCGGTCCCCAACGTGGAGTTCGTCCATGCGCACCCAGACAAGGACGTCCTCACGCAGCACTCGAACGGGGTGCTCCGCAGTCGCCTCCAGCTCATAGCCAAGAGCGAGTCGGGCTCGCTTCGTAGGTGAGCGGCCTCCGTTGTAGACAGCGTTCGTGGTGGCACGCCCCGTCGACGTGTCCACGCCGACTTCCGTGAAGGCCGCATGTTCCTCGGGAACGCCGATGGCAAGCTCGGCGGCAGTAACCAGTCCGCGGTCAGTGAAGATGAGGGAGTCGTTTTTCACGCACTTCCCGCCTCCGCATGGCAGCACCGCCGTCCCCTGGGTGGCCTTCGCCAGGCGCTCCACGGCCTCGGACTGGTAGTCGCGCAGGGGCACCACCGGCAGCTTCGCCAGGCGCTTGGGCGGCAGCACCCGCGCGTCCTCGAAGGAGAGCGTCAGCCCGGCATCGTCCGCGGCCCGGCGCAGCAGGTGAATGGCCCCGCGCGGCAGCACCAACTCCCGCTCCTGCTGGCGGAAGAAGTACAGCGTCTGGGGCTCCGCCCCGGGGCGCTTGCGCAGCCGCACCAGCTTCAAATAGGCGGGATTGGGAAGGGAGAGCGCCCGGCAGAGGCCCTCCAGAACCTTGGGCGGCACGTCGCCTACCGCGAGCCGCAGCCCGGAATCCACGCGCACGCGCAACGTCCGCGTGCCCATGCCCACGTTGCGCGCAGGCGCGGACGGCGCGTCCCCTACGCTGGAGTCCTGGGTGCGAGAGACAACACGTCCCCCGTCCCCGCGCATTTCGGAGAAGTCTTCCACCATTCTTGTCTTCCTCAGAGAAGCGCGTCGGGGGCACGCAACAGGCCCCCTTCGCGCATGGCTACGGCAACAGGGTCAGCATGGCGCGCTCACGGCCCGAAGGGGTCCACGTCCGCGGGACTCTCCGGGGAGTACTCCGTGACGAGGGCATCAACGAAGGCTCGCGCCAGCTCCCCCTTCGACGCTGGGATGTCTCGAATGCGCTGCACGCTGAACTTCTGGAGGAAGCGGTCCACGGCCTCGCGAGGCAGCGCCTTCAACGCAGTGGCCATCGCCTGGGCCAGTTTCACGTCGATGGGCTCACTCGCCTTTGCACTGGGAGCGCCCGCAGGCGACGCGCCGCTCGCCGCGCCAGCCGCCTCCGCCGCGTACAGCTTCGGCAGGTCATGCTGCTGCAACGACTGGAAGGCCGCCATCTCCTCTGGAGTGAGCTGCCGGTCCGGGAGAATGGAGTACGTCGTCTTCGTGTCCTTGGCCGCGCCCCTCCGCTTCACCTCAAAGGCCCACTTCTCCAGCCCGTACTTCGCGCGCAACTCCATCAGCGTGTTGAAGAAGGTGACGGCCTGCTCCATCACCTTCACCTCTCGCGTCCCGTAGACGGCGACATTGAGGGCCACGCGCAGCGAGGGCTTCTGCCCCTGGGCCTTCAGCTCCTCGTCGAAGGGAACGAACTTGTTGTCGACGAAAACCACCTCGCGAGGGTGCGGCTCCCCGAGGAAGACGACGACGGCAGTGTCCCCGTCATTCGCGAGCTTCAGCCAGGCACCACCCTGCTGCTCGTGCTGCTTGGCCATCGCGGCCGTCTGTTCCCACATGTTGCTGGCCATCTGCTTCACTCCTCCTTCTGGCAGTGTGTGGTGGAGGCAGGGCGCTCGCGCCGGTACACCGAGAACAACTCGGTGCCGTCCGCGGTGCAGCCCGCCGGCTCGACGTTGAAGTCCGCTTCGGCGTCCACCACGTGCTGAATCTCCCAGCGGCGGAAGAGGCCCGGCATGCGGACGTAGTCATTGGCCTCGGCCCCGGCGCACTCGCAGCAGAGGCACGCACCACTGCCCTCCGCCTCCGGCCCTGAATCGTCGCGCCCCACCACCCGAAGACGGTGTCCGTCGATGCGCGCGAAGAAGCGCACGAATGTTTCATCGCGCTCAAAGTTGTTTCGCGTAGCTGTCTTCATTCAGTCCTTCCAGGTTGTAGGCAATACAGGGGCGTCGCTGTCCGCCGGGCAGACAGGCTGCGTGAATGCGCTTCCGGAATGAGGCCCGAGAATGGGCCCGCCCTTCAGTCAAAGCCCGGCAGTAACGAATCGGGGACATCAGCCGCCTGACATTGCAGGCCACCGCGCCGTCTCCCGCCCTGCTGCGACTTCAATCCCGTCCAGGTTGTTTCAAATCTCACCTCTACTAAAAGCACTTTCGCGAAGCGATTTGGGACAACGAAATTTTCCGGGCATTTTTTCTTCATTTTTCGCAGCCGCGACAGGGCCCGCTGGACGCGCTTGCGCGCTGCCGCGGGCGCAAGCCCCAGGCTCGCCCCCACCTCGACATAGCCCTCCTCATAGAGAAGGACGGACACCAGCAGCTCCGTGTCTTCTCCAACAAGAGGGAGAAGCCATGCACGCAGCTCCGCCACCTCCGACTCGAAGGAGAGGACGAGCGACACAGAAGGTGTTGGCAGGTCCAGTTGGGGCTCCCCGCTCCCCGGCGCTGCCAGCACGCCATGGAGTTCAGCCCCTCGCTCCTTGCTCAATGCCTTCAGGACGTCGCGCTCGGTACCCAGCACGAGTGTTGCTGCCACCCGCTGGACGCTGGGTAAGTTGACGCGCGCCACGAGTCCCAGGAAAGACGCGGCAATCGAAGAAACCACCTCCGCGGGCGAGACACGAAAGCGCCTGAGACAGCGGCGATACACGCCGTCCAGCCCGGGCCATACTCCCAGCCACAACAGCGCCGTGAAGAAGCCGGACTCCGCCCGCATCTGCGTCAGCGTGACGAGGCCGGCAAGCACTGCGTCCTTGACATGGGAGTCCCCCTCGCGCGCGGTGAGAAATGCGACAAGGGCCTCTGGCTGCTCGAAGTCTTCGAGTGTCTCCCAATTGCGTCGCAGCAGGCGGTAGGCGCGCTGCGCCTCGGCCGTCCTAATGGACACGCCGAGTTCCTCGTGAAGTCTGTTCCAGCATCTACGCACAGGCGCACGTCGTCCTGGCCCAGCGCTCGGCAAGGGCCAGCGGAATGGGGAAGAGTGGCGAGTCCCTCGGGAGAAGTGACGTCAGCGTCCAGCAACTCCCGTATTCGTGGGAGCGCCAGGGCACTGTGGGGACTCAATCGGGATTCGGCCAGACGCGGCACAGGCTCAAGTCAGCGGCCAGTGGCTCCGCGGCAGCAACGAGCGAGCCCTATTGAGACTATCGGAGCGACTGCTTGGGCAACAGGAGCAGGACAAGCCAGCCCCCACGCGTCGGCCCGAAGCCGGGCGACGACTTGGACACCCAACACCACCGACAGCACCAGGCCGGCCGCAATTGCTCCACACATCTCGCTGAATCCGGAATTCACAGCACCTTCTCCACAACCCTCAATACCACCCCGCTGATACATGCCCGCACACTACGGACGAAATGTCGAAACCTGAGCGCGACAAGCCCGACAACACGCACAAACGCAGTACCGGCGTCGCCATACCGGGGGCATTCACACGTCCTGTCCGCGGGATGCAGCTCACACGCACCACGCAGCCTTCGAGCATTGGCATACACGGCTAAACAAGATTTAAAGGCCATGCCGACACACCCAGATTCTCGGGCAACGGCGCCGGCGCGTGAAAAAATCGAATGTCTCAGCGTCGGGGACATGCGAGCGCCGCTCTGCGACTTTCGTGCCGAGACGACACCGCCCGGGGCCCTCTCTACACGGGAGGGAGAAGCTCCAACGGCTCCATCCGCCATCCATGCAGGCAGAGACGTGCCGTCCATGAATCAGGACGCGCACTCCGTGAAACACAATCCCCTCACAGCTCAATCACATCCACCGCCCAGGGGCTGCGGCCCTTCCGTTGGCCCTCCCCAGGTGGAAAACGGCCCAGCAAGCCCCAGGAATCGCCGAGGGCCCTCTCCCCAGTGGGGAAGGCGCCCCCTGCCCCTTTCTCGTGCCAGGAGGCCGTTTCCGGCCGTTCTGATGCCATCCCCAGGCCATGTCACTCCCGCGACTCGTCTCAATCCCCCTCACTCACCCCCGCGATTCGTCGGTTCGGCTGGGCACTTCACATCCCGCAGCAGCGCTTTCACTCAAAGTTTTAGAGGTGGCAGGGGTGGCAGAGGGGTGGCAGTACCACCTGCCACCTTTTTCTTCTTTCTTTTCAATAACTTATCTCTTGGTGGCAGTGGTGGCAGTCTTTTTTCAGGTACCCCTACGTGACGCGCGCGCATATTTGAATGGCACTATTCAATAGGGGAATCGAAGTCTCACTCCCCCTAGGGTGCATTACCCCAAAAAACACTGCCACCATTGCCACCACTGCCACTCCGTTGTTTTCACTGGGGAATTTCGTGGCAGTCTTTCAAAAAGTGCCTGCCACCGGCTGCCACCTTTCTGCCACCCGGTGACGGCATGTCCCCGAAATCGCGCCGGAGGCCTTTGCTCTGCCTTATGGCCGCGTGTCGTTCGCCCCGGAAAAATCAAAAAAGAAATCGGGCAAAAAGATTTCTTGTCCCAAATCGAAGGGATGGGGTGCTTTTAGGATGTATCGGCAAACACGCGCCGCCGACCTCCGCGCATGGCCCTTACACACCACCTCCCGCCCACCCCTGCTCAACAACGCCCGCCTGGCGTGACGTGCGAAGCCTATGTCCGCGGCGAGGGCAACCACTGCCTGCACTACCGGCATGGCGGTGGCTGCACCCTGCCCGGCGTGGGTACCTGCACCGAGTGGCTGAAGGTGAACCGGCAGGCCCGCCCCCGTCGTGACGTGGCCGCGCCGCCTGTCCCCGTGCCTCCGGCGAAGCCTGCCCCGGCTGCGGTGGATCTCTTCGGGCTTCCGCTGAGCGAGGCCGGCTCGAAGAAGCTCGCCCCAGCCCCCGCCTCCAAGCCCGCGCCACCAGCTCCGTCTCCCGATGTGAAGGAGCTGGACGCGGCGCACGCAGAGTCCCCGCTCTCCGCCCTGCGCGGCCTGACCGACGAGGACATCGCCAGCTTCAAGTCCCTCGGTACTGAGGTGTGCTTCGCCTCGGAAACCTACGGCGAGGTGTGGCTCGTGCCGGCCTATACCGGCCAGGCCCGAAAGGAGCTCACCCCCGAGCACGCCGCCACCCTGGTGCGCGTCCTGTCTGCCTTCCCTGGCTCTCGCGTCATGTCCTTCGAGAAGCGGCAAGCCTCCGCGGACGAGGTGTCGCCATGAGCGTGCCCCCCGCCCGTGAAACACACGCAAGGGGCCTCTCTGTCTGCCTGCTTCGACTTGATGTGTCTCTCGAAAAGAGCGTGATGACTGTCTCGCGACACGCCACTGCTTCGGCCAGGAGGCCCACTCCATGAGCGGACTGCGAAACCAGCATTTGTCATACAGCCGGCTGAGCCGCTTCGAGGCCTGCCCGCTGTCCTACCAGCTCCACTACCTCGACAAGCGCACCGCCGAGCCCGGCATCCCCCTGAGCTTCGGGAAGGCGCTGCACGCTGTCCTTGAGCGGCTCCTCCAGGAAGTCATCGACACCGAGTACGCGGGCCCGCTCTCCGAGGAGCGCGCCCTCCAGCTCTACCGTGAAGCGTGGGCCGCCTCGGGCCTCAGTGGCCTGGACCTCTTCCAGCAGGGCCTCGGCATCCTCCGGGACTTCGTCCGCCAGCAGGGCCGCGTGGACTCCCGCGACATCCTCGCCGTGGAAAAGGAGTTCCGCCTGCCGGTGGGGCCCTTCACCGTCCTGGGCTTCATCGACCGCGTCGACTGGGTGGATGACGAGACAGTCCACGTCATGGACTACAAGTCCAACTACCAGCTCTTCACCCGCGAGGAGCTGGACTCCAGCCTCCAGCTCAGCCTCTACGCCCTCGCCGCGCGCCGCGTGTGGCCCTGGGCGAAGAAGGTGCGGCTGTCCATGTGGATGCTGCGCCACGGCGTGCGACAGGAGACAACGCGCACCGAGGAGCAGTTGGAAGCCGCCCTCGCCTACGTCGAGACGCTGGGCCAGCAGATGGAGAAGGCGGAGTCCTTCCCCGCCCGCCTCAATCCCAACTGCGTGCACTGCGACCACCGGCGCGACTGCCCCGCCTACGCCCAGGCGCTGGAAGGACAGCGTGACGTCGTCTGCGAGGACACGTCTGACTTGGAGTCCGTCGCCCGGGAGCGCCAGGAAGTCGCCCACCTCGCGAAGATTCTCGGCGCGCGCAAGGCGGAGCTGGAGGACGTCCTCCGCGCCCACCTCGCCGAGAAGGACGAACTCGTCCTCGCCGGCACGCGCTACCGCATGTTCAACACCACCAGCCTCGACTACCCGCTGGAGCCTACCGTCGCGGTGCTGGCCCGCGCCACCGGCCTCCCCCGTGAGGAGTTGGTGCAGCGCCTCGCCAGCGTCGACAAGAAGGCCCTCGACGCGCTGCTGAAGGACGCGGGCAAGCGCCTGGGCACCGCGCGCGTCGCGCTCCTCAAGGCCGAGCTGGACTCCCTCGCCGCCAAACACCACTCGCCCCGCTTCTGGGCCAAGGAGGTCGCATAGTGCTGCTCGCTCACCCTGCTTCCGACACCACCCCTGTCTCTGCGCTCCCCCCGCCGCTCTTCCCGAGCATCCCGCAGCACCTGCGGACGCTCGCCTTCATTGACTTGGAGACGACAGGCTTGGACGCCTCCCGGCACGAGGTGCTGGAGGTGGCCGTGCTGCGCGTCGACGCCCGCAGCCTCAAGGTGCTGGCGGAGTACGAGGCCCGCGTGAAGCCCACCCGGCTGGCCGACGCCCACCCCGAAGCCCTGGCTGTGTGTGGCTACTCCGACGAGGAGTGGCGGGACGCGCTGCCGCTCCAGGAAGTTTTGGCCACCGTGACGCCGCTCCTGGCGGGCACCCTCGTGGCCGGCCACAACACCAGCTTCGACTGGGGCTTCCTCACCGAGGGCTACCGCCGCACCGCGCTGCCCCTGCCCTCCGTCGACTACCACCGCCTCGACACCGCCAGCCTCGCGTGGCCGCTGCTCGCCACGGGCGAGGTGGAGTCTCTCTCCCTCAACGCGCTGGCCAAGCGCTTCGGCCTCCACCGGCCCACGCCTCACCGGGCCATGGCGGACGCTCGCTGCGCGCTGGAGGTGGCCCGCTGCCTCGCCGTGCGCATGGCCCGTGGCGGGCACATGGAGCGGCTGCTAGAGGAGTCGGGAGGTGTCTCATGAGCGGCGCCTCCTCCCGTCGCAAGGGTGCCGATTGGGAACGCGCCCTCGTCCACCGCTTCCGTGAGGCGATGCCGGAGGCCCTCATCCGCCGCGGCCTCCAATACCGCAGTGGTGAAGAGGTACCGGACGTCGAGGTGCCGTGCTTCTGGGTGGAATCGAAAGCCCATCGGCGCACCAATGTCCGGGAGGCCATGCGCCAAGCGGTGGAGACGTGCCCGCCGGGCCGGTGGCCGCTGGCTGTGTGCAAGGACGACGGGCAACCGCCCCTCGTCACCATGCAGTTGGATGACTTCTTGGAGTTGGTGCGCGAGTGGTGGGAGGCACGCCCCCGGTGAGAGACTTCTTCGGCCACCTCCTGGGCCTGCTGCGTGTGGAGGCGCTCGCACCTCGGCACCAGGCCGTCTTCGCGGCTGCGCGCACGCGGCGGCCCGCCTTCGCGCGCCACGCCACGCTCGAATCGGTGCTGGCCGCCATGGCTGACGCACGCGAGGAGACTTACCCGGAGCGCGAAGCCCTCACCCGGGCCCTGGTGGCCGAAATGCAGGACTCCCCCAGTACCGCGTGGACGGCGGCCCTCGCCTCCGCCTACGCCCCCATGTTGCGCCACCTGCGCCGCCGCCTCCACAGCAACGGCGTGCCCAAGGAGGACCTGGACCAGCTCGTCCTCGCCACCTTCCTCTCCGTCGCACGCAACTTCCCCCTCCCCCGCTGGCAGGACTGGACGGCAGTCCGGCTGCGCCAGCAGACGGCGCGCGAGGTGTTCCGGTACCTGCGCAAGGAGCGCGCGGAGCAGCACGACAGGTACACGCCCCAGCAGCTCGCCGCGTGGTTGCCCGACGCTCGGCCCGCCACGCCGGTGGAGAGTCCCAGGCGGCCCAACGTCCGGCGGAGCTTCGTGCGGAGGGATGCGGTGCTGGTACACCTCGCCCGGGCCACCCTGCCTCGCAGCGACGTCGAAGTCCTGATGGCCACCGTCGTCCGGCGCGAGAAGCTGCGCGCCTACGTCAGCCGTCTCGTCGAAGGTGACGCCGCCGAGGCCGAGAGGACGTACCAGCGGCTGAAGCGCCAGCGCACGCGGCTGATGCAGCGCCTGCGCACCCAAGACGTGGACGCCGCAGCACCGCCCCCCGGAGGCTGCTGAGGGAAGGCATGGCCCAGAAGAAGCCCCTCAAGAAGCTGGGGCGCCCCACGAAGTCCGAAGGCCCTCGGCTACCGCATGACGAGGTGGACAGGCTCCTCGTGGTAGGCGAGGAGGTGCCCACCACGCGGGGACGTGTGAAGCGCCGCTTCCCCTCCTTGCGCGAGCTGGCCGAGCGCTTCGGGGTCGCCCACAGCGCCGTCGCCAGGTACGCCCAGCAGCACGACTGCCTCGGCCGCCGCAAACGCCTCCTCGCCGCGGGCCAGCAGCCGGCCGAGACGCTCGCGTTGAAAGAGACGCCCACGCCGGACGAGACGCCTCCTCCTCCGAAGCGCAAGACGGGCCGCCCCCGCAAGTCCGAGGAGCCCGCGCTCCCGCGCCACGAGTTGGACAAGGCCCTCGTCTTCGGCGACGTGAAGACGCTGCCCAACGGCTCCACCATGACGTCCTATGCCTCGTACCGCGAGTTGGCCGAGCGCTTCGGCGTCGCCACCTCCCTCGTCGCCAACTACTCCAGGGAGCACAACTGCCTGCGCCGCCGCGAGGAGGCCAAGACGCGCATCGCCACCAAAGCGGACCAGAAGCTGATTGAACTGCGCGCCACCGCCATCGCCGTCTCCAAGGACGACGCCCTGAAGATGATTGACGGCTACCTCCTCGGCTTCGAGGAGGCGCTCGCCGAAGGCCGCGTGCGCGTCGACAACCCCACCGACTTCAACACCCTCGTGAGACTGAAGGAGTACCTCATGGGCGGCGCCGACTCTCGCCAGGAGCTGCACGCCTCCTTCTCGTTGGAGGGCTTGCAGGCCCGGCACGCCCAGGCCCTGCGCGCCGCGCGGGAGACGACGCCCGCCGAGCGCGGCGAGGTGGACGCCGAGGTGTCGAGTAGCGACGACGAGGACCTCGACACAGCCGCCCCGGAAAGCCCCAAGGCCGACGCAGTCGTGGCGCCTCCAACGGGCGTCGCGGCCCCCGCCGACCCCGTCTGAAAGCGCCCTCCGGTAAGTGAACGGACACTTTTCGCGTTCAGTTTCGCCGTTCACTTTCGCCGGGCCAGGCCACGCCCGTTCACTTTCCCCCGGGAGCTCCACCTGGCGCGCGGATGCACACGCCTGGCGCCACAGCCCCCGTAGTTTCGCGAGGTTGGGGCGAACAGCCACCAGGTGCTCGAGCGCCGCGGTATCGCTCCGGGCCATAATTCGGGCCCGGAAGCACACTCCGTCCAGCGGGCCGGACTCCTGCGCGCCGTTCACTTCCCCGGCCCGTTTGCCCGTTCCCCGCCGAAGCCCCGCTGGCCGCCACGTGGCCCACCTGGCGCGCGCCCCCTGTCAGCCCCGCGCGCCGCGCCTGTCGCCGCGTGACGCCCCTTTCGTGCGCGCGTGTCCCCCAGCGCTTCGGGCCGCAGGCCTTTGTCCTCCTCGTGAGCCCCACGACTCCGAGCCACGCCCTCCGTGCCCCCACACTCCGCCCCGCGCGCACCTGGGCGCGCGTGCCGTTACCAGGGCCGAGCCGAATGGCCGAAAATAGGTAAAGGCGGCCATTCGGCGTCACCGCCCCCACGCTGTTTCGCGCGCTTACGAGGCCTCATGAGGGGCCGAAGCGCCGAGGCCCATGGCCGCTTTCCCCAGGTTGGCGCCACCTGCCGCCCGTCGCGCGGCCCAGCTCCTCCCCAGTCACCTTCACCGCCTGCTCCGGCCGGGCGCCACCATGCCTACCGATGACGCCAGCACGCCTACCCCGCCTACCCCTGACGCCAGGGTGGGGGGTGGTGCGTTTTTTCGTGTGGGCCTCGCCGCCGGGGCGTGTACCTGGGGCCCTTTTCGAGGGAGTCATCTCCGAAAAAGTGAACACCCCTCCCCTGTTCATTTGCGCTCGGTAAGTGAACGCTTCGCGCCGTTCACTTTCCCCGGATGCGCCTGGGGCGGTCCGCGCGGGCTCCGCGCACAGCCGCCCCTCACCGCCTCCGCGCGGCACCACGGCCCAACCAGGGGCTCTCGCGGGCGCTCAGCGCGGAGGCGGCGTGCCCCATCAGCAGGGCAAGTCGTTCGTCACGCGCACCAGCTCGTCATCCGAGGGGTGCGTGTAGATGACGGTGGAGTCGATGCTTCGCTGCCTCGCGAACTTCTGAGTGAGGCGGATGTCCTTCGTCCGCCGGTACACCCCGGTGCATGCGGTGTGGCGCACGGCGTGGAAGCTCAGGTGCCGCTCCAGGCCCGCGCGCTCCTGCCACACCGCGAAGCCGTGGCGCACCTGCCGCGTGGACAGGCGCAGGCCCTTGCGGCTCAGGAAGAGCGGCGCCTGGGGCCCCACGTCGTGCCCCTGCGCGCGCTTGAGGCGCAGCAACTTCTCCAGCTTCGCACGCACCGTGTCCGAGAGGACGACTTCCTGGGGGCCCGGGTGCCTGCGGCTGCCCTTGAAGACGGTCAGCGTCACGTGCCGGCGTGCGCGCCCGCGCTCGTCGAAGACGTCGCCGATGTTGAGGGCGACCAACTCGTGCTCACGCAAGCCCGAGGCCAGCGCAAGGCTGTAAAGGCAGTGGTCCCGGAATCCATCCCGGTGCAACCCCGTGGCACGCAAGAGCAGCGCCACCTCCTTCTCCGTAAGGGTACGCGGTGGGCGGGCGACAGCGGCATAGGCAGACATGGCGACTCCTTCGTGAAGAGGACGCGGCCATACGCGCTCTGTCGCCCCCACAAGACAAGTCATTAACCACGCTGTGCATTCTTGAGCCGGGCCCCGCGCGGCCTCGGCATTTCCCCAAGAGGAGTCGCTGTGCATCCGCTGGCCCATTTCAACTTCGAGGCACACCGCAAGACGGGCAGCCACACGGCGTCAGGTGCTCCGTCACCACAGCCACGCCTGGCCCCCGTCTCACCGCTCCAGGACCTGGTGCTGGCCCACCTGGAAGTGGCCAGGACGCTCGCTTCGTTCATCCCGGGCCTCACGCCGGAGCTGGCAGCGGCCCGCGCGCTCGACGCCATCCACACGGACACGGGGCTGACGATGGAGCCCCATCGCAGGGGGCTGTCGGCCGCCGCCGAGCCACCCGCGCGGCTCACCGCCACGCAGCTCGGCCAGAAGGTGGGGCTTTCCGCCAGGAAGATGAACCTCCGCCTGGAGGCATGCGGCCTCCAGCGGCGCAACGAGCACGAAGAGTGGGAGCTGACGGACGCGGGCCAGGACTACGCCGAGGCCGTCCCTCGCACCCTCCAGGACCATTCCGCCTACCAGCTCCTCTGGCAGCCCGAGGTGCTCGGCGTCCTGGAGGATGCCGCGCGTTCCTCGTCGATGACCGTCGGCCTCGGCTGAAGGAGGACACCGTGACGCTCGGCATCGTCAAGCGCACCGAGGACGACCTCACCCAGTGGCTCGCCACCGAGGCGGGCTTCATCTCCGGGCTGTGCCAGTACGACAACGAACCCGTGGTGCTGGAGCCGTACCAGCAGTCCTTTCTCGGCAACCGCTCCCGATTCAGGTGGGTGGCGAAGAGCCGCCAGGTGGGCTTCTCTTTCCTCTTCGCCCTCGAGGCCCTCGCCCGCTGCCACCTGCGCGACGGCCACACGGCCGTCTTCGTCTCGTACAACCTCTCGGACGCGGTGGAGAAGGTGCTCATCGCCCGGCAGGTGTACGAGGAGCTGCCGCTCGCCTACCAGAAGAAGCTCGTCACCGACGCGAAGACGGAGCTGGCCTTCGAGTCCAACGCCAAGGGCCGGCGCCTCTCGCGCATCATCTCCGTTCCCGCCAAGCCTCCGCGCGGCAAGCGCGGCGATGTCTACCTCGACGAGCTGGCGCACCTGGTCAACGACCGCGAAGTCTATACAGGCAGCACCGCCCTCATCCTACGCTCGCATGGGCAACTCACAGGGGGCAGCACCCCGCTCGGCCGGCGCGGCATTTTTTGGGAGATAGACACCCAGGAGCTGCGCAAGTACCCGCACCACACCCGCCAGCACGTGCCCTGGTGGCTGTGCCGCTTCTTCAGCCTGGACGTGAGGCGCGCCGCAGTGGAGGCCCCTCTCATGTCCACCGAGGAGCGCGTCGCTCGCTTCGGGCGCCCTGTCCTCACCGAGCAGTTCGACTCCCTGCCCCAGGAGGACTTTCAGCAGGAGTTCGAATGCCTTTTACGTCGACGAGTCCTACAGCTTCCTCCCCTACGAGCTCATCCTCCCATGCACCACCGACGAGCTGCCGCTGGCCCAGGACGCTTCCGACGTGCCCGTGCCCCAGGGGCGCCTGGTCGCGGGCTTCGATGTGGGTCGCACCAGAGACCGCTCGGAGCTGGCCGTCTTCGAGGAGACGGGTGGGCGCTTCACGTGCCGCATGCTGCGCAGCTTCGAGGGCGTGCCCTTCGCGGAGCAGGAGGCGCACCTGCGGCGCCTCCTCTCCGTCCTGCCAGTGGCGCGCCTCTCCGTCGACCGCAGCGGCATCGGCATGAACCTCGCCGAGAACCTCGCCCGCGACTTCCCCCAGGTGGTGGAGGAGAACTTCACCAACGAGGCCAAGGAGCGCTGGGCCACCGACTTCAAGATTCTCCTCCAGCGCCGCGACGTCACCCTGCCGCGCCAGCGTGAGCTTGTCGGGCAGATTCACTCCATCAAGCGGCGCGTGCTGCCCTCGGGGAAGGTGTCCTTCGACGCCGAGCGCAGCAACCGCGGGCACGCGGACAAGTTCTGGGCCGTAGCCCTTGCATGCCAGCGAGAGCGTGCGCCCGAGCGCCGGGGTGGCACGGAGATTGGAGTGAGGGTGATTGGCTGAACAGCAGCCCTTTCCTCACCATCCAATCTCCGTCCGCGCACCCCGCAATGTTCAGGCTCGCCATCTGCGCCCTGGATGCCCCCGTGTTCAGCCTGGGACTGCCATGGATATCAGCCTACCAGGCTTGCTAGCCGTAGCCCGCCCGCGTGTTGCATCCGTTATCAAGCATCAGCTGATTGAGGGGTGACACGCCAGGGTTTGGTACGAATATGGTCCCCTTCTTCTTCGCCTCCCATTGGATGCTGAGTGTGCTCTTCCAGAGCCTCTTCCAGCATCGCTACGCCGCGCACCGCATGTACACGATGACTCCGCGCGCCGAACGCATGCTGCACCTGAGCGCCGCGTTGGTGCAAGGTTCGAGCTACCTCGACCCACGCGCCTACGCCATCCTGCATCGCGAGCACCACGCCCATGCGGACACCGTCCGCGACCCGCACTCGCCCGCGCACCACAAGCACCTGCCGCGCATGATGCTGGAGACTGCGCGTCGTTTCGGGGGCCTTCTCACCGGCCGCATCCAGGCCGAGGCGCGCTTCCTCGGTGGCTACCCCGAATGGCCCACCGTGGACCGTTTCTTCAATAGCTGGACCGCCCACCTGGGATTCGGTGCGCTCTACACCCTTTTCTACAAGCGCTTCGCCACGCGCCGATGGCACTGGGCACTACTACCCGCCCACTTCGTGATGGGGCCAGTGCATGGCGCCATTGTGAACTGGTGCGGACACCGGTACGGCTATCGCAACTTCACGACCCGGGACCAGTCACGCAACACGCTGCCCCTGGACGTGGTGTGCATGGGCGAGCTGTTCCAGAACAACCACCATGCCCGGCCGGCGAGCCCTGACTTCGCCGCGAAGCGCTTCGAGCTGGATCCAACCTGGCAGGTCATGCGGCTGCTCGCCCGCTTGAAGTTCATCCAGGTAGTGCACGCCCCGCCCTCGCATCCTGAGGCAGCGGGCGAGCGTGACCAGCGTCCGCCCAAGCATCGCGAGGAACACAGCATTTCCATGCTGGCATGGCCATCCTGATGAAGTAGCAAGGAGTTGGCATATGCGATTTTCGGAGCGTATCCGCCCAGGCCGTACCGTTGTGGCCGCAGGGGGGCAAGAGATAGGGGTCGTGGAGGCCTTGTCCATTGACGCCGAGACTTGGAAGGTCGAGGAGCTTCAGGTGAAGCTGCGCGCGGAAGCCGCCGACCAGATTGGTGCGTTCTGGAATTTCTTCCACGCCGGCCGGGTCGAGCTGCCCACACGTATCGTCCAATCCATAAGCGACACCGTGGTGTTGTCAGTCTCCGTGGACGAGCTTCGCCAGGTTCTATCATTGGAGTCCACACCGCGCTCGCACGGAACACAACCCGAGGGGATGAGCCACTCCCCATGACAACTCCCAGCCTTCCGCCTGCGAGCCCCTCCTGAAACGGCTGGGCTTGAGGAAAAGCACCCACGTATCACAAATGCTTGCAGAAAGCACTCGCCCCCTGCGCCCCCACCATTCTCGGCAGTTGGCACGAGGAGCCCGGGAGCGTGAATTCACCAATCCCCTACCACGCCGCGTGTCCTCTCGTGGCTGTGCACCTCTCCTCCTCAATCTTGGAGTTCTAACTGTAACGGGCTCGGCCCTCTGCGCCGAGTTCTTGCGGATAAGTTCTGAGCATTGCCCCTCGCCCTCCAGAGAGAGTACACGCCGGGGCGCAGCGACGGTATGCAGATTGGAGTAGAAACTCTCAGTCAGCGAAGGGCCGAAGTCGGCAACTTGATAGTGATAGCCCCTGACTTATTCCTCATTCGAAGCCCTCGCTCGGCGAGGCCATGGGCGGCCGCCCAAGTTGGCACCTAGGGGAAATCGGAAATGAAGGGATGCTGCGGCCGGCAATGAACTCCTCCATGACTACTTTTGAGTTGCCCCCTTCAGTCACGTGGACCTCCCGGGCGAAACGCAAGCATGGCAGGCCCATTCCCCCATCGAGGCATCTCACATGTCCTATCGCGTCACCATCGTCCCTGAGCTCTCGGAGGCATACGAGCAGCTTCCTCCCTCCGAGCGCCAAACCATCCAGGAGCGGCTGGACATGCTCGCTGCAGCGGCCGAAGACTCAGCCCAGTCCCCGCCCAAGCTGAAGCGCCCTCATGCGAAGGAACTCGCGGTCGTCTCGCCAGGAACGCACCGGGTATTCCTGGGCGACCAGTGGATTGCATACCGCGTCCAGGCTGAGGACCGCACCCTCCAGTTGCTGGACTTCGGATGCTGGAGCATGAGTCCACTCGCTCGCCAGGCGCCCCCCGCCGCAGAATGGCATAGCTCGGGACACCAGGAGGATGGCTGGGACAATGAGGGCGGCGGCAGCCCCCCATACAATCCCTAGGCCTCTGGTCTCGAACTCCGGCGGGCAGTCGCTGCATCTTTTTGTGGTTCGACCGGTGCACCACCCGCCCCTCGGACACGGTGGCTCGTGACCGCGCAGCGCACCATCGCCATGCCTGCGGGGACAGAAGCCGGGGCGGACGCCAATCCTGGTGAGCTCTCTACCCTGGTTTCGCGAGGCACGGCCTGTCACTCACTTCCGACCGAAAAGCGCGCGACCGGATGTCCCCGAAATCGGGCTCGAGGCCTTTGTCCTCGCTGGAGGTGAGGCGCGCGCCCCCCAACGCCCCCGCACGTCGAGGGCCCCCCTCCCACCGCGCGCCTTGCCTCCACTTCGCGTGGGAGGCCCGTGTGCAGCGTGACGTCAAAGTCTTCGTCCTCTCCTCTGGCTCGGGCGGCGCGCCACACCCTGGGCCGAGCTTCACGGTCGAGGCCTCCACACTCGACGGACTGCTGGAGGCAGTCCGCGTGGAGATTGTGGCCCGCGGCCAGCGAGTGCGCGCCGTCTCTCACACCCCCACGGGCCTCCTGGCTTACGTGGAGGACCGTCCGTGACGGTGCCAGCTGAAGTCCACCAGGCCGAGGAGCGCCTCCAGGCCATCCTTAAGGCGGTGGTGGTGGGCGCCCGCGTCGACGAGCCCGCCAGCCGCCCCGGTGGCGAGGAGGCATTGGCCTTCTCCGACGCGGGTGCGCTGCAGCCTCCGTATGAGCCGGAGGCCCTCTGTCTCCTCGTCGAGCACTCCAATTCCCTTCGCCAGAATGTCGATGCCTATGCGACGAACATCGACGGCTTCGGCTACCGCTTCGAGCCCGCCATCGACTTCGACGCCGACGGGGCGCAGGAGAAGGTGGCCGACGCCATGGCCCTGGAGCGCGACGCCGCCCATGATGCGGGCACGCTGCCCCCGGGGACGTCCCTACGCCCCACGGATGAGGAAGTCGCTGCTCACGCGGAGGAGGTGCGTCAGCAGGCCCGGGTGGAGAAGGCCCGCCTGGAGTCCTTCTTCGACTTCTGTTGCTTCGACTCCAGCTTCGTCGAGCTGCGCCGACGCACCCGCCACGACCTCGAGGTGACGGGCAACGCCTACTGGGAGGTGCTGCGCGACGGCAAGGGCGACATCGCCCGCTTCGTCTACGTACCCTCGTACACGGTGCGCCTCCTGCCCCTGGACAAGGAGGCCGTCGAGGTGCGCGAGCGCGTGCGCATCTCCGCCGTCAGCTTCGACACCGTCACCACCCGTCGACGCCTGCGCCGCTACATCCAGGTGCAGGGCAGCGAGCGGGTGTACTTCAAGTCCTTCGGGGACTCGCGCGTCATCTCCCGCCTCACCGGCCGCACCTTCCAGGACGTCGCCACCCTCAAGGCCACGGACGCCTCGGACGGGCCCGCCACGGAGCTCATCCATTTCGCGATTCATTCGCCGCGCTCGCCCTACGGCATTCCCCGCTGGGTGGGCACCCTGCTGTCCGTCCTCGGCTCCCGGCAAATGGAGGAGGTCAACTACCTCTACTTCAACAACAAGAGCGTTCCCCCTCTGGCGCTGCTCGTCTCGGGCGGAAGGCTCTCTGACGCCTCAGTGCCGCGCATCGAGCGCTTCATCGAGGAGAATCTCAAGGGGAAGGCCAACTTCCACAAAATCCTCATCCTTGAGGCGGACGGCGCCGGCACCGGCGACGGAGGCCGCGCGAAGATTGAGCTGCGCCCCCTGACGGACGCCCAGCAGCAGGACGCCCTCTTCCAGCAGTACGACCAACGCAACATCGACAAGGTGGGCAGCGCCTTCCGTCTGCCACCGCTGTTGCGCGGCGACGGGCGTGACTTCAACCGCTCGGTGGCGGAGGCGCAGCTCCGCTTCGCTGAAGACCAGGTGTTCCAGCCCGAGCGCGACGAGTTCGACTTCCTCCTCAACCGCAAGGTGCTCGCCGACATGGGCGTGCGCTTCTGGAAGTTCAGGTCGCAGACGACGGCTACGAGAGACCCGGAGCGCATGACGGAGATGGTGGAGCGCCTGGTCCGAGTGGGCGTACTGACACCCGAGGAGGGCCGCCACCTTGCCGGCGACATCTTCCACCGCGAATTCCGGAAGATTTCAGATGATTGGGTCCGACGCCCCCTCACACTCACGTTGGCGGGCATCCAAACCGGCTCCACCGACTTGACGCCTCAGAAGGACAAGGGCTCGCTGCTGGGCGAGGCCAAGCGCCTCTTGGGGCTGCGCGAAGAGCTTCGGGCCGAGGAGGAGCGCCTCGCCCAAGGACGCCTGGCGCTCGCGCGCCGCTACATGGACACCGAGTCTGTCTCCGTCCCCCGGGAGGAGTTCGACACCTGGTTCTCGGAGAGGGCCCCATGACGCCCGAGCAGTTCCACCGCGCGTGGGTGCTCCAGGCCCAGGCCGACGCCGAGCGAGGTGTCCTGGAGTGCCGCATGTGCCGAAGGCGCGGCCCCCTGGAGGAGACGACGACGCTCTGGCGCAACGGACTCCTCGTCTTCGCCCTCTGTGACAGGTGCGCTGCCAGCCACGACGTCGTCTTCTCCCCCACTCCGGCAGGAGTCGAAGTGCGCGCCAGGCGCCGCAGTCCCGTGGAGTTGGTGGCGCAGGAGGTGCCCCGTGTGCACGGCCCCCGCTGACAGCCTCCTTCTCCTGCACGAGGCGCGGGCGGTGGCGGACACCCTCCTGGGAGACGTCCTGCGGCTGCCGGTGGCCAAGGCCCTGGACGTCGGCACCGCAGCGGGCATGGACCGCGCCGTAGCCCTGCTTGCCGCGCGCCTCCGTCGCGCCGTCGGGCGCGCCGACGTGGACGCCATGCGGGAGGCGGTGGCTGTCCTCGACGTGGACTGGAGGATGACGACGGCGGCTCAGCGCAGGCGCCTCGTCGCCCAGGCCCTGGAGGCGGCCGGCCGGCAGACGGCCCTCATCCCGTCCCGCATCCAGGCCCCCCTCGGCGACGCAGCCGAGGAGGTGGTGGCGTCCACCCGTAGCCACGCCCGGCGAGAGCAGGGCCTCGCCCTCGCCGCCCGCTTCAACGCTGTCGATAGGCGCATTGCCCAGCACATCGTCCGCACCCAGGGCAACTTCGTCCGGGACGAGTACGGGCGCCGGCTGGACGCCTTCGGCCAGGAGGCCCGGCGTTTCGTGGCCGAGGGGCTTGAAGCGGGCCTGGGGAGAGGAGACATCGCCGAATCCCTGGAGCGGGCCGCGCGCGGCGCGCTCATCGAGCGGGCCCCCTTCTATTGGGAGGTGGTGGCGAGCCACTTCATCGCCCAGGGGCGCTCCTTCACCCAGGTGAGCAGCTACGCAGAGGCCGGCATCCACCGATACCGCATCGAGGCGGTCCTCGACGAGGCCACCACCCAGGTGTGCCGTTTCCTCCACGGGAAGACATTCTCCGTAGGCGAGGCCCTCCAGCGCTTCGAACGACTGGAGTCCCTTGAGCGCCCGGAGGATGTGAAGCAGGAGCTGCCCTGGGTGAGAGAGCGCCTCGACGCGGACACCGGGCGTGCCCTCCTCTACGTCAACCGAGGCGGCCAACAGACGCGCCTGGCCGAGGTGCTCCGCTCCGCCGCCGGCACCCGCGACGACGTCGGCGAGTTCCGCGCCCTCGCTTCGGACAGGCAGCTCGCGGACGCGGGCGTGGGTTTCCCGCCGTACCACGGCCTCTGCCGCACCACGACGCTCGCCATCACTTAGTGATGTCCCCGATTTCGCGTCGCAGGCCTTTGTCTCTTCCGGAGACGAAACGCGATGCAGGCAACCTCGACACCTACCCCCACCTCACCTCCGACGCCGGAGGACAGCACGACGACGCCGGAGTCGACGTCCACGGCCAAGGCCGAGGCGACGCCCGTCGTCTGGCCCCGCGACCTCAATCTCCCCACCTCCGGGGAGCTGACGTGGGGCTTCGACCCAGAGGGCCTCTGCAATGGGTGACACCCTCGCCAAGGCCCTCGCTCGGGCCCGACACGTTCTGGAGTCCCTCCAGGGCGAGCCTGTGGAGAAAACCATCTGGGGCAGCCCCGCGGGCAAGAAGCGCTTGGCGAAGCGCCTGGTGGCCATGCTGCCCGCGCACAAGACGTATGTGGAGCCCTTCGCCGGCAGCGCTGCCGTCCTCTTCGAGAAGACGCCCTCGGACGTCGAAGCCATCAATGACGCCGACACCGAAATCGCCGACGCGTACCGGCTCATCCAGAAGCTGACGCCCGCGAATCTGGCCAAGCTGAAAAAGCTGCCGTGGGTGGGCGACGAAAAGACCTTCAAGAGCCTCTTCGACGCGAAGCCGAAGGGTGACGTCGAGCGCCTGCACCGCTTCCTCTACCTGACGCACTTCTCTTACGGGAAGCTGCGCGGTCGCAGCTTCAGCCCCAACGGCGCGGGCACTCAAGCGAAGACGCTCTCCCGCATCGAGCAGTTCGCCCCGCGCCTCAAGCGCGTGAAGGTGTACAGCGGCGACTACGAGAAGGTGGTCCGCAAGTACGACAGGAAGGACACCGTCCTCTTCCTGGACCCGCCCTACCCTGGCTACAACGTCGACGTCGGCGAGGGCGACTTCGACGAGGAGCGCTTCTACGGCGTCCTCAAGTCGCTGAAGGGCCGCTGGCTCATGACGTATGGCATCCGGGGCAAGCTACCCGGAATGCTGAAAGGCTCCGGCTTCCTCGTGAAGCGCATTCGGACGCCTCGCACCATCGCCGCCATGCGTGGCGTTGGCGGCTCCTCCGTGCTGACGCAGCTCCTCGTCTCCAACTACCAGCCCGCTGCGAAGGCGCTGGAGGGTGACGGCCACTTCGCGGTGGACGACTGGCAGCCGGAGGAGTCGCCCGATACCGCCCCCTTCGCCACCACGACGTCCCTCCTCAAGGGCGTCGAGCCCGACGACGAGCGGTACGTCCTGGGTGTCGTCTTGGAGCCTGAGACGGTGGACGCGCAGGGCGACATCTACTCCGCCGCGGAGATTCGCCAGGCCGCGCACCGCTTCATGGAGGAGTTCGGCGGCCTGGGGCTCATGCACCAGATGCGCGTCAACGGGAAGGTGAAGGTGCTGGAGAGCTACCTGGCCCCAGTCGACTTCAACCTGGGCGAGGTGCCGGTGCGCAAGGGCACCTGGCTGCTCGCCGTGCGTGTCCTCTCAGACGAGCTCTGGGGCCGCGTGAAGGACGGCCAGCTGACGGGCTTCAGCATTGGCGGCACCGCGCGCCGTCTCCCTGAGGCCTCCCCCGCCACCGAGCCGCCCCCTTCCGACACACCTGCCGCTGACTCCCAGCCGGAGGCCGCATGACGAGCACCACCCAAGGCCCCGCTTCCGTCCACCGCCTCGTCGACATGGTGGTGGAGGAGGTGTCCCTCGTGGACAGGGCCGCCAACAAGCACCGCTTCCTCTTGGTGAAGCGGGACGGAGACAACATGCACGACGCGCCCCAGGACGCCACGCAAGCCGAGGGCGCCGCCAGCGCCGCCTCGGACACCTCCAAGGCCGATGACGCCCTCCTCGCCTCAGCCCAGCAGGCACTCGAAGCCGTAACGGCCCTCGTCGAGGCATTGGCCTCCACGGACGGCATCGACGGCGTGCGCGTGGTGGAGGTGGCCCAGCACCTGCGCGCGCTGGCCGACGCGTTGGAGGACGAGGACGAAGACGAGGAGGACGTCGAGGCGCGAGAGAAGACTGCCAGCTCCGCGCCCCCTCCCGCTCAGCCGGCTCCGCCCGCGCCCACGCCAGGCGCCGACGCCTCCGGCCTCATGGAAGGCCTGACGAAGCTCACCGACGCCGTCCGCGCGTTGGAGGGCAGCGTGAAGGAGCAGCACCAGCGCCTGGGCCGCGTGGAGAAGCAGCACGGCCTGCCCAACAGCAGCGCCCCCGCGGAGCGTCCGCCCAAGCCCACCGTCGAGGACGTCGGCTGGCCCCTCGACCTCAACAAGCCCCTCAACCGGGAGAGCGTCGACAAGGCCCTCTCCTTCCACGACGTCTGACGTCCCCACCCGCCACCAGGAAGCCTCAACGCCCAAGGAATCCCCATGAGTCGTATCGACAACAGCACCCTCTTGGCCAAGGCGGACCTGGCCCTCGCCGACCTCACTGCCGGCGGCGGCATCCTCCAGCCCGCCCAGGCGCAGAAGTTCATGCGCCTGCTGATTAAACAGTCCGTCCTGCTGCAGCAGTGCACCGTCGTCCCGATGGCGGCCCCCAAGCAGCAGTTCTCCAAGCTCAAGTTCGGCAGCCGCATCCTCCGCCCGGGACAGGAGGCCACCGCCGTCCCCGCCGCCCAGCGCGTGAAGCCGGACCTCTCCCAGGTGGAGCTGGACGCCAAGCTCTTCAAGGGTGAGGTGCGCCTCTCCGACGAGGTGCTGGAGGACTCCATCGAGCGCGGCGAGCTGCGCCAGACGCTCATGGAGATGATGGCGGACGCCATCTCCCGCGACATGGAGGAAATCCTCGTCAACGGGGACACTGCCTCGGCGGACCCCTTCCTCGCCACGCTGGACGGCGTGTTGAAGCAGGCCACCAGCAACGTCGTGGACGCGGCCGGCGCGCCCATCTCCAAGGAAGTCCTGGGCGACTTGCTCAAGTCGCTGCCCTCGGAGCACCTGCGCGACAAGAGCAGCATGGGGTTCCTCTTACCAGCGTAGACGCGGACCTGGACTACCGCAGCACGCTGGCGGAGAGGGCCACGGCTGTCGGCGACAAGTTCCTCGAGGGCGACGCGCCGGTCCTCTACTCGGGCGTCCCGTTGCGGCCGATTCCTCTCTGGCCGGAGAACCTCGGCGCGACGAATGACCGCACGGCGGTGTTGCTTTGCAACCCCAAGAATATCCACGTCGGCATCTGGCGGCAGATTCGCATCGAGTCTGCGCGGGACATCTCCGAGGGCACGCTGAAGGTGGTGGCCACGCTGCGCTTCGACGCGAAGTTCGCCGAGGAGTCCGGCACGGCCAAGGCCATCAACGTGCAGTTGTGAGGCTCACCATGGACAACACCTATCTCGTCCGACTCAAGGCCTACGACGCGCGCCGCGGCCACGTGCTGCGGCGCTACACGTATGCCGGCATCAAGTTTCAGGAGGAGCGCGGGTGGTACCGGGTGGAGAAGCCGGTGGCGGACTACCTGCGCACCGTGCACCAACTCCCCGGCGACGCCTACTCGCCGCTCGCCTTCGACGTGAGTACGGACGCCGAGGCGAAGGCCCTCGACGCGGCCGAGGCCGATGAGGCCAAGGTGAAGCGTAGCGCCAGCGACGAGCTGAAGCTGAGTGCGGCGCGGCCCGCCGGCACGCTGACGACGGAGGACTTGCCGAAGGCCAGCGAGGAGAAGGACACGCGCCGCGCCAAGCGGGAGAAGGACTGACGTGTACGCCACGGTGGCCGACCTGCGCGCCGAGGGCGTCACACCGGCCATGGCGGGCGACACCCGCCTGGCCGTCCTCCTGGAAGAGGCCACCCGCACCATCGACAAGGTGACGGGGTGGTACTTCGAGCCGCGCTCGGCGACGTTGCACCTCGACGGGCGCGGCACTCCGTCCCTCTGGCTGCCGGTGCCGCCCATTCGCCTCTACCGCTTGGCGCTGTACGGGGCGGACGTGTCCTTCTCCAAGGAGCGCCTGGTGGTGGTGGGTGCCCCGGTGGGCGCGGGCTTCGACGGGCCCCGCCTCACCTTCCGCCATGGGCGCGTCTTCCCGCGTGGCGAGGGCAACGTCATGGTGGGCGCGCGGTGGGGCTACACCGAGGCGGACGGGACGTCAGAGGGGTGCACGCCGCCCGCCATCCGCCGGGCCTGCATGCTCCTCGTCCTGCGAAGCCTCTCGCCGCTGGCGGACGAGGCTTCCCTGGAGGAGCGCACGCGCTGGCGGGTGGTGGAGGAGCGGACGCGCGAGCAGAGCTACCGCCTCGACAGTGTCCGCCCCACGGTGCGGCCTCTCACCGGAGAGCCGGAGGTGGACCTCTTGCTCTCGCCCTACGTGAAGCCTTCCTTGCCCGGAGCGGCCTGATGAGGGGCAGGCTCATCTTCCCCTTCCTCGCGGAGCTGCACCGCTTGGACACCGCCGCCATGGCGGGGCCCGGCCCGGGCCTCCATGCCAGCGGGTACGACGCGGACTTCCGCGAGCCGGTGCTGGTGGACGCGGACGACGACGGCTTGGCCGAAGCCTTCCGTCGCGAATTTCCGCCCGTGCGTGTCCCCTGCCAGGTGGAGCCGGATGCCTTTGAGTCATTGCGCATGACTCCTTCCGGCAACAGCCCCCGGACGAACTTCGAGCTCGTCTTCCACTTCCGCGACTTGGAGCGCCTCGGCCTCGTCGACGCGGCCACGGGCGACGCCCTCATCCGCCCCAGCGACAGGCTGGGCGCTCTCTACGATGTCGCGGGCGCCCTCGTGCAGGCCGTGAGGACGCCTCCTGGGCTGTACGTGACGGAGGCGCGCCCCATGGGCTTCGGCCTCCACCGCCGGAGTCCTCGCCGGAATCTCTTTCTCGTCACCTTCAACGACAGGCCCCAAGCCCGAGGACTCGCATGAAAGCACTGTTGCTCACTTCTCTTCTCGCTACCGCCTTCCTCCCTCGCTGCCTCGCGCCGGACGGGTGCGCGCCGGTGTCCACGCGGTGCGCCGGCAACGTCGCCGAAATCTGCAACGGCGACGGCAACTGGCAGACGCTGGCCGACTGCGACGCCGTCAGCGAGCACAGCAGCGCCGCCTTCACCTGCGCCTACGTCAACGAGGAGGGCGT
>NZ_FNAJ01000009.1:0-21049 GCF_900101905.1 Myxococcus virescens | reverse complement strand
GACTTGGAGCGCCTCGGCCTCGTCGACGCGGCCACGGGCGACGCCCTCATCCGCCCCAGCGACAGGCTGGGCGCGCTCTACGATGTCGCGGGCGCCCTCGTGCAGGCCGTGAGGACACCGCCTGGGCTGTACGTCACGGAGGCGCGCCCCACGGGCTTCGGACTCCACCGCCGGAGGCCTCGCCGGAATCTCTTGCTCGTCACCTTCAACGACAGGCCCCAAGCCCGAGGACTCGCATGAAAGCACTGTTGCTCACCTCTCTTCTCGCTACCGCCCTCCTCACCCGCTGCCGCGCACCGGACGGGTGCGCGCCGGTGTCCACCCGGTGCGCCGGCAACGTCGCCGAAATCTGCAACGGCGACGGCAACTGGCAGACGCTGGCCGACTGCGACGCCGTCAGCGAGCACAGCAGCGCCGCCTTCACCTGCGCCTACGTCAACGAGGAGGGCGTCGCCGGCCACACGTGCCTGCTCCCCTCCGTGGACGCCGGCACCGTGGACGCAGGCACTGTGGACGCCGGTGCCACGGAAGGCGGTGTCCCGTGAAGGGCTACCTCCAGTCCCTCCCCGGCGTGGGCGGACTCTTCCAGCGCGACATCCAGCCCGCGGAGGTGTGGGCCTTCTACCAGCACATGCAGTCGCGCCTGCGCACCAAGACGGCCAACAAGTCGGACTCGCTCGAGATGCAGTTGGCGGCCGAGGCGCTTCAGCGCATGGGCATCCTCGACAGGCAGCGCTTCCTGGAGAAGTACGCCACCACCGTGGGGCGCACCCTCTACGTGCCCTTCGAGGTGGGCGTGCCGAAGTCGGGCTGGGACTTGTGGGCCCAGGTGGTGGTGTGCGTCCACGAGCACCAGCACGTCGTCCAGCACGACGAGGAGGGCCCCAGCTACGAGTTGGCCTACCTCACCAGCTCCGCCGCGCGCGCTCGCTACGAGGCCGAGGCCTACACCTGCAACCTGGAGCTGCACTACTGGCGCTACGGCACCTTGCCCGCCGTGCGCCCCATCGCCGAGGGCCTCAAGCACTACGGCTGCCGGCCGGAGGACGTTGAAGTCGCCGCGCACACGCTGGCCCTCACCTCGGTGTCCGTCCGCCACGGCGCGGTGGTGAGTGAAGCCACGCACGTGGCCCTCGAGTGGCTCAACTCGCACGTCCCCCACCTGCGGGCCAAGAAGGGCTGAGGCGTCCATGGCCGTCTCGCGCACCGGAGACTGGGCACGGGCCCGCAGGCTACTGGCGGCGGGCTCGTCGCGCCTTGAAGGGGCGATGCAGACGGCCCTGCGGCAGGAGGCGCACGCCCTGCGCAAGGAAGTCGTGCAGGGCCTCACCCAGCAGGCGCCAGGTGGAGAGCCGCTCCGCCCGCCCTCGCCCCTCACGTTGGCGGCGCGCCAACTCGCGGGCTTCAACGGGACGAAGTCCCTCCTCGTCTCCGGTGCGCTGCGCAACTCAATCAGTGTCGTCGTGGAGGGCGACGAGGCCTTCATCGGCGTGTCCCGCACGGCGAAAGGCCCCGACGGTGAGGCACTCGTCGACGTGGCGCAGTTGCAGGAGTACGGGGGGCCGCCCGTCATCGTCCCGATGACGCCGAAGATGCGGCGCTTCCTCTTCGCGCTGCTGCGCCAGGCCGGCCTGGCTGGCCAGTCGCGTACCGGCGGCGGCGGGCGCGGGGTGGTTGTGACGCAGACGCCCGCGCGCCCCTTCCTCCGGCCGGCCTTCGCACGCTTTCGCCAGGGCGCCAGCCGCCGCTTCCTCGCGCGGGTGGCCAAGGAGCTGGGCCTCGGAGGGCCCGGGTAATGGCCCTCCCCTCCCTCACCTCCGTGACGCCCTCCTCGGGCCCCACCAGCGGCGGAGACATCCTCCGCCTCTCTGGCACTGGCTTCGCCGCGCGGGTGGCCGTGCGCCTGGGCGGACTGCGCGCGGAGGTGCTCTCCGTCCGTGAAGAGGCGGGCACTGCCCAAGTGGACGTGCGGACGCCCATGCATGAGGTGGACAACGTCGACGTGGAGCTGCTCAACCTCTCCGCGGACGGACACCCCATTCCAGGCGAGGCCGCTCTCCTTCCGGGCGCGTACCGCTACCTGCGCCCGCGCGTCGGTCGTGAGGCGGACCTCACCCGCCTCGTGCGCACCTTGCTGCGTGAGCTGAAGCGCCAGGTGGTGGCCAACGTCAGCGCCAGCGTCTCCGTCGACTACGACGACACCGTCGCAGACGGCCTCAACGTCATCGCCATGGCCTCGCTGCCCTCCGTGGTGCTGTCAGGCCCCACGCTGCGCGAGAGTCGGCGCTACTCCACCAACGTCTTGCACGAGGACGTCGTGCAGGGCCCCTCCGGCTCGGAGCTGGTGCGCAGGCGCCCCGCGTACACGGTGGACTTGGCCTTCACCCTCACGGTGGCCGCCAACCGCACCGCCGAGCTCTTCAACCTCATGGCCGCCGTGGCCACCTTCCTCAACCGCAACCGCTGGCTGGCCATGTCGAGGGACGCCGAGGACGCCTCGCGCGGCACCGTGCGCTGGGAGATGGACGCGGACGGCGAGGTGCGCACGCAGCTCGGCAGCCGCGACGACGTGCGCGCCTTCACGTGGGGCCTGCTGGTGCGCGGCTTCGACGTGGACGAGGGCCTGCCCCTCGACATCGGCAAGACGGTCGCCGGCACGCACCTCGAAACGGACTCTCACTCCGGAGGCACCTCATGAGCGTCACCCTCACCAATGCCCTGGGCAGGCTCGTCACCTTCCTTTTGCCCCACGAGTCGTACTGCCTGGCGCGAGGCGCGTGCGCCTGCGGCGTGCAGCCAGGCCGCAGCGGCCGGCGCCTGCCCTCCTCCCTCACCCTGGCCACGGGCGTGACGCTGGAGGACGTGCCCGAGGCGGCTCTCTCCGTTCCCGCTGTCGCGGCTGCCATTCGCCGGGGCGAAGTCGTCCTGAAGCGGCAAGCCCCCACGGCCACGCCGTCATCGCCCCCCTCTGTCGCGCCGGTAGCGTCGGTGCGCGCGCCCCGGAAGAAGCGAGGTGCGTCATGAGTCGTGAGCTGCTGTCGTCGAAAATCGTGGTTGAGGAGGAGGAGCCGCGCGTCCGGGGCATTCCTTCCGCGCCCACCTCCGTGGCGGGTGCCGTGGGCCTGGCGGAGCGCGGCCCCATTGGCCAAGCCGTGCTGTGCACCTCCTTCGAGGAGTACCAGGCCACCTTCGGCGGCTTCACGCCGGACTCCGACTTGGCCCTGGCCGCCATGGGCTTCTTCGAGCAGGGCGGCAGCCACCTCTGGGTGGTGCGCACCGCCCACTACGAGGATGCCTCCGACCCCGAGTCGCACACGGCCACGCGTGCGGCGGCGGCCCTCACCACGGGTGGCGGGCCCACGCCCGCTATCGTGCGCGGGACGCTGAGGCCTCCCTTCACCCTGGCCGACGACCAGCGCCTGGAGGTGTCCGTCAACAGCGCCGAGGCGGTGGACGTCGTCTTCTCCGGCGCCGCAGCTTCCGTCGCCGCTGGCCGACCGGGGCCCTACGCCCTCACCGCCGGCCAGGCGCTCCGCGTGCGTGTGGACGACGGGAGGGACGTCTTCATCCCCTTCCACGAGGGTGACTTCGACGACATGGGCCAGGCCACCGCTCAGGAGGTGGCCGCCGTCATCAACGCGGGACTCATTGGCGGGCGAGCCACCGTGGCGGACGGTGTGCTGAGAATCGCCAGTGACACCCAGGGCGCCTCCAGCCGCCTGGAGGTGGGCGACGAGGTGGCGGGCACCGTCTTCGGCTTCCCTGGTGGCCCGCAGGTCGGGAGCGGCAACGTCCAGAGTCTGCGCGCCGTCGAGCTGGCGGAAGTCCGCGCTCTCGTGGAGGCGGCAGTGGCGGGTGTCCGCGTGGCGCCTTCCTCCCTGGGGGCCCTGCAGTTGCTCACCCAGTCCACGGGGCCTGGCGCCACTTTGCGCGTGCAGGGCGACGCAGGCCCCGGCCTCGGCCTGGACGCGCTGCCGCACACGGGCGACGCCTCCGGCGCCACCGACGTCCTCCACCTGGAGGCGAAGGACACGGGCGCCTACGCCAACCGCCTCGAAGTGGAGGTGCGCCCCTCCACCAACAGTGCCCCCGACACCTTCGACGTCCTCATCCTCGAGGACGGCGCCTACCGCGAGTCCTTCCCCAACCTCTCCTCGTCCGAGGACGACGCGCGCTACGTCGAGCGCGTCCTCAATGACGAGCGCACCGGCAGCAGCTACGTCCAAGCCTTCATGGTGCAACCGGACGCGCTTCCGGACGTGCAGACGGTGGCCCTCTCCGGTGGCGAGGACGGCCTCGTCGGATTGGGCGACGCGGACTTCATCGGCTCCGAGGCGGGTAGGACGGGCCTCTACGCACTCGACGAGGTGCAGGAGCTCTCCCTCCTCCTCGTGCCCGGCCGAGCCACGCCGGCCACCCACAACGCCATGGTGCGCTACTGCGAGGTGGCCCGCGACGGCCTCGCCTTCGCCATCCTCGACTCGCCCGCGGGCTACAGCACCACGGACATCGTCTCCTACGTCTCGCAGGATGCCTCCCTCGAAGGCCTCTCTGAGCACGCGGCCCTCTACTGGCCGCGCGTCAAGGTGCTCAACCCCGCCCGAAGCGTCTTCGGCAACGTGGAGCAGCTCGTCGTCCCGCCCTCCGGCATCATCGCTGGCGTCTTCGCGCGCAATGACGGCGCGCGCCCCGGCGGGGTGTACGACGCGCCCGCGGGCATCGAGGCCGGACGCATGTTCGGCGTCCTGGGCTTCGAGTCCAAGGAGACGTTGGAAGAGAAGAAGCGGGACGTCGTCTACCCCCACCGCATCAACCCGCTCACCACCGGGCCCGGCCTCCCGCGCTTCATCGACGGCTCGCGCACGCTGAAGGCCAGCGGCAACTTCCCCTTCGTCGCCGAGCGGCGCGGGGTGTCCTTCATCGAGCGCAGTCTCAAGACGGGCCTGCAGTTCGCCCGGCACCGCAACAACACCGAAGGCCTGCGCGCCCAGGTGCGGCGCTCCATTGCCGCCTTCCTCCTCGCTCAGATGCGGAACGGCGCCTTCCGGAGCATGGAGCCCGCGAAGGCCTTCTTCGTCGACGTCTCGGACGCCCTCAACCCACCCTCCGTCATCTTCGCCGGCAAGCTGGTGGCGCGCATCGGCCTCGCCACCAACAAGCCCGCCGAGTTCATCGTCCTGCGGGTTTCTCAGGACACCCGCGCCCTCGAAGCCGAGCTGGCTTCGGCGGGCCTGTAAGGAGCCTCTCGATGGCAATCATCGGACAGCCGCGCAGCTTCCATAAGCGCTTCAAGTTCCTCTGCGAGGTGGACGGCCTCGGGCACTCGGGTTTCCAGAAGTGCAGCGAATTGTCCGTCGAGGTCGCCAACGTCCAGTATTTCGAGGGCGGCTCCTTGATTCCGAACAAGTCCCCGGGGCGCCTCACCTTCTCCGACGTCACACTGGAGAGAGGCGCCACGCAGGACCATGAGCTCTTCGACTGGTTCCAGGACGTCGTCCACACCGCCAGTGGCCTGGGGCTGCCGGACAGCCTCTACAAGCGCAACCTCGACATCGTCCAGCAGGACCGGGACGGCACTACGCTGCGTCGGTGGAGCCTCTCTCGCGCCTGGCCGGTGAAGTTCGTCGCGGGCGAGTGGGACAACGAGTCCGATGAAAATGTCATCGAAAGCGTCACCCTCACCTACGATTTCTTCGAGCTGGCCAAATAGGACTCAGCCAGCGACGCAGCACCCGTGGGCCTTGCACGCGGGCGGACGATTCCCATTCAGAAGCAGCGCACATCCGCCCGCGAATTCAACAAGCCTCAGCGGGCACGGAGACGATATCCACAACTGTCAACGTGCGCCGTGTTTCGTCCCACTCGCAGATGATGTCCAGCGGCCCTGGGGCCAACCGAAGCCGAGTGACGGTGTTACCTGCTGACGAGCGCTGCACGCGTCCTTCCCTCTCAATGCGAGCGACAGCCTCCTGCACGGCAACGAATGTGCCGTGCGGCATGCGCCCCACCTGCCCCCATGCCTGAGGGCTGAACACCACTCGGCATGAGAGTTTCGAGGTATGGGGCATGGCGGTTGCATTTCAATATCCATGGTGCGGGCCATGGGCTCAACTTTCCACCGTTATTGAGCTACTGAAGGTGTCCTCTGTGTGGCCCGGTCAACACGCGCAGGCTCCACCGTCGTCAAATGAAACGCGCTTGAGGATGTCCCCGATTTGCCGCCCGAGGCCTTTGTCCTTCCCGGAGGAAGGACATGGCGGACACCATTTCGTGCCCCTCGGGGCTGACGGGCCGCATTCGCGGCATGCGAGTGCGGGAGGAGCGCGTCCTCGCGGATAGGAAGCTGGCGAAGAGCGGCGGCCAGGTGGATGAGCTGCTCTCCGCGTGCTGGGAGGAGTTGGTGGAAGCAGGCCCCTACGCCTTCCCCGACGGGAAGGTGGACTGGGGCCAGGTGCTGCAGGGGGACCGCTTCTACGCGCTCCTCCAGGTGCGCGTCCTCACCTACGGCCCCGAGTACGTCTTCGCCGTCCCCTGCCAGAATGCTGCCTGCCGGGCCCGCATCGACTGGGAGCTGGACTTGACGCAGCTCCCGGTGCGCGCCCTCTCGGACGCCAGCCGCGCGGCCTTCATGGCCGGCCACCGCTTTGAGACAACGCTGCCGGACGCCAGCAAGCGCGTGCGCTTCAAGCTGCTGACGGGTGAGGACGAGCGGCGGCTGCCGCAGCTGCAGCGCGCGGCGCCGGAGAAGCTGCTGTCCTCCGTCCTCGCCTACCGGGTGCTGGACGTCGATGGCGTGGACGCCCGCGACAAGCGCCGCTTCCTCGAAGACTTGAGCCTGCGCGACGCCGACTTCCTCGTCGACGAGTTCGACCGCGTCGACTGCGGGGTGGACACGACGCTCGAAGTCGAATGCCCCGAGTGCTTCATGCGCCAGGAGGTGGAGCTCCCTTTCGACCGGGGCTTCTTCCTTCCGGGGCAAGCCCGGACGACGAGGCGACGGGAGCGCTCCACCTCTTCCCCGGCGTGACGCTGGAGACGTGGCGCGAGGGCCTCTTCAACCTGTGCTGGCACCAACACGGCGGCAGCGGCCTCGCAGTGCCTCTTGGTGACGCCTTGGAGCTGCCCACCTCGGACAGGGACTGGCTCCTCGAGCGCATCGGCCAGCAACGCAGTCGCGAGGCGAAGGCCTTGGAGAAGTCCGCGAAGCGGAGGTAGCGCGTGCTCAACAATCTCGGCCTGGGCTTCGTCTTCACGGCACGGGACTTGGCCTCTGGCACCTTCCAGGGCGTGGAGCGCAACTTCATGAGCCTGGACAGGCGAGTGGGGTTGGGCACCGCGCGTATTGAAACCGCCTTCCAGCGGCTTGGCGTCGCCATGGCCATCTTCACGGCTGGCGCCGTCACCGTGGGCGCGTCCCTCTCGCTGGCCAACGTCGCCGGCCAGTTCGAACAAGCCCTGGCGGGCGTGGCCGCCGTCTCTGGTGCCTCGGCCGAGGTGCTCGGGGAGCTGCGTGACGCGGCCGTCAAGGCCAGCCTCGCCACGCAATTCACGCCCACCGAGTCCGTGCTGGGCCTGCGCGAGCTCACTCAGGCCGGCTTCACCGCCGCGGAGGCCATGAAGCTGCTCCTGCCGGTGTTGGACCTGGCGGGTGGCTCGCTGGGAGAGCTGACACCCCAGGGGGCGGCGGGCCTCGCCTCCCAGGCCATGAAGGCCTTCGGCATCTCCACCGACAAGGCCGCCATCTCCGTCGACCAGATGCTCCAGGCCGTCAACGTCTTCGCCCTCAGTGCGAATGAGTTGCCCCTGGCCCTCGGCACCGCTGCGCGCGGCGCACAGGCCCTCAACCAGTCCCTGCCCGAGACACTCATCGCCCTCGGCCTTGTGAAGAATGTTGTCCCCGGCGTGGAGCGCGCGTCCACCGCCGTCGCGGTGGCTATGGAGCGCATGGCGGACCCGCAGGTGCAAGAGCACCTGCGCGGCCTGGGTGTTGCCGTCACCGACTCCAAAGGCAACTTCCTCTCCTTCCTCGGCATCCTCGACAAACTGTCGCCCGCCCTCGAGCGAATGACGGCAGCGCAGCGCTCCGCCTTCCTCCTGAAGGCCTTCGGCCGCGAGGCGCTCGGCGGCGTGAATGCCATCCTCACGCAGTTCACCAACGGCATCCGCAAGGACACTGGCGAAGTCGTCCGCGGCGCCGAGGCCCTCAAGTACCTGCGCGATGAGTTCGAGAATGCGGGCGGCACGGCCACGAAGTTCCGCGAGCAGATGCTGGACACATTTCAGGGCCAGAAGACGCTGCTGGCTGGCAACCTGGAGACGCTGGCCATCGTCCTCGGGGAGCCCTTCAGCCAGGTGCTGAAGCCCCTCGTCACCCTCGTCGCCGGCGCGGTGCAGCAGGTGCTGGGTGTCTTCCAGGCGTTGCCCGGCCCGGTGAAGCGCGCCTTCGCAGCCTTCGCCCTGGGGGCCGGTGGCATCATCGCCCTTGTCGGCGCCGTCATTTCCGCCAAGGTGGGTTTGGCGCTGCTGGTGCTGGGCCTCAAGGTGCTGGGCCTTACCCTGGGCAGCCTCCTGGCCACGGTGCTTCCGGCGGTAGCCGCTGTCGTCCTGCTGGGCGTCGCCGTGGCCGGCCTCGCCTACGCCTTCCGCCACAACCTCGGGGGCCTGGGCAACTTCGCGCGGCGTGTGCAGGAGCAGGTGACGCTCGCCTTCCGAGGCTTCGTCCAGCTCTTCGAGGACGGAGGCTTCTCCGGCGCGGTGCGGGAGGAGTTGGGCCGGGCCCAGAATGCCGGGCTGAAAGACTTCCTCATCAACCTCTACCTGTGGGCACACCGCGTCCACAGCTTCTTCTCGGGCCTCGCCGACGGCTTCTCCTCTGGCCTCGAAGCCGCGCGCCCCACCCTCGACGCCTTCCAGGCGACGTTGCAGCGGGTGGGCGAAGCGCTGGGCTTCCTCTCCGAGCGGGACGACGCGACCACCGCCGCTGCGAAGTTCGCCGCCTTCGGCGAGGCGGGGGCCACGGTGGGGCGCGCCCTCGCCCGCGTCTTCGACTTCGTCGTCAGGGGCCTAACGACCGGTGCAGAGGTGGCGGAGGGCCTCGCGGGGCAATGGCACTACATGAAGGCCGGCGTCGACGTCCTCCTCAGCAGCCTGGCGCACCTCGGCCGCGTCCTCGGTGGGGCGCTCTCCGGCCTCTTGGGCACCAGCTCCGCCGCGAGGGAAGGCGGCAGCATCTGGGTGGCCATGGGGCAAGCCATCGGGTTTGCCATCGGCAACATCACCACCGTCGTGGGCGTGCTGGTGTCCGCCGTCTCCCTCGCGGTGTCCGTGGTGGGCGGCGTCCTCAACGCCGCCCTGGCGGCCTTCTCTGGCATCGTCGACGTCTTCTGGGGCGTGGTGTTGACGCTGAGCGGAGCCCTCACCGGCAACTGGGCCGAGGCGTGGACGGGCATGAAGCTCGTCGTCTTCGGCGTGGTCGACGCCATCTCCGGCGTCCTCCTGGAGCTGGTGGGCGCCATCCTCGGTGTGGTGGACGCGGTGGCGAGCCTCTTCGGCACGGACACCGGCCTCCAGCAGGCGCTCCGCACGGCCCGACTGGGTCTCCACCGGGACTTGTCCGTCGCCTTCGGCCTTGAGGACGCCACCGGCAGCGCAGCCACACCCGCGTCCGTCGTCACCGCGGCCTCGCCCACCTCGCCGGTGGACTGGCCCCTGGAGTCCTCGTCCATGCCGGCGGTGGCGGCCCTCCAAGCCTCGCTGCCCCCACCCGAGGTGCTCTCTTCGCAGCCGGCCTCGCCTCCCGCCGCCCCCGTCCTCGTCAGCCTGCAGGTGGACGGCGAGGTGCTTGCCCAGGCCACGGCTCGTGCCGAGAGGGACGCCGCCTCACGCAGCTTCTCTCCCATGCCGGCGTACTGAAAGGCGGACCCCACGTGTCCATCGCTGCCGGCCTCGCCCGTCCTCCTCGCTGCGTACTGGTGAATGTCCTCACCGGCGAGGCAATGGAGTGCATCTTCAACCCCACGCAGTTGGTAGAGAAGCTCCAGGTGAATTGGAATCGCTTGGCGGTGCCCGGCCTCTCTCACCAGGTGCTCCAGTTTCAGGGCACCTCCAATCGGCAGCTCGCGGGCGTCGAGTTCTACCTGGATGCCTACTTCGCCATGCAGCAGGCCGACACGTCCAACATCATGGCGTTCCGCGCCTTCCTGCGGGCGCTCACCGTGCCTCCGGCGGGCACCAAGGGTGTGCTGGCGACGGCGCCCCCGCGCGTCCTCGTCCTCTGGCCCGGCGTCCTCACCGTGGAGTGCGTCGTCGCCAGCGTGGAGTTCAACTACCGCCAGTTGGCCGTGGACGGCCGCGTCCTCGTCTACACCGCCACCGTCACCTTTGAGGAGGTGCTCGACACCCGCGTCACCTCCGAGCAGCTCCGTCAGGAGGTGCCGTAGTGGCCCCTCACGCCGGCAGTCGCTACTCCTTCTCCTTCGGTATTCGGGATGAGGTGGGACGTCTGCTGCTCACCGAGAGAGTTCCCTACGGCTTCCAGCCGCACGCTGACACGCGCGTCCACCTCGTCGCCGAGGGTGACTCCCTCTGGGGTCTGGCCGGCCGCTACTTCGCCCCCCTCCCGCGCGCCTGCGGCTTCTGGTGGGCGATTGCGGACTTCCAGCCGGAACCCATCATCGACGCGACGCTGGAGCTGGAGGCCGGGCGGCGCGTCTACATCCCCTCGCTGCGCGTCCTCACCGACGTCATCCTCAGCGAGCAGCGACGGAGGGTCAGCGAATGACGCGGCCCCTCGACAGGAGCGCGCCTGGCGTGCGTCTCACGCTGCTGGCACACGAGAAGGCCCGCAGCGGTGAGCCCCTCTCGCTTGAGGGGCGCGTCCTCAGCCTCACCTTCGAGGACTCCGCCACGAAGGCCGACAAGCTGTCCCTCCAGTTGGACAACTTCGACTTGGCCCTCTTCGACAGGGCGGAGCTGGTGGGCGGCGCGGTGCTGGAGGTGTCCTGGGGCTACCCGGGACTCATGGCGCCTCCGCGGCGCGTCGTCATCAAGAAGCTGAAGGGCTTTCAGGTGCTCACCGTCGAAGGCCAGGCGCTCAGCGCCCTCATGCACCGCGAAGCGAAGACGCGCGCTTGGAAGGGCAAAACGCGCGCCCAGGTGGTGCGCGAGGTGGCCGCCGAGTACGGCTACGAGGAGAGCTCCGTCCATGTCGAGGACACCGGAGAGTCCTTCGACGCCATCCACCAGGCCGGGGAGACAGATGCGCGCTTTCTTCGGCGCCTGGCCGCGCGGGAGGAGTTCGAGTTCCACGTCGACGACAGGGGCCTCACCTTCGGTCCGCGAAACCAGGCCGCCGCGCCCACCCAGGTGCTGTGGTGGTACGCCGACGCGGGCCGGGGCGACATCCTCTCCGTCAACGTCGAGTCGGAGCTGGGGCGGCGAGTGGGCCAGGTGGGCGTCCGTGGCCGGGACGCCATGGCCAAGGCGACCATCGACGCCCAGGCGAGCAGCGCCACCGTGGAGCGCACCACCCTCGCCGACTTCCTTGAAGTGGTGGACAAGCGCACGGGCACCACGTCGCTGCAGCTCCGCAACAGCACCACCAGCGTCCAGCCCACCTCCGCATCGACGCCGGCCCAAGCTCAGCGCGAATCCGCAGCCCGCTTCCGGCGCTCGGCAGCCGGCACCGTGAAGCTGTCCCTCCAGGTGGTGGGCAATCCCAGCTTGCGCGCGAAGTCCGTCGTGGAGGTGCGAGGCATCTCCAGCTTCCTGTCCGGGAAGTATTACGTCACAGAGGCGAAGCACGTCCTCTCCTCCTCTGGCTACACCTGCGAGTTGAAGCTGTCGCGTGACGGCACCGGACAGCGTCAGCAAGCCAGCGCCGAGAAGCAAGGCCAGCCCCAGGGGGGACAGCCCAACACCAGCGCGCCCGAGACGACTGGGGCACTGAAGGAAGTCGAGGCCTTCGAGAGGGACACCGGCACCCGGTACATCGAGTACCGCCGCGACGGGCAGCCCATCGGAGTCGAGGACCCGGAAGCCGGAATGAGTCTCCCCAAGTAGCGAGCCCACCATGAGCACCTTCGACGACGACATCCTTGCCCATGACACGCGCCTCCTCGGAATGTACGTGGGCTACGTCACCAGCCGCGACGACGAGGCGCAGCTCGGCCGCGTCCGCGTGTGCATCCCCGGTGTCCTCGAGCCCGAGTCCGCCTGGGCCTGGCCGCTGGGCACCTCCGGCGGGGGCGCCAAGGACACGGGCTTCTTCGCCGTCCCCGAGGTGGGCGCAGAGGTCGCTGTCTTCTTCAACCAGGGCGACGTCGACGCCCCCTACTACCTCAGCGCGCACTGGGGGCGGCCCGGCGGTCAGAGCGAGGTGCCCGAAGAAGCCCAGGTGTCTCCGCCCGACAACCGCGTCCTCGCCACGCCCACCTTCCGCGTCGAGTTGGACGAGTCCGCGGGGAAGCGGAAGCTGAAGCTCACCAACCGGAAGACGGGCGACTGCCTCACCTTCGACGCGGAAACCAACTCCGTCACACTGGAGGCCACCACCGCCCTCACCCTGCGCGCGGTGGGCGCCATCTCCCTCGAAGCCGCTCAAGTCACCATCGCCGGCCGTGTCGTCCGCCCCATCGCCGAGCCGATTTGAGGAAGCCCATGGCGCTGCCCATCTGCATCCACATCCCGCCGTTGCCCGAGGCGCCTACCCTCACCCTGCCCGGCGGCGCCACCCTGCAGCACCACCAGCTCCTGCAAGCCGTCCAGCCGGCGCTCGCGCCGCTCATGCCTATTTTCGACGTCATCGGCGCGGTGCTGGCCCTCGTCGAAGTCGTGAAGGCCATACCGGACGCGCTGGGGCCGCCGCCGGACCCGACAGCCATCGCCGCGGCTCTGCCCAAATTGTCCGAGAAGGTGTCCAAGCTGCTCCGCCTCGTCCCCCAGCTCTCGGTGCCTTACACCGTGGTGGGCGTCATCGACATCGTCCTGGGCGAGCTGGGCCGTGCGCGTGCCCAGCTCGTCCACATGCAGCTGCGCCTGTCGAGTGTGGCGCGGGCCCGGCAACGCGCCGCCCAGCTTGGAGACGCGGGCCTCCTTGCGGTGGCCGGCTGCGCGGAGGCCAACGTCGCCCAGGAGGCCGCCAACGTCGGCAAGGCCCTGGCCGCCCTCTCCCAGCTCATGGCCCTCCTCAACGTCCTCCTCGGACTGGTGGGCGGCCCCCAGGTGCCGGACTTCTCCAGCCTCGAAGGCCCGCTCGATGGCGCCATCGCACCACTCGACGCCATCGTCCGCACGCTGCAGCAGGTGCGCTCGGCCATTCCCGTTCCATGAGGAGGACGTCATGAGTCGAGCCCCCCAGAATCTCCTCGTCCCCTTCCGGCGCGACCGAAAGCGGGACTTCGCCACGGGGACCGGGGCCGAACTGCTCGCCTCGAAGGTACGGCAGGTGCTGCTGACGGAAGGCGCCACTCCCCACTCCACCGGTGAGCTGCCCTGGCGCACCAGCTTCGGCGCGGGCCTCTCGCGCCTTCGCCATCAGAGCAACGACGCCGTGCTGGGGGAGTTGGCGCGCGTGTGCATCCGTGACGCCCTCGCGCGCTGGCTGCCTGGCGTCCAGCTTGTGCAGGTCCGCGTCGAGCAGTCAGGCCCTCTGTTTACTCTGCATGTCCGGGTGAAGGAGCGCGATGCGGCAACTTCCGTGAGCGTCTCGTTGGAGATGTGAGATGTCCCCGAACACACCACGTCCGATGGCTTTGCCTCTTCGGAGGCATTCGCATCGTGGACAATTCTCATACCAACCCCCTCGCATTCTCCCCACCACTCGACATCGATGGACTCTTTCCGCCCGAGCGACGCACGGGACAACCCAGAAAAAACTGGGTACGCGAGGATTTCTTTGAAGAGCCGTTGGACGTGGAGCGTGCGTACTGGCTCGGGTTCATTTACGCAGACGGTTCAGTCGTCTTCAAACCGCGCTGGGCACTCAGAGTGCATCTCGCCGCCAAGGACGAATCCCACCTTTCCACGCTTCATGCGCGAATTGGCGGACGACTGAGTTGGACCAAGAGTAGGCTGAGGAGCCTGATGGCTTGCTCCCGCAAGCTTTGTCTCTCTCTTGGCCGACTTGGAGTGGTGCCGCGCAAGACGTATGCACCATGTGCTCCACCCAATCTCGTTGGCCAGGAGCAACGTGCATTTCTCCGGGGTCTCTTTGACGGCAACGGCTGCCTTCACGTCTCCAAGCGCGGCTACCTTCAGGCGGCCTACTGCGGCCATCCCGCAACGGTCTGTTGGATTGTGGAGCAACTCGGAATCGACACCAACGGCAAGCCTCGGCAGCGAGGCGGTGCTGCCTACGCTCAGTGGACCTCCGAGGGGCGCGCCATCGCACTTGTGCAACTCCTCTATGGCGCCCCCGGTCCAAGACTTGAGCGCAAGGCGCTTATCGCCCAACGGTATCTTTGAAAGCGAGCATTCCGTTGCTGCCTCACAACACCGACTACACCACCAAAGACTACGATGCTCTGCGCGCACGCCTCGTGGCGCTGGTGCGGAGCGTCTTCCCGGACTGGGCCGATTTCGACGTCGCCAGCTTCGGCAACCTGCTGCTGGAGATGTTCGCCTTCGTCGGCGACGTCCTCGGCTTCTACCAGGACAACCTCGCCCGCGAGTCGCGCCTCTCCACCGCCACCCAGCGCCGCAACGTCATCGCCCTGGCGAGAATGCTGGGCTACCGGCTTCACGGTGCCCATGCGGCCACGGCCGAGGTGGAGCTGCGCCTGGCTCAGCCTCCCGCAGCCCCTGTCACCTTCCCCGCCGGCACCATCGTCCGCACGCAGGAGGTGACAGAGGCCGTCCGCTTCCAGCTCCTCTCGTACGTCACCATTCTGGCCGGCGCCAACCCGCCGCGCGTCCTGGCCGTGGTGGAGCACTCAAAGACGCACACCCAGCTCTTCGACGCCCGCGGCCTCGCTGACTTCGAGGCACACCTGGACTTCGCGCCCTACCTCGACGGCTCCGCCCGCGTGTCCACCGCCCAGGGCACCTTCACCGAGGTGGACACCTTCCTCAACTCCCGCGCCTCCGACGCCCACTTCCTCGTCTCGGTGGACCAGGGGGACAAGGCCACCATCCGCTTCGGCACCGGCACCAACGGCCTGCCGCCCGCTGGCACCGTGGCGGTGGTGTACAAGACAGGTGGCGGCACGGCCGGCAACGTGGACGCGGGTCGCCTCGTCGTCGTGGAGGGCAGCTTTCGGGACGCCCACGGCCACGCGGTGCAGGTGTCCGTCCACAACCCCGCCCCCGCTTCGGGTGGCACGGACAGGCAGACGGTGGCCTCCGCGAAGCTGCTCGCCCCCGAGAGTCTCCGGGCTCCAACGCGCACCGTCTCCCGCGAGGACTTCGAGATTAACGCCCGGCGCCTCCCCGGAGTGGCTCGCGCCCTCATGCTGACGTCCAACGAAGACGCCACCATTGCCGAGAATGCCGGCATCCTCTACGTCGTGCCCCAGGGCGGCGGAGTCCCCACGCCCGCGCTCAAGGCCCAGGTGCTGCGGCAAGTCACCGAAGTCTACCCCTGCACCCTCACCTTCCAGGTGAGCGTCCAGGAGCCGGTGTACCGGCGCGTGGACGTCTCCGCCCGCCTCTTCCTGCGCCAGGGCGCTTCGGCCCAGGACGTCGCCTCGCGCGTCCGCCAGGCACTCGTCGCCCACTTCCGCATCAGCGAGCCTGACGGCACACCCAACCCGCGCATCGACTTCGGCTTCAACCTCAAGGACGCCCAGGGCTTCCCCGCCGGCGAGGTAGCCTGGTCGGACGTGTTCAACGTCATCCGCGACGCGCCCGGGGTGCGGAAGCTGGGCGACGCGCGGATGGATTTGACACTCAACAGCCTGCCCGCGGACGTGAAGCTGACGGTGCGCGAGCTGCCGGTGCTGGGCAGCGTCATCCTGCAGGACGGGGACACCGGAGGGCTGCTCTGACATGCCCCTCCTGAATCCCAGCTTCGAAGACGCGGGCGCCCGGCCCGGCGAGGCAGCGCACTGGACGCTGACGGCGGTGACGCACCTCGAAGCCCTAGCGGGCTTCGGTGTGCCGGAGGAGGCGTGCGAGGACTTCGAGCACTGGTACGTGTGGCGCGCCGCCCTCTCCGACATCCCTGTAGCCCTCGCCTTCTTCTCTGGCCAGCGCGAGGGCTTCGAGTCCTTCTCCCGGGGCTGGGACAACGACGGCTACCTCTTCGAGCTGCCGGCCGCGCAGCTCGTCCCGCACCGCTTCGAGGGGGGCGTCGTCGAGACGTGGGACCAGGGGCGCTTCCTCACGGACTGGGCGGACATCACCTCCGTGCCGGGCCTCTTCAACAACTCGCCGCGGGAGGACTTCGAGGAGCGCTGGCACACCAACGAGGCCTACGCCTGGCGCTGGGAGGACGTGACGGCGCGCGTGGCCCTCTTCAACACGACGCAGCCCACCGAGGACTTCGACACCGGGTGGCCTGTGGCCGCCACGCAGTGAGGACATCATGGCAAGCGCAGATTGGAGTTACCTCAATCAAGGACTGGACATCGCCACCGTGGACAGGGGCGTGACGGCGGGCATTGCCCGTCCCCCGGGCGGCGGCCACTTCCTCTTCGCCTTCAACTCCCTCTCCGCCGCGCAGGGCGCAGTGGGTCTCTTCGCCAACCTCCCCGACTTCGCCCCCATGGCCCGGGGCGGGAGCATCCGCGGCTGCCTCCAGCGAGGGCCGGGCGGCGGCCCCACCGGCTTCGCGCCCTTCCTCTTCCTGTGCGGACAGGGCACCTCCGTCAACGACTCCGCCTACCTCCTGGGTCTCTCCGACGATGAGCCCCATCGAGTTGTTCTGCGCAAAGGCGCGGTGGCCACGGGCCTGCCTGACGCGGACGGCCCCGGTGTCCTGCTGAAGTCCTCGGCCAGCTTCACCCAGGGCACCTGGCTGCACCTGCGGCTGGACGTCATCGTCAACGCCAACGGCGACGTCGTCCTCAAGGCCCTCCAGAATGACTTGGCCGCGCACCCGCTCGGCACGCCCCCTGACTGGCAGCCCGTGCCGGGCATGGCCGACTTCATCGACGACGCCCTCGGCATCAACTCCGGCAGCCAGCCCCTCACCTCGGGCCGGGGCGGCTTCGGCTTCGCGGTGAAGGACGTCACGCGCCGGGCATACTTCGACTCGCTCGAGCTGTCCCGGCAGGTGTGACGCCCATGGCCCTCACCGCCTTCACCAGCCGCCTCGGCCTGGGCCAGGGACGCATCCGGCCCCAGCGGGCCACGCCCGCCTCGGGCGAGTACCTCTTCGTCCTCGGAGACGAGGAGCTCGGGCGCCGCTTCGAGCTGGCCCCTGGGGACTTCGCCGAGGTGACTCAAGCCGTGGACGTCACCGGCGTGGACCTGGTCCGCACCGCCTTGCGCCTCCGTGTGCCTCCAAGCGCCCCAGTTGGCCTGGCCTGGGAAGCGTCCCTCGTCGTGGGCGGGGTGAAGTACGCCCGCTGCCGAGGGCGCCCCGGCCGCGAGCGGCTCGTCTCGGACCTGGTCGCCAACGTCTCGAAGCTCTCCGGTGTCCACACGGTGGGCGTCCGCCTGGAGCTCGTATCCCCGTGAGGAAGCCCCATGGCCACGGTTGAGCTGCCCGCCCTCTACGTCGACACCGTCTCCCTCTTCGCCGAGACGCGCCGTCCCCTCCTCCTCAACCGCGCTCCGGGCCCCGAGGAGGCGAATGTCCCCGTCAATGCCGCGCTGGAGTTGGAGCTGGTGGACGTCGGCACGGACGGCATTGCCCGGGCGGCCACGCGCGTCTGGGTGGACGGATTCCCCGCCTTCGAAGGCGGGGCTGACGTCGAGGTGCAACCCGCCTTCGCGGGGCCTCTGGCGGAGGTGACGCAGACGGCAGACACCCTGCGTGTGGTGCTCCATCCGGCGGTGCCACTGGTTAGCCAGGCCACCGTCTCCGTCCGCGTCGTCTCGGCCACGGCCGGCGGCGCGCACCTCCTCGACGAGACGTACACCTTCACCGTGGAGGACAGGACGGCACCCCGGCTCGTGAGCGCCCAGGCCCTGGCGTCGAAATCGGTGCGCCTCGCCTTCGACGAGGACGTGCGGGTACCGCCCTCCGCGCGCATCACCTTCACGCCTCGCGGCGCGCCCGCAGTCCCGGTGGCCGCCCTCGAGGCCGCGGCCGACGGCCCCCTCGTCCACCTCGCCCTCGACACGGAAATGACGCCGGACGTGGGGTACGAGGTGCTCGTGGAGGGCGTGACGGACGCCCACGGCAACCTGGTGCTCGCCCCCTACCACCGCGCCATCTTCACGGGTTTCAGGCCGACCAGGCCGCCCTCCCGGCACTTCCAGCTCTGGGACATGCTGCCCCGCCACAACCGCCGCGACGACGTGACGGGCGACCTGCACCGCTTCATCTCCTGCCTTCAGGAGGTGACGGACTTGCTCCTCGCTGACTTGGACGCCTTCCCCGACGTCTTTGACCTGGAGCGTGCGCCGGAGTCCTTCCTCGACGGCATCCTCCAGGACTTGGGAAACCCCTTCGCCTTCGAGCTGGACGTCCTCGCCCGGCGCCGCCTGGCCGCCATCCTCGTGGACATGTACCAGCAGAAGGGCACCGCGCTGGGCCTGCGCAACGCCATCCGCTTCTTCCTCGGCATCGAGGTGAGGGCCATCTCTCCCTTCGCCTCAGACACCCTCGTGCTGGGTGAGTCCGAGCTGGGCGTCGACTGGGTACTGGGCCCCTCGGAGCGCTTCGCCCGCTACGCCTTCAACGTCGAGGTGGAGCGTCTCCTCTCGCCTGCGGAGCGCCAGCGACTGCGCACCCTCGTCGACTACCTCAAGCCCGCGCACACCCACTTCGTCGACTTGGTGGAGCCCCTGCCGCCCATACTCCCGGAGCACTGGGAGCTGGGACTCAGCGAGCTGGGCGAGACGACGACGCTGCACTGACGTCCGCCTGGCATGTCCCCGATTTCTCGCGCCGTGCCTTTGCCTTCCTCTGGAGGGCGCAGGCATGAGCAACCGGCTGGATTTTCACTTCAGGCAGCGCGTGACGGAGGCCGAGCTGGACCTGGCCTTCGCGCAGCTCGAGCAAGCAGATAGGAACCTCGCCTCGGACTTGGGCGTCCACGGCGTCATCTCCGGGGCCGTGCCCGCGCCGCATTCCCCCGTCCCCAACCTCACCGTCGACCTGACGGCCCCAGGCCGCGCCTACGACAACCTCGGCCAGCGCATCTTCTTCGGCACCGGGCAGACGGTGAACTGCGCGGCGGACTTGTCGGGCATCCCCACCGACGTCTCCACCTCGGGCAGCGAGCGGTGGGTGGGCATCTTCCTGCGCTTCACCCGCCTGCTGTCCGAGCCGCGCACGGACGGCAACTCCCAGCAGGTGTACTTCCGCCGCGACGAGTCCTTCGAGCTGGTGGTGCGCCAGGCGCCGGAGGGGCCCGTCGGCCAGGCGCCCAAGCCCGCCCTCCAGTCCGACGAGCTGCTGCTGTGTGATGTCCGGCGCCGCCCAGGGCAGACGCAGATTCTTGCTGCGGACCTGGACACTTCCCGCCGCCAGGCCTTCATCTTCGCCCGGGGCACCTCCGTGGCCGTGGAGAGCGGCACCTGGGACGTCCTGAGCCCCAGCGCGGACACGGTGCAGGCGACGCTGGACGAGGTGGACGCCGAACTGGCCGGGCACTTCTCCGGCGACGCCCGGAGGCACGCGGCCAGCGCCGTGGACTACGCGCCCCACGGCTTCGTTGGCGCCACCACCGTGCAGACGGCCGTGGACGAAGTCGTGGACAAGCTCTCCACGGCCACTGCTGGCACACCGGGCGCCTCTCGCGTGGGCGCGGACGCGGTGCCCGGCACGCCCAACCTGCTGCCGGCGGGCACCGTGGACGCGCAGCTCTCCTCGCTGCTGGGCTTCCTCAACACCCACCAGGGCGCGGCCACCGGGGCCCACCACGCCAGCGCCATTGGCGCCACGCCCCACAGCTACGTCAGCGGCACCAGCGTGCAGGCCCAGTTGCAGGAGGTCGTCACGCGCCTCGGAGAGACAACGGCAAACAGCCCCGGCGCCTCTCGTATCGGAGGAGACGCACTGGCAGGGACGCCTCACACCCTCCCCGCCAGCAGCCTGCGGCAGCAGGTGGCCGCGCTTCTGGGCTTCCTCAATGGGCACGTCACCCAGGGCGCGGGGGCCCACGCGGCCTCCGCCGTCTCCGTCGCGGACGCTGGCAACCTGCTGACGGCAGGCACCGTCGAAGCGGCCCTCGCGGAAGTCCTCTCGGCCTTCAGCGGCGGGCACTTCCGCGGCAACGAGACTGCGGTGGGCCAGCACAAGGCCATCCTCCAGCCCGTCCTCGGGGCCGGCCGCGTCCTCCTCCTCGACGCCCAGGGCGCGGGCGGCGCCGCCGCGCGGCTGCGCCTCTACGCCGACAGCGACTCGGTGTGGTTCACCCTCAATGCGGCCTGGAATGGCAGCGCCTGGGCCCGGGACACCAGCGGGACGGCCTCCGGCGGCTTTCGCCTCTCACGCAACGAGGCGGAGTTCCTCCACGACGCCAACACTGGCGTCACATTCACCACCTGGACGCGCACCTGGCGGATTCCCATGAGTAGCACTGCCAGCAACACGGCCTTCGAGGTGGCGGGCAGCGTGCGCGAGGTGGGCCGGCTCGGCCTCCAGTACAGCAACAGCGACACCGTCGCGCACGACAACCTGGCCGGGGGCGGCTCGGTGACGTTCCGCAGCCGCTTTCCCACCGCGCCCTCCTCCATCACCCTCACCCCCTACGCCACCAGCGGCAGCTTCGTCGGCAACCCCACCGTCATGGTGCCCGACAGAGACGGCTTCGCCTTCTACAGCCACCAAAACCTCTCAGGCCTCGCCGCGACGTACTGGTACGGCTCGTACACCGCTGTCGCGTGAGGACGCCCATGGCCATTCACGAAGTCACTGCCGAAGACGTGCTGCAGCGCTGCGCCCGGTGCGGCAGCGGCAATCGCCTCTCCCTCGACACCCTGGAGGTCGGCGTCG
>NZ_FNAJ01000007.1:366034-449797 GCF_900101905.1 Myxococcus virescens | reverse complement strand
CTTCGGCTGCCTCGCCTGCATCTGCTCGAAGAGCGCCGCCGTCAGCCACAGTGACGTCACACCTGACGACTCCAGCTTGCGGCCCAACTCCTCCAGCGACGGCGTCCCCGCCGGGTACACCACCAACCGCGAGCCGTGCAGCAGCGCGCCCCATACCTCCAGCGTCGATGCATCGAAGGAGATGGGCGCCAGTTGCAGCCACACCTCCTCATGCCCGAAGTGTGCGAAGTCCGTCCCCAGCACCAGGCGTGACACCGCTCGGTGGGGCACGCCCACGCCCTTCGGCTTCCCCGTGCTTCCCGACGTGAACATCACGTACGCCAGGTTGCCCCCACCCACATGCGTGCTCGGTGCGACCTCCGGTTGCAGGGCAATCAGCGTGTCCCACTCCGTGTCCACACACACCACCAGTTCGCCACCCGCGGCCACCTCATCCGCGAGCTTCTCCTGCGCCACCAGCACTGCGACGCCGGCCTCCGCCTTCATCCACGACAGACGCTCCAGCGGGTAGCTGGCATCCAGCGGCACGTAAACGCCTCCCGCCTTCAGGATGCCCAGCACGCTCACCACCAACTCCAGCGAGCGCTCCACGCACAACCCCACCCGCACCTCGGGCCCCACACCCATGCTTCTCAGGTGGTGTGCCAACTGGTTGGAGCGCCGGTTCAACTCCCCGTACGTCAACCGCCGGTCCTCGTACTCCACCGCCACTGCGTCCGGCGTCCGCTGCGCCTGCTGCTCGAAGAGGGCACTCAGGCTGGCATCGCGTGGGTACGTGGAAGCCGTCCCGCGCCACTCCTTCACCAACCGCTGCTGCTCCTCACTCCCCATCAGCGGCAAGTCGAGAAGCCGCGTCTCTGGAGCGCTCACAGCGGCTTCCAGAAACACCCGCAAGTGCCCCAGCAACCGTTCCATCGTCGCGGCTTCAAACAGGTCGCTGTTGTAGTTCACCGCCACGGAGAACCCGTGCGGTACCTCTTCCGCGAGCAGCGACAAATCGAACTTCGAGGTCTGCTCCTCGGCGTCGACGCCCGTCAGCGTCAGCTCCCGCAGTTGGACCTCGGAGAAAGGCGTGTTCTGCAGCGTCAGCGTCACCTGGAACAGCGGACTGCGGCTCAGGTCACGCTCGGGCTGGAGTTCCTCCACCAGCTTCTCGAACGGCACATCCTGGTGCGCATACGCACCCAGCGTCACCTCCCGCACCTGAGCGAGCAGCTCGCGGAAGATCGACACAGGGGAGACCTTCGTCCGCAGCACCAACGTGTTGACGAAGAAGCCAATCAACCCCTCCGTCTCTTCACGCGTGCGGCCCGCGATAGGCGAGCCCACGCTCACGTCATCCTGGCCCGAGTAGCGCGACAGCAGCGTCTGGAAGGCCGCGAGCAGCACCATGAACGGTGTCGCGCCCTCTCTCTGCCCGAGCGCCTTTACCGCGGCCCATAGCTCGGAGGGCCAGAGCGCCTCCTGCATGCTCCCGCGGAACGTCTGCATCACCGGGCGGGGCTTGTCCGTGGGCAACGCCAACGCACTCGGCGCCCCAGCGAGCTGCTGTCGCCAGTATCCGAGCTGCGCCTCCAACACGTCCTCTGCCAGCCACTGGTGCTGCCAGACAGCGTAATCGCCATACTGAATCGGAAGGTCCGGCAACGAGGAGCGCTGTCCCTGGGACAGCGGCTCGTAGAGCGCGGCCACCTCGCGCACGAGGATGCCCATGGACCATTCGTCCGACACGATGTGGTGCATCACCAGCACCAGCACGTGCTCCCGCTCCCGCAGCTGTAGCAACGTGGCCCGCAGCAACGGCCCCTTCTTCAGGTCGAAGGGCCGCTGGGCCTCCTCTTCAGCCCAGCGCTTCGCAGCGGCATCGCGCTCGGTGTCATCCAGCGCTTCCAGGGACACCACAGCGAAGGCGAGCGTCGGATCGGCCGAGATGACCTGTACCGGGGTCCCCCCCTGGGCCCGGAAGGTCGTTCGCAGGGCCTCATGGCGACGCACCAGTTCCTCGAAGCTCCACTCCAGCGCGCTCGGGTCCAGCGGGCCGGTCAACTTCACCACCGCGGACACGTTGTAGAACGCACTTCCTGGCTGGAGTTGATCCAGGAACCAAAGCCGCTGCTGCGCGAACGACAAGGGGAGCTCACGTGCGCGAGGCACCGCCGAGCTCCGAAGCATCGGCATCTCGGCCCCAGACTGCTTCGCCTGATCGATTCGACGCGCCAGGTCCGCGACCGTGGGCGCCTCGAACAACTCCCGCAGCGCGAGCTCCACCCGGAAGGCCGACCGCACCCGAGAGACGAGCTGTGTCGCGAGGAGCGAGTGGCCCCCCAGCTCGAAGAATCCGTCGTGGATGCCCACGCGCTCCACGCCCAGCACCCTGCTGAAGAAGCCGCACAGCAGCTCTTCCGTCGGGGTGCGGGGTGCGACGTACTGTCGCTCGCTGACGTCCATGTCGGGCGCGGGCAGCGCCTTGCGGTCCACCTTTCCGCTGGGGAGCAGCGGCAGCGATTCCAGGACCACGAACCACGAGGGCACCATGGCTGGAGGCAGGCGCTCCACCAGGAAGGCGCGCAGCACTGTGGCATCCACCGCTCCTGACGCATCGCCTGGCACCACGTAGGCCACGAGCCGCGTCTCATTCGAAACGTCCTTCCGTGACACCACCACGGCGACGTGGATGGCCGGGTGCTCCGCAAGCACCGCCTCCACTTCGCCGGGTTCGACGCGGTGCCCCCGCACCTTCACCTGCGTGTCCACACGGCCCAGGAACTCCAGCGAGCCCCCCGAGCGCCACCGCACCTGGTCCCCCGTGCGGTAGAGCCGGGCGCCCGGTGTACGTCCCAAGGCGTCAGGCACGAAACGCTCCGCCGTCAGGTCTGGCCGGCCCACGTACCCACGAGCCAGACCATCTCCACCGACGAAGAGCTCACCCGGGACGCCCACGGGGACCGGCTGGCCCTGTGCATCCAGGACGTAGGCCTGGGTGTTCGCGATGGGTCGGCCAATGGGCGCGAAGGGGCCTTCGCCCAGGTCGCCTCCCAGCCAGGCCGTGGCATCGACCGTGGTCTCGGTCGGTCCGTACGCATTGATGATGAGCGTGGACGGCAACCGCTCCCGAGCCTGATGAACGAGCTCCACCGGCAGCGCCTCGCCCCCGGATACCAGAACCCTCAGGCCCGCGGCTCGCGCCACACCTTCGTGCGCCAACAGGACGCGAAGCTGCGACGGAACCAACTGGAGCACCGTGACCTGCTGGCGTTCCAACGCGGCCAGCAGCACCTCGGTGTCGCTCTCCGCATCAGGCGGTGCGATGACCAGCCGAGCACCAGAGACCAGCGTGGCCAGCAGCTCGGGCACCGAGGCGTCGAAGCCAGCAGAGGCCTTCTGCAACACCCGGTCTCCCACGCCCAGCTTCAACGCGGTGATGAACCACGCCGTGTGTCGCGCCAATGCGCGGTGGGAGACGAGCACGCCCTTCGGACGTCCCGTGGACCCCGAGGTGAAGAGGACGTAGGCGGCGTTGTCCGCCACCACGCTCGCATCCCAAGTCCCAGCGGCGAATGACCCAAGGTCATCCTCGAGCAACACCACGGGCATCGAGGTCGCGGGCGCCAGGTCTCGCACCGCCCGCTGGGTGAGGAGTACCTCGGGCGCCGCGTCCTCCAGGATGCGCGTCAGCCGCTCACGGGGAGCGTCCGGCTCCAGCGGCACCCAGGCACCACCGGCCTCCAGGATGGCGAGCAGTCCCACCACCAACTCCGGCGATCGGCGCGCCAAGAGGCCCACCCGGACCTCGGGGCCCACTCCCAAGCGCCGCAAATGCGCCGCCAACAAGCGGCTCCGCGCCATCAGCTCCGCGAAAGTGAGCTGCCCACCCTCCCAAGCGAGCGCCACCGTTTCCGGAATGCGCGTCGCCAGGTCCGCCAACTGCACGTGCACGGGCGTATCGCGTGGATACTCCGCTGTGGTGTCGTTCCACTCCACCAGGAGCTGGTGCCGCTCTCGAGGAGAGAGCAGCGGCAGCTCGGACAATCGGCGGTCCGGGGAGGCCACGGCAGCCTCCAACAGCGTGAGCCAGTGCGCGGCCATGCGCTGGACGGTGGCCGGCTCGAAGAGGTCCGCGTTGTACTCGAAGACGCCGGAGAAGCCGTCCGGCAGGTCTTCCAACGCCAGCGTCAGGAAGAACTTCGCGGCGCCGATCTCCGTGTCCATCGCGCTCATCGAAAGCCCGGGCACGAGCGCCGCCGGCACCGGTGTGTTCTGCAGGGAGAACATCACCTGGAACAGCGGCGAGTGGCTGAGCGTGCGTTCCGGCTGGAGCTCTTCCACGAGCTGCTCGAATGGAACGTCCTGATGCGCGTAGGCACCCAGCGCCGCGTCCTTCACCTCGCGAAGCAGCGTGAGGAACGGCTTCTCAGCGGACGCGCGTGCCCGCAACGCCAGGGTGTTGACGAAAAAGCCGATGAGCCCTTCTGTCTCCGCGCGGTTACGCCCGGCGACGGGCGTTCCCACCACCAGGTCGTCCTGCCCCGAGTACCGGGATAGCAACACCTGGAAGCCCGCCAGCAGCACCATGAACGGCGTTGCACCATGCCGCTGCGCCAGTGCCTTCACGCCTGAAGACAACGCTGGTGGGATGCTCACCGGGAGATTCGCGCCTCGGAAGGTCTGAACCGCGGGCAGCGGCCTGTCCGTGGGAATCGAGAGGACGTGAGGGGCTCCTTCAAGCTGCTGACGCCACCAGTCCAGTTGCCGCTGAAGCGCGCCACTCTCCAGCCAGGCGCGCTGCCAAGCGGAGAAGTCACCGTACTGCACGTCCAGTTCAGGCAGCGGCGACGGCTGCCCTTCGCGAAAGGCCCCGTAGAGCGCAGCGAGTTCCCGGACGATGACGCCCATGGACCACCCGTCCGAGACGATGTGGTGCATGTTCGCCAGGAGCACATGCTCCGCCTCGGAGCGCTTCAACAATCGCGTGCGTAGCAACGGCCCACTGGCGAGGTCGAATCCGCGAAGGGATTCCTCACGCAGCAGATGCTGGACCTCCGCCTCGGCCGCCTCGGACGAGAGCGACGACAGGTCCACCACCGGTAGTGCATTCACCGCCTGGTGGGAGACGATTTGTACGGGCGTCCCGCCCTCGGAGCGGAACGTCGTTCGCAGGACTTCGTGGCGCCGCACCAACTCACGAAGCGCGCGCTCCAGTGCATCGACTCGCAGGGCGCCCGAAAGCTGGATGGCCAAGGGGATGTTGTAAACGGGGCTGCCTGGCTCCAGCTGTTCGAGGAACCACAGCCGCTGCTGAGCGAACGATAGCGGCAGTGCCCCCAACCGAGGGCTCCGCTTCAGGGGCGGTGCGTGAAGGGATGAAGTCCCCGCCTGCACTTCCTCCAGCCGGAGAGCGAGCTTCTCCACCGTCGGAGATTCGAAGACGTCCCTCAGGGGGAGTTCCACCTGGAAGAACTCGCGGACGCGCGACACCAACTGCGTGGCCAGCAGCGAGTGGCCACCCAACTCGAAGAAGTCCCCCTCCAGTCCGACGCCCTCGACGTTGAGTACCTCAGTGAAGATGGACGCCAGCTTCTGCTCGGTCGCTGTGCGAGGCGCCTCGAAGTGTGCCGTCTTCGGCCCCTGGGCATCCGGGGCGGGCAGCGCCTTACGGTCCACCTTCCCGTTCGGCGTCAGCGGCAGCGACTCCAGCACCACATATGCTGACGGCACCATGTACTCGGGCAGTCGCTGCTTCACGTGGCTTCGCAGCGCGCTGGACTCCAGTTCCGCGCCCTCTTGCGCCGTCACGTAGGCCACCAACCGCTTGCCTTCGCCCCCATCCTCCCGCGCCACCACCACTGCTTCGTTGACGCCAACGTGCTGGGCCAGCACCGCCTCCACTTCACCCAACTCGATGCGGTACCCACGCACCTTCACCTGCATGTCCGCGCGACCCAGGAACTCCAACGTCCCGTTGCTCAGCCACCGCACCACGTCCCCCGTGCGGTACAGTCGCTCTCCCTCACCGAATGGGCTTGGTACGAAGCGCTCCGCCGTCAGCTCCGGGCGCCCCACGTACCCCACTGCCAACCCGTCTCCGCCCACGTACAGCTCACCCGGCACCCCCACCGGCACCGGGCGCATCCCCAAGTCCAGCACGTAGGCCACCGTGTTCTTCACCGGCCGGCCGATGGACACCGAGGCACCTACCTCCTCCGGCCTCTCCATTCGGTACGTGCTGGTGAACGTCGTGTTCTCCGTCGGGCCGTACCCGTTGATGAGCACACCGCCCGCTTCCAACCGCTCCTTCACGCGCAACACCGGCAGCGCGTCGCCGCCCGCCAGCAGCTGACGGACGCTAGCCAGCGCCTTCGGCTGCCGTGCCTGCATCTGCTCGAAGAGCGCCGCTGTCAGCCACAGCGACGTCACACCTGAAGACTCCAGCTTCCGGCCCAGCTCCTCCAACGACGGCGTCCCCGCCGGGTACACCACCAGCTTCGCGCCGTGCAGCAGCGCGCCCCATACCTCCAGCGTCGATGCATCGAAGGAGATGGGCGCCAGTTGCAGCCACACCTCCTCAGGCCCGAAGTGCGCGAAGTCCGTCCCCAGCACCAGGCGTGACACCGCTCGATGCGGTACGCCTACGCCCTTCGGCTTCCCCGTGCTCCCTGACGTGAACATCACGTACGCCAGGTTGCCCCCACCCACATGCGTGCTCGGTGCGACCTCCGGTTGCAGGGCAATTTGCGTGTCCCACTCCGTGTCCACGCACACCACCAGCTCGCCACCCGCGGCCACCTCGTCCGCCAGCTTTTCCTGCGCCACCAGCACTGCGACGCCGGCCTCCGCCTTCATCCACGCCAGACGCTCCAGCGGGTAGCTGGCATCCAAAGGCACGTACACGCCCCCCGCCTTCAGGATGCCCAGCACGCTCACCACCAGCTCCAGCGAGCGCTCCACGCACAACCCCACCCGCACCTCGAGCCCCACGCCCATGCCCTTCAGGTGGTGCGCCAACTGGTTGGCACGGCGATTCAACTCCCCGTACGTCAGTTGCCGGTCCTCGTACTCCACCGCCACTGCGTCCGGCGTCCGCTGCGCCTGCTGCTCGAAGAGGACACTCAGGCTCGCATCGCGTGGGTACGTGGAAGCCGTCCCACGCAACTCCTCCACCAGCCGGTGCCGCTCGTCACTCCCCATCAACGGCAGCTCGGCCAGCCGCGTCTCCGGCTCAGCGACGGCGGCCTCCAACAGCACCCTCAAGTGTCCGAGCAGCCGGTCCATCGTCCCGGCCTCGAACAGGTCGCTGTTGTAGTTGACCATCGCCACGACGCCGTCCGGCACCTCCTCCACAACCAGTGACAGATCGAACTTCGACGTCTTCTCCTCCGCCGCCAGTCCCTTGAGGGTGATGCCCCTCAGCTGGACTTCGGCGGCAGGGGTGTTCTGAAGTGTCAGCGTCACCTGGAACAACGGGCTGCGGCTCAGGTCACGCTCGGGCTGGAGTTCCTCCACCAGCTTCTCGAATGACACGTCCTGGTGCGCATAGGCGCCCAGGGTCACCTCACGGACCTGCCTCAGCAGCGCGCGGAAGCTCAGCGCGGGCGACAGCTTCGACCGCAGGACCAGCGTGTTGACGAAGAACCCAATCAGCCCCTCCGTCTCCGAGTGCGAACGCCCTGCGATGGGAGCCCCCACGCTCACGTCGTCCTGGCCCGAGTAGCGCGACAGCACCGTCTGGAACGCGGCCAGCAACACCATGAAGGGCGTCGCGCCTTCGCGTCGGCCGAGCGACTCCACCTCACGCCACAGCACCTTCGGCCACAGGACCTGAAGGTTCGCGCCCTGGAACGTCTGCGTCGCGGGTCGCGGTTTGTCCGTGGGGAGCTCCAACGCTCGCGGCGCCCCGGCAAGCTGCTTCCGCCAGTACGCGAGCTGTGACTCCAGCACCTGCCCCTTGAACCAATCGCGCTGCCACATCGCGAAGTCCGCGTACTGCACGGGCAGCTCGGTCAGCTGTGCCGGCCGCCCCTGGGACAATGCCTCGTAGAGCGCGGCCACCTCCCGCACGAGGATGCCCATGGACCAGTAGTCCGACACGATGTGGTGCATCACCAGCACCAGCACGTGCTCCTGTTCGGACAACTTGAGCAGCACCGTACGCAGCAAGGGCCCCTGCTCCAGTTGGAACGGCCGGCCCACTTCCGCCTCGGTCCGTGCCTTCGCCGAGGCCTCGCGTTCGCCCTCTGGCAATACGGACAGGTCCACCACCTCCAGCGGAACCTGCGTCTCCGCGGAGATGACCTGCACCGGCGAGCCACCTTCGGCGCGGAACGTGGTGCGCAGCGCCTCATGCCGGCGGATCAACGCCTCGAAGCTCCGTGCCAGCGCACCGACGTCCAACGCCCCCGTCACGCGCACAGGCGCCCAGAGGTTGTAGGACGTATTGGCCGGGTCGAGCTGCGCCAGGAACCACAGCCGCTGCTGCGCGAATGACAATGGAGCCGTGCCGCCGCGATCCATCCGCTTCAGCGGAGGCGCCGGAATCCCCGCGGTCGCCACCGCCCTGGAAATCCGTTCCGCGAGCGCCGCCACCGTGGCCGACTCGAAGACGTCGCGCAGCGGCAGGTCCACTCGGAAGGCTTCTCGGACCCGCGCGACCAGTTGCATTGCCAGCAGCGAGTGTCCGCCCACCTCGAAGAAGTTGTCGTGCAGCCCCACCGTCTCCAGGCGCAGCACCTCCGCCCAGAAGCCCGCGAGCATCTGCTCCACGGGCGTGCGAGGCGCGACGTGCGCCTCTTTTCGAGCGTCCCGTGCCGCCTCCGGCGCTGGCAGCGCCTTTCGGTCCACCTTCCCGTTCGGAAGCAGCGGAAGTCGCTCCAGCACCACCACCGCCTGCGGCACCATGAATCGCGGCAGGCGCGACTCCAGCCCCGCACGCACCTCACCGCCCTCCAGCACACGCCCATCGCGGGGCACCACGTAGGCCACCAGTCGCTTGTCGCCCGGTGCGTCCTCGCGCACCACGACCAGCGCCTCGCGCACGCCCGGTTGCCCGAGCAGCGCCGACTCCACCTCACCGGGCTCGATGCGATGACCGCGCACCTTCACCTGCGAGTCACCCCGGCCCAGGTACTCCAGTACGCCATCCCGCCGCCATCGCGCCTTGTCGCCGGTGCGGTACAGGCGCGCCCCGTCCCCCTGGGGCGCGGGGACAAACCGCTCCGCGGTCAGCTCCGGCCGGCCGAGATACCCGCGTGCCACACCTTCACCACCGACGTACAGCTCGCCCACCACGCCCGCGGGGACTGGCTCCAGCTCCCCGTCGAGGACGTAGACGCGGACATTCGACAGCGGCCGGCCAATGGCCACCTCGCGCCCGAAGTCCTCGGTGTCGGTGGTCAGGTCCACGGCCGTGGCCACCGCTGTCACTTCGGTGAGGCCGTACGTGTTCAGCAGAGGCACCGCGCGGCCCACGCGTTGCCGCCACTGCGACACCCGCGCGGGGACGGCGCGCTCGCCACCGATAACCACCCACTTCAGCCCCGAGGGCAGGCGCGCCTTGCCATCATCCAGGCTCGCCGTCACTTCATGCCAGAAGGCGGTGGGCAGGTTGAGCTGGGTGATGCCGGCCGCTTCACACCGGGCCAGGAAGACCTCCGGGACGTCCAGCATCTCCGGCGTTCGCAGTACCAGCGTCCCGCCGCGCGTGAGGCACGGATAGATCTCCTCCGCGCTGGTATCCCAGCTGATGGACGCGAACTGGAGCACCCGATCGCCCGGCTCCACCGGGCAAACCTGCCACTCCGCGCGAATGAAGCTCACAAGTGAGCGGTGTTGCACCACCACGCCCTTCGGCCGGCCCGTGGAGCCCGACGTGTAGAGCACGTACGCCGCGGCTTCTGGTGGAACGACGGCGGTCGGCGCGGACGTCATCCCCGCTGCGTCCGGCGTGAGCGACGCTACGTCCAACCAGACCCGCCCTGGTGCCTCGCCCAGCCTCTCGCGGTACTGCCGCCGTGCCACGACCACGCGAGCACCGCTGTCCTCCAGCATGTAGCCCAGCCGCTCCGCTGGGTACTCCGGGTCCAGTGGCACGTAGGCGCCACCCGCCTTGAGCACCCCCAGCAACGCCGCCAGCAACTCGACTGAGCGCTCCACGCACACTGCCACCCGGGACTCCAAGCCCACGCCGAGCGCTCGCAAGTGTGCCGCCACGTGGTTCGCCCGCGCGTTCAGCTCGCGATACGTCACGGACTCGCCGCCGGACACCACGGCAGTGGCGTCCGGTGTCCGCGCGACCTGCGCTTCGAACAATGCATGGGCGCAGGCGTCCGGAGGCAGGGACTCGTTCGCGCCGTTCCACGTCTCCAGCAAGCGGTGCCGCTCCTCGACCGGGAGCATCACCAGCGTCTCCACGGGCCGGTCGGGTGACGTCACCGCCGCGTCGAGCAGCGTCTCCAGATGGCCCAGCAGTCCCTCGATGGTGGCCGCGTCGTACAACTCCGCGTTGTACAGGGCCGTCAGCGCAAGGCCCTCAGGGCCTCGGGACATCATCAGGGTCAGGTCCACGTCGGTGCTCGATACATCGGCGTCGAGCACGCGCACGTCGAGCCCCTGCACCTCGCGAAGCGGTGGCGGCGCGTCGATTTCCCCCAAGAGCACCTGGAACATCGGTGCGTGCATCGGGTCCTGCTCCACGCCCAGTGCACTCAGCAGCGGTTCGAAAGGAACATGCGCGTTCGCGAAGGCCTCCTCCGTGTCCGCCTTCGCGCGGCGCAGGAGCTCACGGTAGCCCGGCCGGCCGGAGAGGTCCGCTCGCAGGACCAGCGGCTCGGCGAAGAGGCCCACCAGCCCTTTCGTCTCCTGCCTGCCCCGGTTCGTGTGCGAGGCGCCAACGAGCAGGTCCTTCTGCCCGGTGTAACGAGAAAGCAGGACCTGGAGCCCCGCCAGCACGGCCATGAACAACGTGGCGCCTTCGGCCTGCGCCAGCGACTCGAGGCGTTCCACCCATGGCACGGGCAACAAGGCCCTGCGCCGAGCAGCCCGTCCGGTCGCGGAGCGCCGCGGGCGATCCGTGGGCAGCTCCAGCTCATGCGGCGCGCCCTCCAGCCGCTTGCGCCAGAGTTCCAGGTGCGCGTCGAGCGCGTCACCACGAAGCTTGCCCCGCTGCCAGGACGCGTAGTCCCCATATTGGAGCGGCAACACAGGCAGCGGCGACGGCAGGCCCTGGGCGAAGGCGTCATAGAGCGCCACCACCTCGTGGGCGAGCACGCCCATGGACCTTGGGTCGGAGATGAGGTGGTGCACCACCACCAGGAGCACATGGCGCTCCGGCGCCACGCGCAGCAATACCCCGCGAGCCAGTGGGCCACGGGACAGGTCGAACGGTGTTTCCAGCTCAAGCTGGATGCGCTGCCGCACGGCGGCTTCGCGCGCCGCCTCGGGGACGTCTTCCAGTCCTTCCACCGTGAACGGCAGGCGTGCTTGGGGATCGACGAACTGCACCGGTGTGCCGGACACCTCGCCGAAGTGCGTGCGCAGCGACTCGTGGCGCCGCGCCACTTCCTGGAAGCTCCGCTCCATCACGGCCTCATCCAGACGGCCGGACAACTCCAGGACCAGCGGCAGGTGGTAGGCAGGCAGCCCGGGTGAGCGCTGCACCAGGAACCACACCCGCTGCTGGGAGAACGTCAGCGGCAACGCGGGCCGGGGCTTCTTCTCCAACCGCTTCGCGAGCAGTGCGAGCTTCTCTTCGCGCGTGAGCGTGGGCTTCTTGTCCGTCTCGTTCCCCATGGCTCAGCTCTCCACCTCGGTCGCGTCCAGCAGCGCGTCCAGTTCCTCGTCCGACAGTTGGTCCAACGCGGCCGGGTCCAGCGACCTCGACGCCGGTGTGATGGCGTCATTCGCGAGCTGCTTCATCGAGCCCGCCATCCGGGACACCACTTCCGCCATGCCAGCGAGCGTGGGCGACTCGAATACCGCCGGCAGCGGCAGCTCCACGCCCAACGCTTCACGCACGCGCACCACAATCCGCGCGGCCATCCCCACGTGTCCGCCCAAGGCGAAGAAGTCGTCCCGAGCGCCAACGCGCGGCCGGCCGAGCAGCTCCGTCCAGATCCCCGCCAGCGCCAATTCCTCCGGCGTCGAGGGAGCGACGTACTCCGCGGCATGCCCCATGGAGCCCACCTGCGCCTTGGCCATGGCCTGAAGCCGCTTGGCGTCTCCCGGCAATGTCACGTCGGCGAGCCGCTCCACGCCTGAGGCCAGTGCCTCCAGCAGAATGCGCCAGTGCTCCAGCAACTCAGCCACCACGTCCGAGCCATGCAGCTCGGGAGCGTAGGCCAGGCTCAAGCGCAGCCTGTCACCGGGAACCACATAGGCAATGAGCGGGTGGTTGCCCTGCTCACGGCTCTCCACGTCCACCACCTCCAGCCCCGGCACGCCCTGCCCCAGCGAGGTGTCGAGCGGATAGTTCTCGAAGATGAGCAGGCTCTCGAAAAGCGGCAGGCCCCGAGGCATGTCGCTCCAGCCCTTCACCTGGACCAGCGGACTGTGCTCGTACTTCCGCATCTCCAGCTGCCGTGCCTGGAGCTTCTGCAGCCAGGACACCACCAGCGCGTCGACAGACAGCTCCACGCGGATAGGCAGCGAGTTGATGAAAAAGCCCACCATGGACTCGGCGTCCGGCAGGTCCACGGGACGCCCGGAGACCGTGGCTCCGAAGACGACGTCCTCCTGCCCCGCATGGCGCCCGAGGAGCAGCGCCCACGCGCCCTGCGTCAGCGTGTTGAGCGTCACCGCGTTGCGCCGTGCGAAGGATTGAAGCGCGGCTGTGGCTTCTTGCGACAGCCACAGAATCTCCTCACCCGTGACGGCGGCCTCCATCCCGGGCGCGGCGTTCCGGGCGCCGGGGAGCGGCGTGGGTGTGGTGAAGCCCGCGAGCTCCTCGCGCCAGAACGCCTCGGCACGAGACAAGTCCTGCCGCTGCAACCAGGCCATGTAGTCGCGCCAGGCCGCGGGACGAGGCAACGCCGCGTCGAGCCCCTGCGTCAGCGCCGCGTAGCAGGCAAAGACCTCCTGCAACATCACGCCCACGCCCCACCCGTCCATCACCAGATGGTGGTGGCTCCAGAGGAAGCGGTACTCCTGCTCGGCCAGGCGGACCACCTCCATCCGGGCCAGGGGCGCGGGCGCCAGGTCGAAGCCACGGGCACGGTCCTCACGGACCAGCGCGTCGAGCCGGGCGCGCTGCTCCTCGGCGGGAACACCGCGCAGGTCGTGTTCCGTCCAGGGCAGGTCCGCCTTGGCATGGACCACCTGGAGCGGCTCCGGCAGTCCCTCGTGGATGAAGGACGTTCGCAGGACCGCGTTGCGAGCGATGACCACCGCCCACGCCCGTCGCAGCGCGGCAGCATCCACGTTCCCGCGTGACGTCCACGCCAACTGCTCATGGAAGACCCCCGAGCCTTGGGGCGCAAGCGCGACATGGAACAGCATGCCCTGCTGAAGTGACGTGAGCGGGTACACGTCCTCCACGGCCGGGAACTGCCGTAGCAAGCGGTCCAAGGAGGAGGACGAGAGGCGCGCGAGCGGGAAGTCCCCAGGCGAACGGCGCGCCGCGTCCGGCGTACTCCGGCCCTCCATCAGCTCACGCAGCGACGACAGGAAGTCGTCAGCCACGGCTTCGATGGTCGCCCGCTGGTGGACGCGCGTGCTGTAGGCCCAGGCCACCTTCAGCCGGCCCTCGGACACCACGGCATTCACCTCGAGACGGTGCGGCCGGCGGCCTCCCGCGCCATGCCACGCGCCGCTCGGCTCCTCCGTGAGGGCGAAGCGCTCCGCCCCCCGAGCCGCCGCGTCGAGCTGGCCCAGGTAGTTGAACCCCACCTCCGCGCGTGGCGCGGCGCGCAGCGTCTGGGCCGTGTCTTCGCGCAGGTAGCGCAGCAAGCCGTAGCCCATGCCATTCACCGGCAACCGCCGCCGCGCATCCCGCAGCGTCCGGAGCGCGTCTCCTGGACTGCCTGCCTCCGGCAACTCCACCTCCAGCGGGAAGGTGCTGGTGAACCAGCCCACGGTGCGAGACAGGTCCACGTCACCGAAGAGGGCCTCACGCCCGTGTCCCTCCAGCTCCAGCCGCACGTTGCGGCTTCCCGTCCAGCGGGACACCGCGCGTGCCACCGCCGTGAGCAGCACCTCATCCACGCGCGCCCGGTACGCCAGGGGCACTTCGCCCACCAACGCCTTCGTTTCGTCCACGCCCAGCGTCACCGTCACCAGCGCTTCCGAGCCCGCCGTGTCGTCGCCTCCTCGCAGGTCCACAGGGAGCGAGGGGACATCACGCGAGGCCTTCCAGAGCGGCAGCTCGCGCGCCACCTCGTCCGTCCGAGCGTGCGACAACAGCCGCTCCGCCCACGCCTTGAAGGACGTCGTCTTCGGCGGCAGCGACACCGAAGCGCCTCGCTCCAGCTGCGAGTACGCGGTCTCCAGGTCCTCCAGCAACGGACGGAGCGATACACCGTCCACTGCCAGGTGGTGCACCACCAGCAGCAGCCGGGACGTCCGGCCCGCGCCCCGCTCGAACAAGGCCGCGCGCAGCAGCAGCCCCTCGCCCAGGTCCAGGCTCTGATGGACCTCCGCGCCCACGGACTCCAATGCGGCGCCCTGCTCCGCCTCCAGCAGGGAAGACAGGTCCACGCGCCTCACGGGCACTCGCTCGGGCACGCCCGCGATGGACTGACGCCAGCCTTCCGGCGCCCGCGTGAAGCGCAGCCGGAGCGCATCATGGTGCGACACCAGCGTCCGCAACGCCTCCTCCAGCAGCGCGGCATCCACCGGGCGGCGCACCTCCAGCACCGCGGCCAGGTTGTAGTGGTGCGGCTGAGGCAACGCCCACTCGTCGAAGAAGATGCGCTGCATGGGCGTCAGCGGCACGGGCCCCTCCACCAGCCCCTGCTCCGCCGTGCCTGCCTTCGCCGTCCCGGCGGCGGCCGCCAGTTCCACGAGCGTCTGCCGCTCAAAGAGCATGGCCGGCTCCAACTCCAGCCCCAGGGCCTTGGCCCGGGAGACAATCTGGATGCCCAGGATGGAGTCGCCGCCCAGCTCAAAGAAGTTGTCGTGCAGGCCCACGCGCTCCACGCCCAGTACCTGCGCCCAGAGCGCGGCCAATGCCTTCTCCGCTTCCGTGCGCGGCTCGGTGAACACCTTCGCGTTGCCTCCGCGCGCGGCGTCCGGAGCCGGCAACGCCGCCCGGTCCACCTTCCCGCCAGGTGACAGCGGAAGCGCGTCCAGCGCGACGAAGGCAGCGGGCACCAGATGGTCGGGTAACCGTTCCTTCATGAATGAGCGCAGCGCCGATGCATCCAGCTCGGCGGCTTGCACGACGTACCCCACCAGCCTCCGCGCTCCCGGCGTGTCCTCGCGCACGAGGGCCACCGCGTCACGCACCTCGGGGTACTGGCGCAGCACCGCCTCCACTTCGCCCAGCTCGATGCGGAAGCCGCGCAGCTTCACCTGGAAGTCGGTGCGGCCCAGGTACTCCATGCGACCGTCCGCGAGGAAACGGACCCGGTCGCCCGTGCGGTACAGCCGCGCCCCCGCCTCTCCCGAGAATGCATCCGGGACGAAGCGCTCCGCCGTCAGCTCCGGCCTTCCCAGGTAGCCACGCGCCACACCCGGCCCGCCCAGGTACAGCTCGCCCGGCACGCCCGGAGGCACGGGCTGCCCCCGCGCGTCCAGCACGTACGCACGCATGTTCGCGACGGGACGGCCGATGTCCGGGCGCTCCACGTCCAGCTCGGTGGAGAGCGTCGCGCAGACGGACGCCTCCGTGGGCCCGTAGCCGTTGAGCAGTCGCCGCCCCGGCTTCCATCGCCGCGCCAGCTCCGGCGAGCAGGCTTCTCCTGCGGAGATGACCGTCTCCAGCAAGGGAAGGCCCTCCGGCTCCAACTGCGACAGGGACGAAGGCGTGAGCGTCACCGTGGTGATGCCCCGCGACTCCAGCAGCCCGCGCAGCGGCTCTCCCGGCAACAGCGACTCGCGCGGCGCCAGGTGCAGCTCCGCCCCAGCCACCAGCGTGGACAACACCTCCAGGACGGACGCGTCGAACCCGAGCGCCGCCGCCTGGAGCACACGCCGCCCTGGCCGCACGTCATGCGCCCGGATGATGGTGCCCAGGGTGTTGCAGAGGCCCTGATGCGGCACCAGCACGCCCTTCGGAGTGCCCGTGGAGCCGGACGTGTAGATGACGTATGCCAGATGCTCCGGCAACGAACCCACGCGAGGTGGCTCCGACGGGTTGCGCGCGAGATGGCGCGCGTCGCCGTCCAGCGCGACGAGCAGCTCGCCGCCCGCGGGGAGCACGTCCGCGATGTCATCCATCGTCACCACCACGGACAGACGGGCGTCCCGCATCATGTGCGTCAACCGAGCCGTGGGGTACTCAGGGTCCAAGGGGACGAACGCGCCGCCGGCCTTCAGCACGCCCAGGAGCCCCACCACCCGCTCCACGGAGCGCTCCACGCACAGCCCCACGCGGACCTCGGGACCCACGCCCAGCGTGCGCAGGTGGTGCGCGAGCTGGTTGGCCTGTTCCTCCAGCTCCGCGTACGTGAGTTGCTGGCCCTCGGCCACCACCGCCACCGCGTCCGGCGTCCGGGCGGCCTGCGCCTCGAACAAGCCATGCAGCGTCGCGTCCGCCGCGAAGGGCTCGCGGGTGTCGTTCCACTCCACCAGCATCCGCTGGCGCTCCGCGTCGGACAGCAGCGGCAACTCCGACACGCGCTGCGACGGATTCGCGGCGATGCCCTGGAGCAGCCGGACGAAGCGCTCCCACAGCAACGCCACCGTGGACCGGTCGAACAGATCCGCTGGGTACTCCAAGGCGCCCGTGAGGCCCCGCGGCGTCTCACGCAACTCCAGTGACAGGTCCACCTTGGTGGCACCAATGTCCAGCTCCACCATCTTCACGCCCAGCCCTGGCGTTCGGACCTCGACGGGCGGCGTGTTGTGGAACGTGAGCATCGCCTGGACCAGCGGCATGCGGCTCGGATCTCTCGGCACGCGCAGCTCGTCCACCAGCCGCTCGAACGGAATCTCCTGATGGGCATACGCGCCAATCGACGCCACCTTCACCCGGCGCAGCAGCTCCACGACGGTGGGGGCTCCCGACAGGTCGCCTCGGATGGCGAGCGTGTTCAGGAAGCAGCCGATGAGCCCTTCCAGCTCCGGACGGTTGCGGCCCGCAGCGGACGTGCCGACGATGATGTCGTCCTGCCCGGAGTACCGGTGCAGCAGCGTCTGGAACGCCGCCGTCAGCACCATGAAGGGCGTGGCGCCCTCGCGCCGGCCCACGGCCCACACCGCGTCCATCACGGGCTTGTCCACGGAGACCTGGAGACGGCCCCCCCGGCCCGTCCAGCGCGCGGGACGGGGACGGTCCGTTGGCAGCTCCAACACCTGCGCGCCCGCGAGCTGCTTCTTCCAGTACGCGAGCTGGGCCTCCATGCCCGGCCCCTCCAGCCAGCCGCGCTGCCACACAGCGTAGTCCGCGTACTGAATCGGGAGCTCCGGCAGCGGCGACGGCTGGCCCGCCGCGAGCGCTTCGTAGCCCGCCACCAGCTCGCGGAAGAGCACCCCTCCAGACCATCCGTCCGAGGCGATGTGGTGCAGCGTGAGGTGCAGCACGGACACGGCCTCGCTGATGCGAATCAGCACGGCTCGCATCACCGGGCCGTGCATCAAGTCGAAGGGCTTGCGCGCCTCGGTCAGGGCCTGCTTCAGCGCGTCTTCCTCCCGCGCCTCCAGCGTGCTGCCTCGGGCTTCCAGCCGCTCCAGCACCAGGGGCATGGCGTCGGCGATCACCTGGTACGCACCGCCGTCTTCGAGCGCGAAGGTCGTGCGCAGGACTTCATGCCGGCGGACCAGCGCGTTCAGCGCGGCCTCCAAGAGGGCTTCGTCCACCGCGCCATCGAGACGCAGGGTGACGGTGTTGTTGTACGCGATGCCCGCCGGGTCCAACTGGTGAAGGTACCAGATGCGCTGCTGCGGGAAGGACAGCGGCAGCGGCTTGTCCCGCCCCACTCGCACCACGGGTGTGGCCGTCGCCGAGGAAACCTCCGCGCTCACCGTCTGCTGCGTGGGGGGCCTGGTGCCCACGGTGCCACGGGCGGGCTGCGAGGTAGGACGCCGCGCCTTTGTCGCACGCGCGGGGGCCACGCACTCCACTTCGCCGGCATCGCGGAAACGAGCACGCTGGCCCGTCACAAAGAAGCGCTCATCCGACCTGGGAACGGAGATGAAGCGCGCCCGCGTGGCCTCCGGGTCATTCCAGAAGCCCAGCGGAACCGCCGCGCCGCCCAGGGCCAGCTCTCCCACCACGCCAACCGGCACCGGCTCGCCGGACGCATCCCGTACATACACGGGCGCCGAAGCGGGAGACGGCCACGCCGCGCCCACCAAGGAGGACGCCACCGCCACGTGCCGCGCCGAGCTGGTGAGGTCCTGCGGCTCGCCTCCGAGCACCCAGAGACGAACGCTCCCCAGCGCCGCCTCGGCGCCAGGAAGCTCCGCCAGGGCACGCGCCTGCGACGGCGCGCAGCGCAGCGTGGTGACGCCCTCGTCTTGCACCAGCGACAGCAGTGCGCCGAATCCAGCATCGCCTTCGGCCAGCACCGCATCCGCGGGCAGCGCCTGCACCTGACTGCGCTGACGCACCACGTCCAGCAAGCGGAGGCTGGACATCATCGGCTCCAGCGCCACGCCGAAGTCGACGAGGCAGGCAATCTCGTCCACGTCCAGGGCGCGCACGCGCTCCACCACGCGCACGCAGTCCTCCACCGAGCCGAAGAGGCCACCTTCCTTGATGTAGTGCTCCACCCCCTGGGCGAGCATCGCCTCCACGTCCTCTGGCGTGAGGCCGCGCACGTCCACCTGAAGGCCCTGGCTGGCCACCAGGTTGGCGAACACGTCCACCGAGCTGCGGAAGTACCGCAGCAGCGGCTCGCGCACGGCCTCGCGCACCTCGTCCAGGTCCTGGCCAAGGAAGGTGTGGAGCATCAACGTGACGTGCCCCTGGCCTGAGCCGTGTCCCGCCTTGCGGTACGTCTCGCGGTACAGCGCCACCTTCGTCGCCAGCTCGTCCAGGTTGGAGCCCAGTCCCAGCACGTTGGTGAGGATGCCCGCCCCCACCTCACCGGCCTTCCGGAACGTCTCCGGGTTGCCCGTGGACGTCAGCCAGACCGGCAGCTCCGCCTGCTTCGGCTTGGGGCGCAGCGCCAGCTCCACTTCGTTGCCCGCGCCGTTGCGCCGCAGCACCGTGCCGCCGCGCCACAGCCGCCGCACTTCCTCCAGGCGTTCAATGAGCACCTCGCGCCGCCGGTCGAAGGTCCCCGGTGAGAGCGAGAAGTCGTTCGCGTGCCACCCCGTGGCGAATGAAAGCCCCACGCGCCCACGGGACAGGTTGTCCACCACGGACCACTGCTCGGCGACTTCGATGGGGTCATGGAGCGGCAACACCACGCTGCCCGCGCGAATCTGCACGCGCCGCGTGAGCATCGCCAGCGCGCCGCCGACCACCGAAGGCTGTGGATACAATCCACCGAAGGAGTGGAAGCGCCGCTCCGGCGTCCAGACCGCGGAGAAGCCATGTGCGTCCGCGAACTTCGCGCCTTCGAGGAGCAGCTCGTACTTCTCGTCGCCCAGCGAGTCCTCATCGTTGGCGAAGTACGAAAGACTGAAGTCGAGAGGCCGCCGGGTGTCCGGCTTCCGGCCCAGGACAGCGAAGCGCGCGGCGAGCTGCTCGGGTGGAAGGACGACGCGCATCCCACGCGCCAGTGCCCACAGCAGGTCCAGTCCCGACGGGTCAGCCGAAGGACCACCCACCGCCAACCACACGCCCCCCTCGCCCGCGCCCGTCCGGGCATCCAGTGAGGCCAACACGTGCGCCACGTTGCGGTGGCTCAGCATGACCCGGCCGTGTCCTCCCAGCGCTTCGGGCGCCGGAACGATGAAGGCCAGCCGCTCCCCGGGCACGGGCTCCATCGCATCCGCGCTCGAATCGACGGAGTCCACCGCGACGGCGCGGAGTCCCTTCGGCAACGACGGCACGTCCTCCGTCCGAGGAACCAGCAACAACCGAGGTCCTTGCGCGGGCAGCAGGGACGCCAGCTCCGCGACCTCACCGGCCGACACGGGCAGACACGCGCCTCCCGCCTCCAGCACGCCCCAAAGCGCGATGACCGACTCCACGGATGGCGTGACGCGCACCGCCACCGGCACGTCCCTGCCCACGCCCTCTTGCTTCAACCGGGCCGCGAGACCTCGGGCCCTTTCCGACAGCTCCCGCCACGACAGGCGGCGTTCACCCATGCAGATGGCCACAGCGTCCGGTGTCCGCTTCACCCACGACGCGAATCGAGCCTGGACAGCCGCGTCTGCGAAGTCTCGATGCCCGATGCTCGACGGCCCACCGGCGGGCGACATGCTGGAAACCGCGAGGCCCTCGGCCTGGAGGCGCTGCACCGAGGACGCAGGTCCCCTCGCAGCGGCGCTCCGTTCCTCCGGTGCCGCCAGCGGCATCCGTGACACGCGAAGGTCCGGGTTCGCGAGGGCCGCCCCCAGCAACGTCTGGAGGTGGGCCGACAGGCGCGCGATGCGCGGCTCGTCGTAGAGGTCGGTGGCGTACTCGATGAAACCGTGGAAGCCGCCGCGCTCGCTCTCATTCAGCAGCAGCGTCAGCTCACCGAGCGTGGCACCGAACTGCGCGGGCGTTCCCGGCACCTCCACCAACTGCATGTCCAGGCCCGCCACGGAGGGCGGCGCCGTGGTGACGTGCGCGTGCAGCACCAGCGCCGCGTCACACAGCCGCGAGCGTGCCGGGTCCCTGCCGGAGGCCACCAACGGCAGCAGGTGCTCGAAGGGGACGTCCTGGTGACTGGACGCGCCGACCGTCGTCTCACGAGCACGCGCCACCAGCTCTCGGAACGACGGGTCACCCGACAGGTCGGTGCGCAGCGCCATCGCATGGGCCACGAAGCCGATGAGAGGCTCCAGCTCGCCACGGGCGCGGTTGCCCACCGGCGTCCCCACCACGATGTCCTCGCGCCCTGAGTACCGGGCGAGCACCGCCGCCAGGGCCGCCAGCAGCGTCATGAAGGGCGTCACTCCCTCGCGCTGACTGAAGCCCATCAACGCCGCGCTGAGCTCACGCGAGAAGGCCACCGGGAAGCGGGCACCACGCAGCCGCAGGTCGGCCCCTCGCGGCCGGTCCGCCGCCAGCGCCAATGACGGAGGCAGGTCCGCCAGCACCTCGCGCCAGTACGCCTCCTGGGCCGCCAGTGTTCCACCCGCGAGCGATCGGCGCTCCCAGGCCGCCGCGTCCACGTACTGCACCGCCAGCTCCGGCAGCGGAGCGGGCTGCCCCGCGAGGAACGCCTGATAGTTCGCCGCGGCCTCACGAAAGAAAGCCACCATGGACAGCGTGTCCGAGGCGATGTGATGCACCGTGAGCAACATCAGGTGCTCCGTCTCCGCCAGTCGCAGCAGACTGGCGCGGACGATGGGCCCGTGCTCCAGGGAGAACGGCCGCACCGCCTCGTCCAATGCCAGCCGCAGCGCCTCCGCCTCCCGGTCACCCCCATGGGAACGCAGGTCCACCACGGGCACCTGGATGCGGACCTCGGCGGAGAACCGCTGGCGCACACGCCCGTCGTCCACGCGGTACGTCGCGCGGAGCATCTCATGCCGGCGGATGACTTCGTTGATGCTCCGCTCCAGGATCGGGACATCCAGCGCGCCTGAGATGCGCACCGCCAGGGGCATGTTGAGGGACGGGTTGCCCGGGTCGAGCTGCTCCATCCGCCAGACGCGTTCCTGCACCACGGACAGCGGCAGCTCACCCGCGCGGTCGATGCGGAACATCACCTCGGATGCCGCCCTGCCACCCAGGGGGCCCGCCGCCTGGAGCATCGCCTCGATGCGCGCGGAGATGCCCGCCACGGTGGGGGCCTCGAACAGCGCGCTCAGCGGGAGCTGTACGGAGAACGTCTCACGCAGACGGGTCAGCATCTGCGCCGCCATCAGTGAGTTGCCGCCCAGCTCCAGGAAGTCGTCATCCGGGCCGACCTCCACTGCGCCCAGACGCTCGCGCCAGATCTCCATGACGCGCTGCTGGATCTCCCCCACGGTGACGGGAGCCGATGCGCCAGGGGTGGCCAGGGGAAGCACGGAGCTGGTGCCAGCCAGCGCGGCCCCTGCCACCGGCCCGGAGGCCGTGGGCAACACGAGCGGCGCGCCCGACGACTCCAGACGGCAGGACTTCTCCTCGAACGGATACGTGGGCAACGACACGCGGCGGCGAGGCTCCGCGCCATGGAACTTCTCCCAGGCGATGTCCACCCCGGCCGCCCAGAGGTCTCCCAGGGATTGCAACAGCCCACGGGCATCGCTCTCCGTGGGACGACGGCGCAGCGAAGGCGCCACGACGAGCTGCCGTTCCTTGCGCGCCCGTCCCCGCGCCAGCGACGTCAGGTCCGTCCCGGGTCCCACTTCCAGCAGGACACTGCACCCATCCGCGAAAAGCGTCTCCAGGCCCGCGGCGAAGCGCACCGGCTGCCGCATCTGCCGAGCCCAGTACGTGGGGTCGGTGGCCTCTTCCGGACGAATCCACGTGCCCGTGAGGCTGGACACATACGGTAGCGTCGGCTCCTGGAGGCGCAGCGAGGACACCGCCCGCGCCAGGTCCACCATCAGCGGCTCCACGGCGCTGGAATGGAAGGCATGGGCCGACGGCAACCGCACCATGCCCACGCCGCGGCTCGACAGCGTGGCCTGCAACGCTTCAATGACTTGCACCGGGCCCGAGACGACACACCGGCCCTCGCCGTTGACAGCCGCCAGCGAGAGTCCCTCGCCGAGCAACGGAAGGACCTCCGCCTCCTCCAACCCCACCGCGAGCATCGCGCCGGCGGGCATCCGCGCCATGAGCGCGCCACGCACCACCGCGAGCCGCAGGCCGTCCTCCGGCGACAATACACCCGCCACGCAGGCCGCGGCGTACTCACCAAAGCTGTGGCCCAGCACCGCATGCGGCCGGACGCCCCAGGACATCCAGAGTCGGACCAGCGCGTGCTCGACGATGAAGAGCGCGGGCAGCGCGACGCGAGGGTCCGCCAGCTTCTGGGCCGCGACGGCCTCCTGTCCCTGCGCGGGCAACAGGAGCGCGCGCACCTCGGCGGAAAGCGAGGGCTCCAACCGTGCCAGCGCCGCGTCCACATCCTTCCGGAAGCCCGGCTCCACCGCGTGCAGCTCGCGGCCCATGCCCACCGCCTGCGCCCCCTGCCCCGGGAACAGGAAGGCCACGCGGCGATTCCGCCCCGCCTCCACCGCCGCGGGCTTGCGCAGCCGCTCCGTCAGTTCGGCGCCATCCGCCGCCACCACCGCGCGGCGATGCTCGAAGGAACGGCGGCCCACGTTCCGGGTAAAGGCCACGTCTTCCAGCGCCAGTCCCGGCGCGGACTCCACGTGCGTCGCCAGCTCGCGCGCCATCACCTCCAGGGCGGAAGGCGTCCGAGCGGACAACGTCACCACGTGCAACGGACGGTGGCCGCGCGCCTTCTCCGCCTCCGGGGGCGCCTCCTCCAGCACGACGTGGGCGTTGGTCCCACCGATGCCGAAGGAGCTCACCCCCGCACGGCGCGGCCCATTCTCCCGTGGCCACGCCTTGAGCGTGGCGTTGACGAAGAATGGGCTGCGCTCGAAATCAATCTCCGGGTTGGCGCGCTCGAAGTGGAGGCTCGGCGGCAGCTCGCCGTGCTGAAGCGACAGCACCACCTTGATGAACCCCGCCACGCCGGCCGCCGCGTCCAGGTGCCCCAGGTTCGTCTTGAGCGAGCCGATGGCGCAGAAGCGCGAACGCTCCGTCGTCTTCCGGAACGCTCGCGTCAGCGCGGCGATTTCAATGGGGTCGCCCAGCGACGTGCCCGTACCGTGTGCCTCCACGTAGCTGATGTCGTCACCGCCCAGGCCCGCATAGGCCAACGCGTCCGCGACGACCTCCGTCTGGCCCTCGATGCTCGGCGCCGTGTAACCGACCTTCTGTTGACCGTCGTTGTTGACGGCCGAGCCCTTGATGACCGCGTGGACGTGGTCACCGTCCCGCAGCGCGTCCGACAGCAGCTTGAGCACCACCACGCCCGCGCCGTTGCCCGCCACGGTGCCACCCGCGCGGTGGTCGAAGGCGCGGCAGTGCCCGTCCGGCGAGAAGATGAGCCCATCCTGGTGCAGGTAGCCCGTGCGCTGCGGACTGGCGATGCGCACCGCGCCCGCGAGCGCGATGTCCGACTGCCGCGTCAGCAGGCTCTGGCAGGCCATGTGGATGGCGACGAGGCCGGTGGAGCACGCGGTGTAGACGGCGACGCTCTCGCCCCGGAGCTGGAGCTTGAAGGACGCCTTCATCGCCAGGCTCTCCGGACCCGCGGTGGCCAACTCCAGGCCCGCGCCCGCGTCCTTCCGTGCCTCGCTCAGCAGGTTCAGCAGGTGGCCGGACGAACCGGCGCCCGCGTAGAGCGAGATGCGACCCTTGTAACGAGACGGGTCATACGCCGCGTCCTCGAGCGCCGCCCAGGCGCACTGGAGGAACACGCGCTGCTGCGGGTCCATCCACTGCGCCTCACGCAGCGGGATGTCGAAGAAGCCGTGGTCGAAGCCGTCCGCGCCTTCGAGGATGCCCCCCGCGCGGATGAAGCGCGGGTGCCGCCACAGGTCCTCGGGGATGAGCGGTGAGCGCTCCAGCTCGTCCTCGGAGAAGAACGAGATGGACTCCACGCCGCCTCGGACGTTGTTCCAGAAGTCACCCAGGTTGCGAGCGCCCGGGAAGCGCCCCGCCATGCCGATGACCGCGATGTCGCTGCTGGAGTCCTCACCCTGCATGTCATCAAGCTCAGCCATTGCCGTGATTCCCTCGCCGACCCTGCCGGCGGATCGCCTGACGCCGCTGCTGGGCGCGATCCACGTGGGCCTCATTGTCCTGGGTGTCTGCCGCCGTCTCGCCGTCCCGCTCCAGGGACATGACGAACGCGCGGACCGTGGGATGTTCAAAGAAGCGCGTCGCCGGAACGTCGCGCTTCAGCTCGTCGCGCAGCAATGCGCACGCCTTGACCACGGACATGGAGCTGCCGCCCAGGTCCGCGAAGAAGTGGTCCTCCACACCGACCCGCTCCACGCCGAGCACCTTCGCCCAGAGCGCCGCCACCTGACGCTCCAGCGCGGTGGTGGGCTCCACGAAGGCACTCCCTGCTGGGCGTGAGACCTCCGGCTCCGGCAGCGCGCGCCGGTCCAGCTTGCCCACGGGCGTGAGCGGCAGCGCCGTCAGCGGGACCAACGTGGAAGGCACCATGAACTCGGGCAGCGACTCCGCCAGGAAGTCGCGAAGGCCGCGAGGGTCCAACGTCTCCCCTGCCCGAGGCACCGCGTAGGCCACCAGCCGCTTGCCTCCCGCGGGGTCGGGCCGCGCCACCACCACCGCCTCGGCCACCGACGGGTGCAGGCGCAACGCCTCCTCCACCTCGCCCGGTTCCACCCGGTAGCCACGCACCTTCACCTGACCGTCCAACCGCTCGAGGAACTCCAGCGTGCCGTCCTCGCGGTAGCGCACGCTGTCGCCCGTCCGGTACAGCCGCCCGCCCGCCTCCGAGCCGAAGGGGTCCGGAACGAAGCGCTCCGCCGTCAGCTCCGGCCGTCCCTGATAACCCCAGGCCAGGCCGTCTCCACCGATGAGCAGCTCACCCGGTACGCCCACCGGCACGGGGCGCAGCTCCGCGTCCACCACGTACACCCGCGTGTTGGCGATGGGCCGGCCAATGGGAATGGCCCCCGGCGCGACGGCGCCCTCCATCACATGGCAGCAGGTGAAGGTGGTGCCCTCGGTGGGCCCATACCCGTTGACCAGGATGCCGCCGCGCCCAAGCCGCTCCCGCACCGCTGCCGGTGGGAGCACATCGCCGCCCGCCAGGAGCTGCCGCACGCCGTCCAGGGCGTCCGGCCTCGCGGCGGAGAGCGCCTCGAAGAGCGCGGCCGTGAGCCACAACGTGGTGACACCGTGACGCGCCAGCACGTCCTTGAGCGTGTCCACCGTGGGAGGCTGCGCTGGGAAGAGGACCAGCTTCGCGCCGTGCAGCAGCGCGCCCCACAGCTCGAAGGTGGCGGCGTCGAAGCAGATGGGCGCCAGTTGGAGGAAGACCTCGTCCGCGCCCCACCGCGCGAAACGGGAGCCCAGCACCAGCCGAGCCACCGCGCGCTGCGGCACGCAGACGCCCTTGGGCCGCCCCGTGGAGCCCGACGTGTACATGACGTACGCCAGCGACTCCGCCGGCACCGTCACGCGAGGAGAAACCTTGGGCTCACGCGCGATTTCATCCCAGGCCGAATCCAGGAGCACCACGTCCGCACTGCCCGAAGGCAGCAAGTCCACCACCGCCTGCTGCGCCAGCACCACGGGCAGGCGCGTGTCCTCCACCATGAAGGCCAGGCGCTCGCGGGGGTACGTGGGGTCCAACGGCACGTAGGCACCACCAGCCTTGAGGATGCCGAGCATCCCCACCACCAGGTCGAACGAACGCGGCACGCACAGCCCCACCGGAGTTCCCGGTCCCACGCCACGCGTGCGCAGGTACCACGCAAGCTGGTTCGCCCGCCGGTCCAGCTCCGCGTAGGTGAGCCGAGCCTCCTCGCACACCACTGCGACGGCCTCCGGCGAGCGGGCCGCCTGCGCCTCGAAGAGCGCCGTGAGGCACGCCTCTCGGGGGTACTCCACCGCGGTGTCGTTCCACGTCACGAGCAGGCGCTGACGATCCGCCGCGTCCATCATCGGCAGCTCGCCCAGGCGTTGGCCCGCATCCGCCACCGCGCTCTCCAGCAACACCCGCAGCCCCTTCATCAGCCGCGCGGCTGTCTCCCGAGTGAAGAGGTCCGCGTCGAACTCCAAGGTTCCGGTGAACCCCTCTGCCGCGTCCGTCAGGGACAACGTGAGGTCGAACTTCGCTGTCCCCGAGGCCAGCTCCACTGGGCGCAGAGCCAGCCCTTCCGGCGCGACGTCCTGGCGCGTGGCTTCGTGGAGCGCGAGCACCACCTGCACCAGGGGCGCGTGGCTCAAGCTCCGAGGTGGTTGCAGCGCCTCGACCAGCTTCTCGAACGGAACGTCCTGGTGGGCGTACGCGTCCAACGTCGTCTCCCGCACCTGCCGCAGGAGCTCACGGAAGGAGCTCGAGCGCGGCAGACGCGCGCGATGCACCAGCGTGTTGACGAAGAAGCCAATCAGGTTCTCCAGCCCAGGCTGCTGCCGGCCCGCGATGGGCGCTCCCACACACACGTCCTCCTGGCCCGACACCCGCGACAGCAGGAGCTGGAAGGCCGCCAGCAGGCCCATGAAGGGCGTGACGCCTTCGCGAATGCAGAGCGCACGGAACGCCTCCGACAGCTCGGCGGGGAAACGCACCGCCAGCGTGTCGCCCCGGAAGCGCTGCAAGCTCGGCCGGGGGAAGTCCTTGGGAAGCTCCAGGACGGGCGGCGCTCCGGCGAGCTGCCTTCTCCAGTATCCGACCTGCGCCGCGAGCGCCTCTCCCTGCAGCCACTGACGCTGCCACACCGCATGGTCCGCTGGCTGGATGGTGGGCACTGGCAGCGAGGAAGGCCGGCCCTCCAGCTCCGCGGCGTAGAGCGCCGACAGCTCCCGCACGGCAACGCCCAGTGACCACCCGTCCGAGACAATGTGGTGCAGCGTGAGGACCAGCAGGTGCGAATCATCAGCCGTGCGAATCAGCAATGCCCGGCACAGCGGTCCATTCACCAGGTCGAACGGGCGGCGAGCCTCTTCCGACGCGGCGAGCACGGCCTGTGCTTCACGCGCCTCCTCCGGAAGCCCCCCAAGGTCGACCACGAGAAGCGCCACGTTGCCGCTCGGATGGATGACTTGGACCGGCTCTCCCGCGTTGCTGGAGAAGGTGGTCCTCAGGGCTTCGTGACGCAGGAACAGCCCCGCCAGTGCCCGCTCCAAGGCAGGCACGTCCAGCGGCCCGGAGAGCCATGCGGCCCAGGGGACGTTGTAGAGGGCCGTGCCCGGCTGGAGCTGCTCCAGCAACCACAAGCGCTCCTGCATCGCGGACAGTGGCAAGGGGTTGTCCCTGGACACGGGGACGATGGGCGGCGGGCGCGCCGAGCCAGCGGACTGTCGGGCCTCGCGGATGCGCTCGGCCAGCCTCGCCACGGTCGGGTCGTCGAAGAGCTCCCGCAGCGACAAGGCGACGCCAAAGGTGGCGTGAATCCGCGTGACGACCCGAGTGGCCAGCAGGGAATGTCCACCCAAATCGAAGAAGCTGTCGGACGCTCCAACCCGAGAGACGCCGAGCAGCTCGCCAAAGAGTCGCGCGAGCAACTCCTCCTCGGGGCCTCTCGGTGCGATGACCTCCGATTCGACGGTGGGCGCGGGTAGCGCACGCCGGTCCACCTTGCCGTTGGGCGTCAGGGGCAGGCGCCCCAGCACCATGAAGGCGGCAGGCACCATGTACGCCGGCAAGTGCGCGGCGAGGAAGGTCCGCAGGAGCGAAGGCGCGGGAGTCGCGGCGGCCTCCGCGGTCGGTACGACGTAGGCCACCAGGCGCCGCGAGCCCCCTGCTTCATCCTCTCGCGCCAACACCACGGCTTGCCGGACGTCCGGGTGACGAAGCAGCATGGCCTCGACCTCGCCCGGCTCCACGCGGAAGCCTCGCACCTTCACCTGCGCGTCCACGCGGCCCTCGAAGGTCACCGCCCCATCCGCCAATAGACGGACCCGGTCACCTGTCCGGTAGAGCCGCGTCCCGGGGCGCTCGCTGAACGGGTTCGGAACGAAGCGCTCCGCCGTCAGCGCGGGTTGTCCCAGATAGCCCCAGGCGAGTCCGTCGCCACCAAGCCACAGCTCCCCCACGCCTCCTGGCGGCACCGGCGCCATGTCCTCGTCGAGCACGTACTGAACCGTGTTCGCCAGCGGCTTCCCGATGGGAATCGATACGGCGCCCTCGGGCACATCCGTGACGAGGTGCCACGTGGAGAAGGTGGTGTTCTCCGTGGGGCCATAGACGTGCAGCAGCCGCTCGGGAGCACCTTCGCGAAGGACCCGGCGGACCGGCCTCGGGTCCACGGCCTCACCTCCGAAGTGCAGCTGTCGCAAGCCGCTGAAGGCGTCCGGCACTTCCGCGGCCACCTGGTTGAACCAGGCCGTCGTGAGGAAGAGGACGCGAATGCCCTCCTCCCTCAGCCAGGACGCGAAGGCACTCGGAGAGAGCGCTGTCTCCCGCTCCACGCCAACCACCCGGGCGCCGTTGAGGAGCGCACCCCAGATTTCGAACGTGGCCGCGTCGAATGAGGCGTTGGATGCCTGCGCCACGCGATCCTCAGGCACCACGCGGATGAAGTCCGTCTCCACCACCAGCCGGACCACGGCCTGATGGGAAACGCAGACGCCCTTGGGAGTCCCCGTGGAGCCGGAGGTGTAGATGACGTAGGCGGCATCCGCTGCGCCAACTCCGGTTCCAAGCGCCGCCGTTCCAGCGGCGTCCCCTATTGCCGAGACCTCCTCCACCGTGAGGACACTCACGCTCTCCGAAGGCACCGCCCCCCGCAGCCGCTCCTGCGTCAGCAGCACGGGTGCCCCCGCATCCGCGACCATCCATGCGAGCCGCTCGCGCGGGTACGCCGGATCCAGGGGCACGTAGGCCGCCCCCGCCTTGAGGATGCCCAGCATCCCAACGACCAGTTCGGCGGAGCGCTCCACGCAGAGGCCCACGTGAGTCCCTCGTCGGACGCCCAGGGCCCCCAGCCGGCGCGCCACCTGGTTCGCCCGCGCGTTCAGCTCCGCGTACGTCAGCGCCGTGCCGCCATACCGCACCGCCACGGCCTCTGGCGTCCGCTCGGCCTGCGACTCGAACAGCGAATGCACCGTGGCTTCGCGGGGGTACGGGGTCGCGGTGGCGTTCCACTCCACCAGCACGCGGCGCCGCTCGGCCTCCGACAACAGGGACACGTCGCCCAGTCGCTGCTCAGGACGACGCCACATCGCCTGAAGCAGACCGCGCCAGTGCGTCAGCAACTGCTCGGCGGCGGCCTTTGAGATTCGCTCTTGCCGGTACAGCAGCTTCAGCCGCATGGAGCGGCCCGGAACCACCACGGCGGTCAGCGGATAGTGCGTGCGCTCGAAGGCCGAGAAGTCCCGCAGCTCCAACCCGGCCGCACCGCGCGCGAGCGCCGCATCCACCGGGTAGTTCTCGAACACGAGGAGACTCTCGAACAGCGGCGTGCCGCGGGGAATGTCGCTCCACCCCTGAAGCCGGGTGAGCGGGACGTGCTCCCGTTGCCCCAGCTCCACCAGCAGGGACTGAAGCTCGCTCAGCCAGGGCAGCAACCCTGCGCCATGCTGGATACGGGCGCGAACCGGGAGCGAGTGGATGAACAACCCGACGGCTTCCTCGATGCCTGACAGCTCCGGCGGACGGCCCGCGAGCGTCGTCCCGAACATGACATCCTGCCCGCCCCCATAGTGGGACAACAGCAACGCCCACGCACCGTGGACCAGGGTGCTCGGCGTGAGCCCATGGCGGCGTGCGAACGCCTGGAGCGCAGCGGTATCGGCCTCGCCCAGCTCCAGCGCGTGCTCACCCGTGTCATGCGCCGCGATGGAGCCTCCTTCCGCAGGCAATGGTGTCGGCGCTTCGATGCCCTCGAGCTGCTCCCGCCAGAAGGCTTCGTCCTGATCAGGTCGGCGGCGCCCCAGCCATTCGACGTAGGCGCGGTAATCCATTGCGGCGGGCGGGCGCCAATCTGCCCCCGCGACAATCGCCGCGTAAGCATCGAGCACCTCGCCAAGGACGCGCGCCAGGCTCCACCCATCCAGCAGCAGGTGATGGAAGCTCCAGACGAACCGCCAGGCATGGTCCTCCAGTCGAATCAGCGCAAGCCGCATCAGCGGCGCCCGCGACAGGACAAAGCCCTGCGCCCGGTCCTCACGCAGGAACGCGGCCAGTGATTGGGTTTGCTCCTCCGAGGAGCGCCCGCGCCAGTCGAGCTCAGTCCACGCGGGGGTCGCACGTACATGGACCACTTGGACAGGGTCCTCCAACCCCTCCCAGAGGAACGAGGTGCGCAGTGAGGAATGCCGTTCGGACACCGCCGCCCATGCCCGCCGGAGTGCTCCGGCGTTCAGCGGACCGGCGAGCGTCCAGCTCCGCTGCTCGAAGTACGCGCCGGTGCCGGGCTCCAGCAGCACCTGGAACAACAACCCATGCTGGAGGGGTGAGAGCGCATGACGCTCCTCCGTCGCGCCCGCGAGTTCCACCAACGTTTCGACACAGTGACGCGCCACGGCTTCGATGCGCGCGCGCGAATGCAGCGCCTCGCTGTAATGCCAGGCCAACTCCAGGCGTCCGCCCACGACGCGAGCCACCACCTCCAACACATGGCTCCGGAGCCCACGCGTTCCCTGCGAGGCCCCCGTGGATTCGGGCGCCAGCGTGAACAGCGCCGAGTCCCGAGCCCCCGAGTCGAGCTGCCCCAGATAATTGAAGAGGACCTCAGACGAGGCGCCGGCCTCATGACGGAGGTGGCACAGCAGGCCATATCCCAGGCCTCTGCCCTTCCGGTGCTCGCGTGCCGCGCGAACCGACGCGAGCACGGAAGCGGACGCCAACCCCTCCGGCAACTCCAGACGCACAGGGAACAACGCGGTGAACCACCCTACCGTGCGTGAGAGGTCGACGTCGTCGAACAGCTCGTCGCGCCCGTGGCCCTCCAGGTCGATGCGCAGTCGACGCTCGCCGCTCCATCGGGCCAGCGCGCTCGCAACCCCCGTGAGGAGCACGTCTTCAACGCCCGGCTGTGACATCGCCGCCGATGCACGAAGCAGCGAGTGCGTCACTTCGGCATCCAGCGCCACCGTGACGACGCGCTCCGAGCCCTGCGCGTTCACCCCACCCGGCACATCCCGAGGAAGCGCGGCCACATCCGCGCTCAGCACGTCCCGCCAGTAGGCCCCCTCCTCCGCGAGCGCTCCCGAGGCGGCATGCGCCTCCAACCGTCGTGCCCAGGCCTGGAACGACGTCGTCTTCGCGGGAAGCACCACCGGCTCGCCGCGGGCAAGCTGCCGAAGCGCCGTCTCCAGGTCCTCCAACAACACGCGCCAGGAGACACCGTCCGCCGCGAGGTGGTGGATGACCAGCAGCAGCCGTCCCGTCCGATTTGGCCCCAGGTCGAACAACACCGCGCGCAGGAGGCACCCCGCGTTCAGGTCCAAACCCGCCTGCTCCTCCGTAGCGGTGCGCTCCATCGCCACGGCCCGGGCGGTTGCATCCAACCCGGACAGGTCCACGAGACGCAGTGGCACGTCACACGCTGGCTCCGCACACGACTGAGCCCACCCCGTCTCACTCCGCGACAGCCGCAGCCGCAGCGCATCGTGATGGTCCACGAGGGCCCGCAGTGCACGGGCCAGCACGTCCGCCCCCAGGTGCTCACGGGGCTCCAGCATCAACGCCTGGTTGAAGTGATGCGCCTCGGGAAGCTCGCGCTCGACGAACCACCGCTGAATGGGCGTCAACGGCACGGGCCCGACAACCGGGCCCTGGTCTCCCAGGCGACGACGGCTCGTCGCCACCTGGGCCAGCCCTGCCACCGTCGGATGCTGGAAGAGCTGGCGCGCGGTGAGGTGGATGCCCACCTGCCGCGCCCGCGCAATCACCTGAAGCGCGAGGATGGAGTCACCGCCCAGGTCGAAGAAGCGGTCCTCGGCGCCTACCCGCTCGACGCCCAGAACGCCCGCCCAGATTTGCGCGAGCTCGAGTTCCAGCGCGTTACGCGGCTCGACGTGGGCCGCACCACGCCCCTGCACTGCCCGCACCGGTGCGGGGAGGCCACGACGGTCGAGCTTCCCACTGGGCGACAACGGGAGCGCGTCCAGCGTGACGAAGGCCGACGGCACCATGTGCTCGGGCAGTCGCTCACCGAGGAAGGCCCGAAGCTCCGATGCCACGTCCCCCGAAGACGCGACCACATACGCCACGAGGCGCCGGTCTCCCGGGACGTCCTCTCGAATCGCCACCGCCGCCGCACGCACTCCGGGGTGCTGGGACAGCACGGCTTCAATCTCTCCCAGTTCGATGCGGAAGCCCCGCAGCTTCACCTGGTCATCCAGGCGGCCCAGGTACTCGATGGCGCCATTCGCCAGGAAGCGAGCCTGATCGCCCGTCCGGTACATCCGCGCCCCCGGCTGCGCCGCGAAGGCGTCTGGGAGGAATCGCTCAGCGGTCAGGTCCGGCCGCTGCCAGTAGCCGCGCGCCAGCGGTGCACCACCGATGTACAGCTCACCCGGCACACCCGCCGGCACGGGACGCAGCCGCGCGTCCAGCACGTACATCCGCGCGTTGGCGATGGGGCGCCCGATGGGCACGACATGCCCACGGTCCTCACGTGAGCAGGCCCACGCCGTCACGTCCACCGCGGCCTCCGTCGGGCCGTAGAGGTTGTGAAGCTCGGCGAGCAGGCACGAGAAGTAGCGATCACTCAGCTCGGGAGGCAGCGCCTCGCCACTGCAGAACACCCTTCTCAGGCTGGCGCAGGACACCGCCAGCTCCGGCTCCTCCAGGAAGGGCCGGAGCATGGACGGCACGAAGTGCAACGTGGTGATGCGCTCGCGAGCGATGGTGTCCGTCAGGTACGCGGGCTCCCGGTGCCCGCCAGGCCGCGCCATCACCAACCGCGCGCCCGCCAGCAGCGGCCAGAAGAACTCCCACACGGAGACGTCGAAGCTGAACGGCGTCTTCTGGAGGACGCGGTCGCTCGCATCCAGCCCGTAGGCCTCCTGCATCCACAGGAGCCGGTTGCAGATGGCGGCATGCGTGTTCATCGCCCCCTTAGGCCGGCCCGTGGAGCCCGAGGTGTAGACGACGTACGCCAGCCCGCTCCCTTCCACGGTCACGTCGAGACGCTCCTCGCGCTCGCGCGCCACCGCGTCCCACTCCGAGTCCAGACACACCACGGTGGCGCCGCCCCGAGGCAGGCGTTCCGACAACCGAGCCTGCGTCAGCAGCACCGGCGCCGCGGCATCCGCGAGCATGTACTCCAGCCGCTCGCGGGGATACTCCGGGTCGAGCGGCACGTAGGCGCCCCCCGCCTTGAGCACGCCGAGGAGCCCCACCACCATCTCCAGCGAACGCTCCACGCACAGCGCGACCCGCGTGTCCGGCCCCACGCCTCGGGCCCGCAGATAGCGCGCGAGCTGATTCGCGCGCTGGTCCAGCTCCTGATACGTGAGGGTGTCGCTCTCGAAGCTCAGCGCCACCACATCCGGTGTGCGGTCCACCTGCGCTTCGACGAGCCGATGCAGGGCGCTCACTCCCGGCCGAGGGCGGTCCGTGTCATTCCACGCCACCAGGACCCGGTGCCGCTCCGCCGAGGTCATCAGGGGAAGCGCGTGCACCTGCTGTTCCGGCTCACGGACGCCCGCCTCCAACAGGACGCGCAGGTGCTCCAGCAGGCGCGTTGCGGTATCCGGCTCGAACAGGTCGGTGCTCAGCTCCAGGTTCGCGGAGAAGCCGTCCGCCGTGTCCGTGATGATGAGTCGCAGGTCGAACTTCGCCGTGAGACTCGGCTGCGGCTGGACGTTCAGCCGCAGCCCCGGAATCACCAACTCCGGCAGCGGGTCCTCCTGCATCACGATCATGGCCTGGAACAGCGGGCTGCGGCCCAGGTCGCGCTCGGGCTGGAGCGCCTTCACCAGCTCCTCGAAGGGTGCGTCCTGGTGCGCGAAGGCCCCCAGCACGATCTCCCGCGCACGGCCAATCAACTCCCGGAAGGACGGCGCGCCCGCCAGCGACATGCGCAGGACCAATGTGTTGACGAAGCAGCCGATGAGCCCTTCCAGCTCGGTCCGGTCACGGCCCTCCACCGGCGTTCCCACGCACAGGTCATCCTGCCCGCCATGACGGGACAGCAGCGCGGAGAAGCCCGCCAGCAGCACCATGAAGGGCGTGGCGCCCTCGCGCTGGGCCAACGTTTTCAGCGCACGCGACAACTCCGAGCCCAGGAGCACGCTTCGGCTCACACCACGGCTGCTGCGCACGGCCGGTCGAGGCCGGTCCGTGGGCAGGTCCAGCGCCCGAGGTGCCCCTCCCAACCGGGTCCGCCAGTACGCGAGTTGCGCCTCCAACGCCTCGCCGCGAAGCCAGTCACGCTGCCACGCCGCGTAGTCCACGTACTGGAGCGGGAGCGGCAACAACGGCGAAACCTGCCCCTGGGAGAAGGCCCGATAGAGCGCCGCCGCCTCGAGCACGAGCACGCCCATGGACGCGCCATCCGTCACCAGGTGGTGCAGCACCAACAAGAGCACGTGCTCACGCGCGCTCACCTGGAGCAGTGTGGCTCGAAGCGGCGGTCCCGCGCCGAGGTCGAACGCCCGCAGCGACTCCTCCGCCAATCGCGACGATAGGGCCTCCGCCTGAGCAGCCCCCGACAGCGAGGTCAGGTCCACCCGGTCCAGCGCAAGCCGGGCCTCGGGATGGATGCGCCAGGAAGGCGTACCTCCGTCATCGTGGAAGGTGGCGCGGAGGACTTCGTGCCGCCGGACCACCTCTCTCAGTGAGCGCTCCAGCAACGCCACATCGAGCGCCCCCTCCACACGGACAGCCACCGCATCGTTGTACGCGGCGCCGCCGGGCTCGAGCTGCTCCAGGAACCAGAGCCGTTGCTGCGCGAAGGACAGCGGCAGCGCCCCTTCATGAGTCCGGGCCACCAACGGAGGCACCCCGGACGCCCCCAGGAGGCGAGCATCGATGCGCGCGCCCAAGGCCGCGGGCGACGACGACTCGAACAGCTCACGCAGGGGCAGGTCCACCCCGAACGCCTCACGAATCCGGGAAGCAGCGCGCGTGGCCAGCAGCGAGTGCCCGCCCAGCGCGAAGAAGTCGTCCTCCGCGCCTACCCGCTCCACGCCCAGCAGCGAGGCCCACTGCTCGGCCAAACGGCGTTCAGTGTCCGTCCGAGGCGCCACGTACTCCCGAGCGATGTCACGGACGCCCTCCGGCGCGGGCAACGCCTTCCGGTCCACCTTCCCGTTGGGCGTCAGCGGGAGCGCATCGAGTGGCACGAACGCCGAAGGCACCATGTGCTCCGGCAGGGAGCGCCGGGAGAAGGCCCGCAGCGCCTCCACCGAAAGCGCCGTACCCGGCCGGGCGACGACGTACGCGACGAGGCGCGCGCCTCCAGCAGACTCCTCCCGCGCCACGACCACGGCCTGCGCCACGTCGGAGTGCCGCGCCAGCACGGACTCGATTTCGCCAGGCTCCACCCGGAAGCCACGGACCTTGAGCTGGTGGTCCACCCGACCCAGGAACTCCACCGTTCCATCCGCGCGCCACCGAGCCCGGTCGCCCGTTCGATACATCCGGGCACCCGCGTTGGAGGACGCCGGGTCCGGGAGGAATCGCTCGGCGGTCAGCTCCGGCCGCGCGTGATAGCCCCGAGCGACCCCCATGCCACCGATGTAGAGCTCACCGGGCACACCCACGGGCAAGGGCCGCAGCTCCGCATCCAGCACGTACAGCGACGTGTTGGCGATGGGCGTCCCCATGGGCACCGGTCCCGGCGAACCATCCACGGCGTGCGACGAGGACCAGATGGTGGTCTCCGTGGGGCCGTACATGTTGAGCAGCGCTCCGCCCACGGTGCCCCGCAAGCGTTCCGCCAACTCCGCGGACAGCGCCTCACCGCCGACGAGCAGGCGCTCCAACCCCGCGAGCGCCCCGGCCGCACCGGGCTCCAAGAGCAGCGCCTGGGCCAGGGAAGGCGTGCATTGCAGATGCGTGACTCCGTGCCGGCGAAGCTGCGCGGGCACGGTGATTTCCTCCTGCGACTGAAGCCGGAAGTCCCGCTCGCAGCGCTGCCGCACGGCATCCAGCGCCGGAAGGCTGGCGAGCACGGCATCCGTGTCCACGCCGAAGTCGATGAGGCACGCGACCTCATCCACGCCCAGCGCCTCGATGCGCGCCACCTGCTCCCGGCAGGTGCGCGGCGTCCCAAAGAGTCCCGCCCCGTCGAAGAAGCGCCCGAAGGCCCGTCCCACGAGCGCGTCCAGGTCCTCTGGACGCACCGATGCGGGATCCAGGTCCACGCCCAGCGTCCGGCCCAACCCGCGCATCAGGTCCGCGGAGTTGCTCAGGTAGCGCCGCAGCGGCGCTTCGACCGTCTCTCGCACGCGCTCCACGTCGTGCCCCACGAACGTGTGGAGCATCAGCGTCACATGCCCCTCCCCCTTGTGGCCCGCCTCGCGCCAGGCCTCGCGGTACAGCGCGATGCGTGATTCCAGCTCCTCCCACCGCTGTCCCAAGAGGTGCGTCAGGACGCCCGCGCCCAGCCGGCCCGCTTCGCGGAACGTGTCCGGATTGCCAGCGGCGGTCAGCCACACAGGGAGCTCGCGCTGCACGGGGCTCGGACGGATGCGGACATCGATGGGCGTCCCCGCGCCATTGGGGAACGACAGCGACTCACCGCGCCAGAGCCGCCGCAACGTGTCCAGGTCCCGCCGCGCCAGCTCCCGGCGCTCCGCATACCGTTCTGGCGCGAGGACGAAGTCATCCGCGTGCCAGCCCGGCGCCACGGAGATGCCGACGCGGCCCTTCGACAAGTTGTCGACGAGCGACCACTCCTCGGCCACGCGCACGGGGTGGTGCAGAGGCAGCACGACGCTGCCAGCGCGGATGGCCACGCGCTCGGTGATGGCGGCGATGGCCGCGCTCGTCACGGACGGATTGGGATAGAGCCCACCAAATGCATGCAGGTGGCGCTCCGGCGTCCACACCGCCTGGAAGCCATGACGGTCCGCGAACCGCGCGCCCTCGAGCAACAGCCGGTAACGCTCCGCGCCTGGAGCCCCCTCGTCCGCCGCGAAGTAGAAGAGGCTGAAGCCCAGAGGCTTCTGGCGCGACCGCGTCACCCGGCGCGGTGCGGCCCCCAAGGCCCCCTGCTCGCCCTGCACGACGACCTTGAAGCCACGCGCCAGCGTCCAGAGCAACTCCAACACGGAGATGTCGAAGGAGACGCTCGTCACCGCGAGCCACGTCCCCGGCTCGGTCCCCACGCGCGCGTCCATGCCCGTGAAGAAGCTGACGACGTTGCGGTGTGGAATCAGCACGCCCTTGGGCTTGCCGGTGGAGCCCGAGGTGTAGAGGACATAGGCCAGGTTGTCGGGCCCCACGGCTCCCGGTGGCGCGGCGTCCGCCTCGCCAGCCACATCCAGCGGAACCACGGTCCTATCGCCGACCGGAAGCGCGCCCGCCAGATGCCGGTGCGCGAGCACCACCGAGGCGCCAGAGTCCTCCAGCATCTGCGCGAGCCGAGCCTCGGGGTACGACGGGTCCAGCGGCAGGTACGCACCGCCCGCCTTGAAGATGCCCAGCAGGCCCACGACCAGATCCGCGGAGCGGTCGGCGAAGAGGCCCACGATGCACTCAGGACCAACGCCCTGCTCGCGCAGCCGCCATGCCACGGCGTTGGCGCGTTGGTTCAGCTCACGGTACGTGAGGACCCCGTCGCCACACACCACGGCAATGGCGTCCGGCGTGCGCTGTGCCTGCGACTCCACGAGCGCATGGATGCACGTCTCCGGGAACTCCGCCCGCGTGTCATTCCAGTCGACCAGCACCTGGCGCTGCTCTGCCTCATGCAACAGCGGAAGCATGGCCAGGCGCTGGTCAGGGTCCGCGACAATGGCCTCCAGAAGCACGCCCAGCCGCGCCACCAGTCGCGCGGCGGTGTCCGCATCAAACAGGTCCGTGGCGTACTCGAGCCATCCGCCCAGTCCCTCCGCCCCTCGGGCCAGCGACAGCGTCAAATCGTAGGGCGTGGCCCCCGGGTCCACCTCAACGCGGCGAGACTCCAGGCCAGGCAGCGCCAGTCCCGCGCCGGGCTCCGGCTGGAGCACGAACAGCACCTGGAACAAGGGGGCGCGAGAGGGGTCCCTCGTGGGTTGGACGGCGTCGACCAGCCGCTCGAAAGGAACGCCCCGGTGGGCAAAGGCCGCCAGCACGCCTTCCCGCGTCTGTCCCAACAGTTCGCGGAAACGTGATGAGCCGGACACGGACGCGCGCAGGACGACCAGGTCGAGGAAGCATCCCATCAACCCTTCGAGCCCCGCCCGCTCACGCCCATTGACGGCCGTTCCGACGCAGAAGTCCGCCTGCCCCGAATGACGCGCGAGCAGCACCTCGAAAGCCGCCAGCAACGTCATGAACAACGTGGCGCCTTCGCTCCGGCCCAACGCCTCCAACCGAGCCGTCAGCGCCTCCGGGAACCGCACTGCCACGCGGCCACCGCGATAGGACGGCATGGGCGGTCGAGAGCGGTCCGCGGGCAGCTCCAGCGCAGCGGGCACACCCGCCAGCCGCGCCTTCCACCAGTCGAGCGACATGGCCAGGGCACCGTCCGCCTCGACCTCGCGGCGCCAGCGCGCGAAGTCGGGGAACTGGAAGGCCAACGGCGGCAGCGCAGCATCACCCGCGTACAGCGCGCTCAGCTCCCGGGCCAGGATGGCGAACGAAGCACCATCCGAGGCGATGTGGTGCATCACCACGACCAGCAGGTGATCGTGTGCGTCCAATTGAAACAGCGTGGCCCGGAGCAGCGGACCGCGCTCGAGGTCGAACGGCGCCCGCGCTTCCTCTTCGGCCAGACGAAGCACGGCCTCCTCGCGGGCATCCCCCGGGACGTCGCGGAGGTCCACCCGGCGAAGTGATGACACCGGCACCGACGAGGTCACCTGCGACGGCGTGCCATCTTCGTCGCGGAACGTCGCCCGGAGCGCCGCGTGGCGCTGAACGATTGCAGTGAAGGCCTGCTCCAGCGCCATCTCATCCAGCACACCGGTGAGCCGTACCGCCGCCGGCAGGTGATACGCAGCGCTTCCCTGCGCCAACTGCTCGAACAACCACAGTCGCTGCTGCGCGGAGGAGAGCGGCGCGGGCGTCCCCTCCTCCCCCCGCGTCAGCTCGGCGCCAGCGGACTTCCCACGCGCCGCGAAGAGGGTCCGCGCGAGTTCCCCCACCGTCGGCCCTTGAAGCAGGACCTCCATCCGAAGGACCACGCCCAGGGCCTCGACGTCGTTCGCCAGCTCCACGGCGCCCAGTGAGTCCAGACCGAAGGACGTGATGGGCGCATCCGTCGCCAACTCCTCCGGACGGACGCGAAGCCGCGCGGCGATCCGCGCCAGCAACCACGCCTCCAGTGCCTCCACGGTGAGCGGCTCGGACGCGGTGATGTCAGGCGCGGGCGCCACAGCCTGGGGCGCGTCTGCTTCCGACTCGCTCCAGGTCAGCAGCGCCCGAGCCGTCCCCGCGAGCCATTCGGCCCGGCAAGCACGCCGCTGAATCTTCCCGCTGGACGTCTTCGGCAGCGTGCCCGGCTCGATGAGGACGAGCGTGTGGAGCTGGACCTCGTGCGTCTCCGCCAGACCCCGGCGGACGGAGCCCACCACGTCCTCGGCGGTCCACGGCTTGCGCGAGTCCACCTCGTACATCACCGCGAGTCGCTCCTCGCCGCCCACGTCGATGGAGAACGCCGCGCCACAACCGGGCCGCAGCGCCGAATGGCTGCGCTCCAGCGTCAGCTCCAGGTCCTGCGGATGCAGGTTGCGCCCGCGGAGGATGATGAGGTCCTTGCGCCGGCCCACGACGAACAGCTCGCCGTCCTTCAGCAGGCCCAGGTCTCCCGTCCGCAGGAACCGAGGGCCGCTGTCCGAATCCGCCAATCGCGCTCCGAACGCCGCCTCGCTCTCCTCGGGCCGCTCCCAGTAGCCGTGGGCCACGCTGGGACCGGAGACCCAGATCTCCCCCACCCGCTCGGGCGGGCAAGCGCGACGCGTCTCCGGGTCCACCACGAGCAGCGTCTGCTCAGGCAGCGTCTGCCCGCACCCCACCAGCGGGCGCGCCCCGGGGCCGTCCTCGACCGCCAGCGCCTCGTTCCGCTCCAACGCCTGGGCGTCCCACGTCCGCGTGAGGACACCTTCGCCCTTGCGTCCACCCGAGGCGATCAGCGTGCCTTCCGCGAGCCCATAGCAGGGATAGAGCGCCTCGCGCTGGAAGCCCACGGGAGCGAAGGCTTCCGAGAAGCGGGTCATGACCTCCGGGCGGATGGGCTCGGCCCCACAGAAGGCCAGCTCCCAGCGACGCAGGTCCAACCCTTCACGCTCCGCGGGAGGCACCTTCCTCACGCACAGGTCGAAGGCGAAACACGGGCCGCCGCTGATCGTGCCACCGAAGCGGGACAGTGACTCCAACCAGAACCGTGGGCGGCGAAGGAACGCGAGCGGCGACATCAGCGCCACCGGGAAGCCCGCATAGAGCGGCTGGAGGATGCCGCCAATCAGGCCCATGTCGTGGTACGGCGGCAGCCAGATGACGCCCACGCTGTCCGAGCGGACCTGGAACGCGTGGGAGATCAGCCCCAGGTTGTGCAGCAGGTTCCCATGGCTGAGCTGCACGCCCTTCGGATCCCCCGTGGAGCCGGACGTGTATTGAAGGAAGGCCAACGTGTCCCGCGAGGGAGCCGGACGGCGCCACCCCGCCTCGGTCCCCTCAGGCAGCGCGTCGGTAGCCACCCAGCGGAGCGCGGCGAGTTCGGGGGCGCCTTCGAAGAGCCCCTCCCCCATCTCCTGGATGAAGGAGGTGGTGAGCACGACGCTCGCGCGCGCATCCCGGATGATGGCGCGCAGCCGAGGCAACGTCCTCTCCAGCCGCATCGGGTCCGGCGGATAGGCTGGGACGGCGACCAACCCGGCATACAAGCAGCCGAAGAAACCCGCGACGTACTCCAGGCCCGGTGGATAGAGGAGCACCGCCCGCTCACCCGCTTGCGCCAGGGCCTGGAGTGCCGCGCCAATGCGCCGGGCTCGCAAATCCAACCCGGCGTAGCTCAGGACCGCGTCATCCCCGCCATCCTCCAGGAACGTGTACAGCGGCCGTTCACCCAGGGACTGGGTCTGCGTTTCGAGGAGCTCCAGCAGTGTCGCGGCCGGGTGGGAGCGCATGGTGAGAGGTTCCAAGGGGTGGAGCTGTGGAAAAGCCGGAGACCTTCGCTGGGGGGGAACGCGCAGCATAAGCTATGAGCACCCACATTCCGGTTTTCGTCCGGAGTCCTGGTGCTGGGCTCGCGCGCAGCGGCTGCTGACGCGGCTCCAGACCAACACCCCGTTCGCGCTGCGGGATCAGCTCAGCCGACGCCCCGGAAGGCTGAAGCCTCCGCGTGAGCCGCCGTCGCTTCGAGCACGTAAAACAGCCGCTTTATACGCACTCTCAGTCAAAGTGCTATTACCCGGAAAATGCCACACGTCAACAGATCCCCAGGCGAGCTGAAGTTCTCCGATGAAATCCAGGCGCTGCACGGTGAGCTGTCCGCGGCGGCGGTGGCCTTCCTGAAGTTCGCGGAGCGGACGCCCGAGGTGTTCGCGCGGCACCGCTTCCACAAGTTCGAAGCGTCACCGCTGATGTATTACGAGCTGCACCGGTGGCCACTCCTCATCGACTCGCGCCGCGACCGTGAGCTGGAGGAGGTCTCGGTCAAGCTCTGCCGGCTCGTCAAGCGCGGGCCTCGGTTGTTGCTGGACGGCGACCCTCGGCGCATCGCCGACTACTACGGTGTCTCGCTGGAACGGGCGCGCGTGGCGGCGGAGGTCCTGGCTAACACGGAGGACGCGCGCGGCGCGCTCAGTCGCGGGGACTTCATCGACTCGGCCGACGGCCTCAAGTGCCTTGAGATCAACATGATGGCGGGCCTGGGCGGATGGGAGACGGGGCTCAAGGCTCAGGTGGTGATGGACCAGCCCGTGCTCCAGCGCTTCACCGAGGAGCAGGGCCTGCGCATCCAGCTTCAGGACACGCTGCGAGCCTTCCTGAGTCATGTCGTCGAGGACGTGCGACGGACCGTTGCGTGGGAGGGCGAATGCAACCTGGCCGTGCTCTTCCCCGACAACGAGCTGCCCGACGCCACGGGCAGGGAGATGGCAACGCTGCTGCTCAACAGCACGCTGAGCGAGTTGCTCGCTGCTGAAGGCGCGAAGGGCGAGGTGCTCATTGGCACCTACAGCGAGGTGAAGGACGCGGAGGGCCACTGCTTCACGATGCGCGGCCGGCGACTGCATGCCGTGCAGGAACATGACGCGAGAGATCGGCTCGAAGTGGTGGGCCTGGACTTCGACGCCCGCGTCCGCGCCGCGCTCGCCGCGCGCACCTTGTGTCTCTACAACGGCCCAGCGCAGGAGCTGCTCGACGACAAGCTCAACATCGCGCTGCTGTCAGAGAACGAAGCGTCACCCGAGCTCACGCAAGAGGAGCGTGAGCTCATCCGCCGGCACATTCCCTGGACGCGCCGCGTGCGCTCCACCCAGACGACGCGCGACGGCGCCTCCGTGTGGCTGCCCGACGAGCTCGCCGCCTCGAAGCGCGAAGGCCTGGTGCTCAAGGCGGGCCGCGCCTATGGCGGCAAGTCGGTGCTGATTGGCCGCGCGATGACCGCCGAGGACTGGGACGCCGCCATCCAGGAAGCCCTGGAGCACGGCGGGTGGATTGTCCAGGAGCGCGTCGAGCCCCGCCCCTACCACTTCCTGCGGGATGACGGCGCCGTGGGCCCCCACATCCTCATCTGGGGCGCCTTTGTCTTCGGTGAGCGCTACGGCGGAACCATGGTGCGACTGAACCCCACCGGTCAGGGCAAGGACGTGGTCAACGCGACCCAAGGCGCGTTGATGTGCGCGCTCGTCGTCGTTGAGTAACAGCCTGTGTCACACCGAGCCTCGGGGAACGAAAGAGCCCCTGGCATTCAGGCTCACTCCGGGCTGACACCCATTCTCAATTTTCAAGCATAATCAACCAAATCCCATTTGTCGCAGATAACCGCGTTACTATAGGCTTTGTCACCATCATGAAACGCGGACACGCGACGACTCGGCCCGTCTCGAAGCGGCCCCGAGGGCGCCGTCTGCCCGGGAAGGAACGCTCGCCGTGAAGCTCAGTGTTCTCGATCACTCCATCGTCGCCAGCGGCTCCCAGACACGTGCGGCCTTCCAAAACACGGTGGAGCTGGCTCGAGCCGCCGAGCAGCTCGGTTATCACCGCTTCTGGCTCGCGGAGCATCACGGCTCAGGACACTTCGCGGGCGTGGCGCCGGAAATCCTCGTCGCGCATGTCGCAGCGGCGACGTCTCGCATCCGGGTGGGAACGGGCGGCGTCCTGCTGTCGAACTACAGCCCCTTCAAGGTCGCCGAGGTCTTCCGGCTGCTGGAGACGCTCCACCCCAACCGCATCGACCTGGGCATCGGCCGGACATCAGGCAGCACGGACCTGGTGGCCCGCGCACTGGCCTACGGGCCGCCGATGAACAACGAGAACTTCCCCACGAAGCTGGAGGATCTCGTCGCCTTCCTGTCGGGCACCACGCCCGCGACGCCCGAGTTCGAGAAGCTGAGCCTGAAGACCATGGCGCCGGGCATGCCGCAGGTCTGGGCCCTGGGCTCGGGCGAGCAGAGCGCCGCGCTCGCGGCCCGGCTGGGTCTGTCCTTCTGCTTCGCGCACTTCTTCAACCCCATCCATGGTGGCCCGGTGACGCGGGGGTATCGCGAGCGCTTCCAGCCTTCGCACGTGCAGGCGGCGCCCAACTCCGCCGTCAGCGTTTACGTCATCTGTGCCCCGACCGAGCAGGAGGCCCGGCGAATAGCCCGGAGCAGCGACCTGCTGACCATCAACACGCGCAGGGGCCGGCCCGAAGCGCCCATTCCTTCCATCGAGGAGGCGGAGGCCTACGCCTACACGCCCGAGGACCTGGCCACACTCGAGTTCGACCGCAAGCGCGTCGTGTGTGGTTCACCGGACCAGGTGAAGGAACAGCTGTTGCGCATGGCCGCCGAATTCCAGGCGGACGAGCTGCTCGTCACCACCATCGTCCACGACCATCGCGCCCGGATGCGCTCCTACGAGCTGCTTGCTGACGCGTTCTCTCTCACGAGCACGCCGCCCGCCGCCCAGGCAGCCAGCTGAGCCTCGCCTCCGCGCAACGCGGAGCCCTGCCCCGCGTCACGGCCACCGCCCTGAGCCCCGCGACATGAGGGCTCCGTGGGGAGTGTGCGTGGTGCCGCCGGGCCGCTACCCCATCTCGCTTCCTGAACGTGAGTTCGTCGACTGCCATGAGCGAAGACAACCTGAGTGAAGGCGACGATCTGGCCATTGCCATCGTCGGAATGGCGGGCCGCTTCCCGGGCTCCCCCGACGTGGAGACCTTCTGGCGGAACCTCTGCGAGGGTGTGGAGGGCATCCGCTTCTTCACGGACGACGAACTGAAGGCACGCGGCGTTCCCGAGGAGCGCCTGCGACAGCCAGGCTTCGTGCGCGCCGGAGCCGTGCTGGACCAGGTGGACGCGTTCGACGCGAGCTTCTTCGGCTATTCGCCGCGCGAGGCGGCGCTGATGGATCCGCAGCACCGCATCTTCCTGGAGTGCGCGTGGGAGGCCATCGAGCGCGCGGGCCACGGACTGGATACGGAGTCGCGCTCGGTGGGCGTCTTCGCGGGCACGAGCCTGAGCACGTACCTGCTCTTCAACCTGCGCACGCACCCGGAGCTGCTCGAATCGAGCGACAGCTTCCAGGTGATGATTGGCAACGACAAGGACTTCCTCGCCACGCGACTGGCGTACCACCTGGACCTCAAGGGCCCCAGCCTGGATGTCCAGACGGGTTGCTCCACGTCGCTGGTCGCCACCCACCTGGCCTGTCAGTCCCTGATGGGCTTCCAGTGTGACGTGGCCATCGCGGGCGGCGTGTCCGTGGACGTGCCCCAGCGCACGGGCTACGTGCACCAGCCCGGTGGCATCGCGTCGCCGGATGGCCACTGCCGCCCCTTCGACGCACAGGCTCAGGGAACGCTCTTCGGCAGCGGCGTGGGCGTGGTGGTGCTCAAGCGGCTGGATGACGCGCTCGCGGACGGCAGCCACATCCACGCCGTCATCCGGGCCTCCGCCATCAACAACGACGGTGCCTCGAAGCTCGGCTACACCGCGCCCAGCGCCGAGGGACAGGCGGAGGTCATCGCCCGCACCCACGCCCTGGCGGGCGTGACGCCGGACACCGTGGGTTACGTGGAGACGCACGGCACCGGCACCCTGCTGGGAGATCCGGTCGAGGTCTCCGCGCTGACGAGCGCCTTCCGCGCCGGCACCGAGGCCACCAGCTTCTGCGCGCTCGGCTCGGTCAAGTCGAACATCGGCCACCTGGACGCGGCGGCCGGCGTGGCCGGGCTCATCAAGACGGCCCTGGCGGTGGAGCACGGACGCATTCCCCCCACCCTCCACTGCCACACGCCCAACCCGAACATCGACTGGGCGCGCAGCCCCTTCTTCGTGAATGCCGCGTTGAGGGACTGGCAACCGCATGACCACCGGCGCCGCGCGGGCGTGAGCTCCTTTGGCATTGGTGGCACCAACGCCCACGCACTGCTGGAAGCGCCGCCGCCCCCAGCGCCCTCCGGTCCGTCGCGGCCATGGCAGCTGCTGGTGCTCTCCGCGAAGAAGCCGGCCGCGCTCGACGCGCTCACCCAGAACCTGGGCACGCACCTGGAGGCGCACCCCGAGCAATCCCTGGCGGACGTGGCCTACACCCTCCAGGTTGGCCGCAAGGCCTTCCCGCACCGGCGCGTCGTGGTCTGCGAGAGTGGCGAGGACGCGGCCACGGTGCTGTCCGAGGTGAACCCCGAGCGCGTGTTCACGGACGTGGCCAAGGACGGTGGCCGATCCGTCGTGTTCCTCTTCCCCGGCGGTGGCGCGCAGCACCTGCGCATGGGGCAGGAGCTGTACGAGAAGGAGCCCGCCTTCCGCGAAGCCTTCGACGCGTGCGCCGCCATCTTCCAGCGCCGCGGCGGACCGTCGCTTCGCACGGTGCTGTACCCGGCGGGCGACGCGGACGCGGGCGCGCCCCTTCCCCGTCCCTCCGTGGGCCTGCCCGCGCTCTTCACGGTGGAGTACGCGCTGGCGAAGCTGTGGGAGTCCTGGGGCATCCGGCCCGAGGCGATGATTGGCCACAGCATGGGCGAGTACGTGGCCGCCTGCCTCGCGGGGGTCTTCTCGCTGGAGGACGCGCTGGCGTTGGTGGCCGAGCGTGGCCGCCTCTTCGAGCAGCTTCCCTCTGGCGCGATGGTGAGCGTGGCCCTGTCCGAACAGGAGCTGCTGCCGATGCTGGGCGAGCACCTGTCCCTGGCCGCCGTCAACGGACCGTCGCAATGCGTGGTGGCCGGTGACACCGCCTCGGTGGATGCGCTCTCCGCCGACCTGGCGGCGCGAGGCATCGAGCACCGCCGCGTCCACATCGATGTGGCCGCGCACTCCCACCTCATCGACTCCATCCTGCCGGCGTTCGCGGCCTTCGTCGGTCGGCTGAAGCTCCAGACGCCGACGCAGCCCTTCGTCTCAGGTGTCACGGGGACATGGGTGACCGAGGAGGAGGCCACCGACCCGAGGTACTGGGTGCGCCACCTGCGGCAGACGGTGCGCTTCGGTCCGGGCGTGCGTTGCCTGCTGGAGAACCCGTCGCGCGTGCTGCTGGAGGTCGGTCCCGGGCGGACGCTGGGCTCGCTCGCGCGCCTGCAGGTGGAGCGCGGCCAGCCCACCGTGGTGCTCACGTCGATGCGGGCGCCTCGTGAGCCCGGCTCCGACATGCGCTTCGTCCTCACCACGCTGGGCCGGCTCTGGGCGGCGGGCGTTCCCATGGACTGGCGACGTCTCCAGGCCGGAGAGCAGCGCCGGCGCGTGGTGCTGCCCACCTACCCCTTCGAGCGCAAGCGGCACTGGCTGGAGCCGAATGCAGCCGGCATCGCGATCGCCAGCGACGTCCCGCTCGCCCGGCGCAAGGACGCGGCGGACTGGTTCTATCTGCCCTCCTGGAAGCGCACGCTCGTGCCGCGCGCGACCACCGCCGCGCCCCAGAACTGGCTCGTCTTCACCGACACCGGCGGGCTGGGAGACGCCTTGGCGACACGGCTGGCGGAGAGCGGCGGCCGGGTCACCCGGGTGTCACAGGGCTCCGACTTCCGCCGAGTGGATGACGGCGCCTTCGAAGTGGACCCAACCCGCCCGGAGACCTACGCGGCGCTGCTGAACGCGCTCGCCGAGGACTCCTGCCGGCCCGAGCGCATCGTCCACCTGTGGAGCGTGGACTCCACGGGAGAAGGACTGGCGGGCGTGGAGCACGCCCAGCGTACAGGCTTCTTCAGCCTGCTCTTCCTCGCACAGGCCCTGGCTGGCCATGGCGCGGCCGGGCCCGTGCAAATGACGGTGGTCTCCAGCGGCGTGCAGGCCGTCACCGGACATGAGGTGCTGGCCCCGGAGAAGGCCACGCTCCTGGGCGCCTGCCGTGTGCTGCCGCACGAGGTGCCGGGCCTGACATGTCGGTCGATCGACGTGGAGGCCCCGCGCTGTAGCAAGACGCTCCAGGCCCTGGTGACGCGGCTGGTGGGTGAGCTGGCCACGGGTTCCTCCAACGGCGCCGTGGCGCTCCGAGGCCCGAGCCGTTGGGAACAGTCGTTCGAGCAGGTGCGCATCTCCGCGCCCGCCGCGGATGCGCCGCCGCGCCTGCGTCCGCGAGGCACGTACCTCATCACCGGCGGCCTGGGTGGCATCGGCCTGGTGCTGGCGGAGTCGCTCGCGCGGCAGGTCCAGGCCCGGCTGGTGCTGGTGGGCCGCAATGCCCTGCCGGAACGAGACACCTGGGACTCCTGGCTCGCCGAGCACGGTGAGCAGGACCGGGTGAGTCAGCGGATTCGTCAAGTGCTGGCGCTGGAGGCCCTGGGCTCCGAGGTCCTGGTCCTCCCGGCGGACGTGGGCGACGCCGAGCAGATGGCCGAGTTGCTGCGCCGGGCGCGCCAGTCCTTTGGCGAACTCCACGGCGTCATCCACGCCGCGGGCGTGCCCGCGGGCGGCCTGGCCCAGCTCCGCACCCAGAAGGCCGTGGAGGACGTCCTGCGTCCCAAGGTGTGGGGCACGTGGATCCTGCACGCGCTGCTGCACGACACGCCCCTGGACTTCTTCGTGCTCTGCTCGTCTCGCACCGCCTACACGGCGGAGCCCGGGCAGGTTGACCACTGCGCCGCATGCGCCTTCCAGGATGCCTTCGCGCACCAGGCCGCGGCGACGGGGAACCTGCCGATCATCTCCCTGGGCTGGGACACCTGGCGCGAGGTGGGTCAGGCCGTAACGACGCAGATGCCGGACGGCGCCAACCCGATGCGGGAGGCGATGCTGGCCCATGCCCTGACCCCGGCCGAGGGCGTGGACGTCTTCGAGCGCGTGTTGGCGCAGGCCCCCACCCACGTCGTGGTGTCCACCGAGGACCTGCGAGCGGCCATGGCGCGCAGCGCCTCGCTGCTCCAGGACTTGATGGGCCCCATGGAGGCGGACGCCGCGCCGGCGACCGAGCGCGCGGCGCCCGCCAGCATGGACGAGGCGGAGCGCGAGCTGGCGGACATCTGGCAGCGCTTCCTGGGCGTGGAGAGCGTGGCGCTGCACGAGAACTTCTTCGAGCTCGGTGGGAACTCGCTGATTGGCCTGAAGGTCATCAACGAGGTGAAGCGCCGCTTCGGCAAGGACCTGCCGGTGGTGTCGCTCTTCGAGAACCCCACGCTCAGCGCCATGGCCCGGCTGCTGACCCGAGGGCAGGAGCAGGCCTCGGCCACCACCAGTGAGCGGCGAAGCCGTGGAGCCAGACGTCGGGAGCTCATCCAGCAGCGGCGCCAGTCGGGGAACTGAGCGCAAGAGGGGGACAGCGTGTCGGACAGCAACACGGGGATGGAGATCGCAATCACCGGCATGGCCGGGCGCTTCCCAGGCGCGCGCAACCTGGAGGAGCTGTGGCGCAACCTCTGCGACGGCGTGGAGTCCATTGAGCCGCTTTCGGACGAGGCAGTCCTCAAGGCGGGCCTGCCCTCCGAGGTGCTGAAGGATCCGCACTTCGTGAAGGTGGCCTCACGGCTGGACGACGTGGCGGGCTTCGACGCGGCCTTCTTCGGCTACACGCCGCGCGAGGCGGAGGTCATGGACCCGCAGCAGCGCCTCTTCCTGGAGTGCGCCCTGGAGGCGTTGGAGGACGCGGGCCATGGCGCGCCGCCTCCCGAGCTGTTGGTGGGTGTCTTCGGCGGACAGGCCCTGAGCACCTACCTGCTGCTCAACCTGCTGGGGAACGCGGAGCTGATGCGCACGGTGGACCCGCTCCAGCTCAACCTGGGCAACGCGGGCAGCTTCCTCACCACGCGGGCCGCCTACAAGCTGGACCTGCGCGGCCCCAGCTTCAACATCGAGAGCGCGTGCTCCACGTCACTGGTCGCGGTCCACGTCGCCTGTCAGAGCCTGCTCAACCAGGAGTGTGACCTCGCGCTCGCGGGCGGCGTGTCCATCAACCTCCAGATTCAGGGCGGCTACCGCTACGTGGATGGCGGTATCCTGTCGCCGGACGGGCACTGCCGCCCCTTCGACGCGCAGGCCAAGGGCATCGTCTTCGGCAGCGGCGCGGGCGTGGTGGCGCTGCGCCGCCTGGAAGATGCGCTGGCGGATGGCAGCCCCATCTACGCAATCATCAAGGGCTCCGCGGTGAACAACGACGGCGCCGCGCGCGTGGGCTACACCGCGCCGGGCGTCGAGGGCCAGGCCGCCGTCATCTCCGAGGCCCTGGGCAGCGCGGGCGTATCGGCCGGGAGCATCGGCTACGTGGAGGCGCACGGCACCGGCACCGCGCTGGGAGACCCCATCGAAGTGCAGGCCCTCATCCGCGCCTTCGGCGACGAGGCAGCCGGACCGCGCACCTGCGCCCTGGGCTCCATCAAGCCCAACCTGGGCCACCTGGACGCGGCGGCGGGCGTGGCGGGCCTCATCAAGACGGCGCTGGCGCTGAAGCACCGCAAGCTGCCACCCAGCCTCAACTTCGAGACGCCGAACCCCAACATCCCCTGGGACGCGAGCCCCTTCTACGTCAACACGAAGCTGCGCGAGTGGAAGGCACCCGCCCGCGAGCCTCGGCGCGCCGGCGTGAGCAGCTTCGGCATGGGCGGAACCAACGCCCATGTCATCCTGGAGGAGCCGCCCTCCCGCGCTCCGGTTCCGTCCACGCGCCCGCACCAACTCCTGGTCCTGTCGGCGCGCACGCCCACCGCGCTCGCCGCGCAGGTCTCCCGGCTGGAGGAGCACCTCCGCGCGAACAAGGGCCTGGAGCCCGCGGACGTGGCGTACACGCTCCAGGTGGGCAGGCGGCGCCACCCGCACCGCCGCGCCATCGTTTGTCAGGGGCGCGAGGACGCGCTCACGGCGCTGGGCGACATCAGCCGGCAGCTCTCCGCCACCGAGGAGCGCACCAGCCGGCCCACCGTGTTCATGTTCCCTGGCCAGGGCGCGCAGTACGCGGGCATGGCGCAGGGCTTGTATGAGAACGAGCGTGGGTTCCGCGCGGACGTGGACGACTGCGCCACCCGGCTCATCCCACACCTCAAGCTGGACCTGCGCGAGGTCCTCTTCCCCACCGCGGACCGCGCCGAGGAGGCCCAGCGACAGTTGCAGCAGACGCGGTTGGCCCAGCCGGCCCTCTTCATCATCGAGTACGCGCTCGCGCGGCTGTGGATGTCCTGGGGCGTGCGGCCCGAGGCCATGGTGGGCCACAGCATCGGTGAGTACGTGGCCGCGTGCCTCGCGGGCGTCTTCACCTTGCCGGACGCGCTGGCCCTGGTGGCCGCGCGAGGCCAGCTGATGCAGGACCTGCCGCCGGGCGCCATGCTCTCCGTCGCGCTGTCGGAAGCAGAGCTGGTGTCGTCGCTGGATGCGCGGCTGTCCGTGGCCGCGGTGAACGCGCCGTCGATGACGGTGGTCGCCGGCCCCGACGACGCCGTGGACGCGCTGAAGGCCCGGCTGGACGCACGTGGCGTCCAGTCGCGTCGCCTGCACACCTCGCACGCGTTCCACTCGGCGATGATGGACCCCATCGTCGCCCCCTTCACCGAGCGGCTGCGCCGGATGAAGCTGTCCGCGCCGCAGATTCCCTTCCTCTCCAACGTCACCGGCACGTGGGTGACGGCCGCCGAGGCGAAGGACCCGGCCTACTGGGCCCGCCACCTGCGTCAGCCCGTCCGCTTCGCCGCGGGGCTCGCGCAGCTGCAACCCGCGCAGGTGCTCCTGGAGGTCGGTCCCGGCCGCACGCTGACCACCTTCGCGTCCCAGCCTGGCGCGCTCCGGCAGGCGCCCACCACGGTGACATCGCTGCGTCATCCGGACACGCGGCAGGCGGATACGGCCGTGCTGCTCGGCGCGCTGGGACAGCTCTGGCTGTCCGGCGTGGATGTGGACTGGGAAGCCTTCAACGGCGAGGCACGGCGCCAACGCGTCGGGCTGCCCACCTACCCCTTCGAGCGCAAGCGCTACTGGGTCTCCCCCGACGGGCACCGCGCCCTGGCCGCCGCGCCGTCCGCGGAGCGCGCCCCCGAAGCGGAGGAGCCTGACGAGGCCCCCGCCGCGGGCTACTCCCGCCCCGCGATGGCCGTGGCCTACGTGGCCCCCGACACCGAGGACCAGCAGGTGGTGGCGCGCATCTGGGAGGACGTGTTGGGCGTGCGGCCGGTGGGCGTCCACGACGACTTCTTCGCGCTCGGTGGCCACTCCTTGCTGGCCACCACGGTGGTGGGACGGCTGCGGGACACCTTCGGCTTCACGGTGCCGTTGCAATCGCTGTTCGAGGCGCCGACGGTGGCTCGACTGGCGGCCCTGGTGGCCGAGCAGCGCAAGAGCCCCGGCCATGACGACCCGGAGGTGGAGGCCCTGCTGCGAATGCTGGCCGAGCTCACCGCCAAGGAGGGCGCGGTCAGCCGTTAGCCGCGCGCCCACACCCCTTTTGAGAGACAGCCCCATGGCACCTCCTATCTCCCCACCCCTGAAGGCGCTCCTCCTGGCCATGGAGTACACGCCGAACGTGGCCGGCGGTGTGGGCACCTATGTCTACGAGCTGGCCCGCGGGCTGGCGCGCGGCGGGTGCAAGGTCACCGTCCTGGCGTACACGCCCGGCGAGCCCGCCGTGCTCCGCGAGCCCAACCTCACCGTGCACATGATGCCGCCCAGCCGCGGCAGCCTCTCCCAGGCGGGAAAGCTCTCCCTGGTGGGCGGCATCCGCGTCTTCAACGACGACCTGATTCACCGAGGCCGCGAGCTCATCCACGAGGAGAAGCCAGACCTCATCCACTTCCATCAGTGGCACACCCACCGTGCCGCGCGAGCGCTGGCCCACGAGGACGGTGTGCCGGTGCTGGGGACCAGCCACTACATCTCCGAGCCCGCCGAGCGATGGTGGGGACAGACACCCGACCCGGAGATTCTCGAGGAGGAGCGCAGCTTCTACGACGGGTCGACGAACGTCATCTCGGTGAGTGACTCCATGAGCGAGCTCATCCGGGAGACCTATGGGATGCCGGCGTCGCTGCTGCACACCATCCACTGCGGCATGGACGCGGGCCCCTTCCTCCAGCCCTCGCACGAGCCGGAGGACTACGCCCGGCTGCGCGCCACGGTGGCCACGCCGGAGGACCCGGTCGTCCTCTACACGGGCCGGCTCCATCCCATGAAGGGCATCAGCGCCATCTTCGCCGCCGCCGAGCGCGTGCTCGAACGGCGCCCCAACGTGCGCTTCCTCCTGGCCGGTGGCACCGACTCGCGTGAGTCCACGCAGATGGTGCAGACGCTGACCCAGCGCTACGCGCACCTGCGCCACCGCATCAAGCTGCTGGGCAAGCTGCCACGCCAGCAGCTCGGGCTGCTTCATCGAATCGCGGATCTGGCGCTGGTGCCTTCGCTCTACGAGCCCTTTGGCTACACGGCCATCGAGGCCATGGCCTCTGGTCTGCCGCTGGTGGCGACGCGCTCCGGAGGCCCGTCGGAAATCGTGGACCACGAGAAGACGGGCCTGCTCGTCCCGGTGCTCCCCGGCGCACCGGGAGGCCCGCGCGAAGTGGACGTCGAGTCGCTCGCCGCCGCGCAGCTCAACCTGCTGGAAGACCGTGAGCGGGCGCGGCGCATGGGGCTCGCCGGTCAGCAACGCGTGGTGGAGCTGTTCAGCCTGCCGCGCATGGTGGCCGCCAACCTCGCCGTGTACCAGAAGCTCGTTGGCGGACAGGGACACGAGGTGCGGTCATGACGGATTGGTTGGCCTTCCACGTCCCCGCACCGGCGTCCTGGGCGCGGCTGTTCTGCCTGCCTCACGCGGGTGGCAGCGCCTCCCTGTTCCGCACCTGGCAAGCGGAGCTGGGACAGGACATCGAGGTGTGCCCGGTGCAGCTCCCCGGCCGGGAGAACCGCCTTCGCGAGCCGCCCCTGCGCGCACTGCCGGACGTCATCGCCCCCTTGGTGGACGTGCTGGCGAAGCACACGGACAAGCCCTATGCCCTCTTCGGACACAGCATGGGCGCGCTGCTCGCATACGAGCTGACGCGGGCCCTGCGCCAGCGCGGGCTACCGGCGCCGCTGCACCTCTTCGTCGCCAGCTACCGGGCGCCGCACACGCTCCAGGCCCACACCCCGGCCACGGCCACCCACGACATCGACGCGTCCGAGGCCCGGCGCCTGGGCGAGTCACGCGCCGTGTCGGGCGAGATGGCGGAAGAGCTGCTGACGTTGATGCGCGCCACCATGTTGGCGGACACCGCCGTGTGTGAGGGCTACTCGTGGAAGCCGGGCCCCGTCCTGGCGTGCCCGCTCTCCGCCTTCCGCGGCTTCGACGACTACGTGCCCGATGACGCGACGGAGGCGTGGCGCCAGCTCACCTCCGGTCCGTTCGCCACCCAGACGTTCCTGGGAGACCACTTCTTCCTGCGACAGACGCCGCGCGGCCTGCTGCAGAACATCCGCCGGAGCCTCACCAGGCTGCGGCCCGCATCGACTCGCTGACCCCATTTCCAAAGGAGCCTTCCCGATGAAGTACCTCGTCTACGTCAAGGACCGCACTTCGGGCCCCCAGCCCCAGGACCCCATCGCCCTCAACCGCGCTGTCCGTGACTGGGTGGGCGCCCGCCTCCAGGACGGCACCTTCGACTGTGCCTACTACGTCCTCCCGAAGATGGGCCTCTGTATCCTCAACGCCGACTCGCATGAGTCGCTGCTGTCGCTGCTGCGCGCCTGGCCGTCCTTCGCGTTCCAGGAGTTCGAAATCCACATGTTGGCGGACGTGCGCCACGGCATCGACAACAACTTCGAGCGCCTGCAGAAGGCTCAGGGCCAGAGCGAGAGCGCGGCCTGACGCACCACCCGGGAGAGCTGCCATGAGCACCGCCACCGCCCATAAGGGCGCAGAACCCCTGGTTCCTGAGCGCATGCCGCTCGACAACCGCCGGGCCTTCTACGAGCGCATCGAAGCGAACAACAAACCCGTCATCCTCACCGACGCCATGAAGGGCTGGCCCGCGGCCGAGCGGTGGACCTTCGACTACTTCGCCACGAAGTACCGCGACGTGAGCGTCCCCGTAGAGTGGCTGCAATACAACGCCAAGGACACGGGCGGCGTGGAGCGCGTGGGCCGCGTGCGGAAGATGAGCATGCAGGAGTACGTCGACACGCTGAAGGCGAAGGGCGGCGAGACGCCGGGCTACCTCATCGGCAATGACCTGTTCCGCACCCTGCCGGAGCTGCACAAGGACGTCCGCTTCGACGACTACGCCGTCCAGCGCAAGCTCACCGAGCAGCTTTTCTTCATGGGCCCGCGCGGCACCTTCACCCAGCTCCACCTGGACCGCGCCCACAACCTGCACGCCGTCATGGTGGGCCGCAAGCAGTGGCAGTTGTATTCGCCCAAGCGGGACGCGGAGCTGAGCCCGGCGATGCTCAGCCACCCGTGGTCCGTCGTGAGCGCCCACGACCTGACGCCCCACGGCGGCAAGGCGGACCAGCTCCCCGGCGGCCTCGTCCCGGACTACGACTTCGTCCTGGAGGCTGGGGAGATTCTCTACCTGCCCTACGGCTGGTGGCACCGCGTGTACACGGTGGAGGACGCCATCGCCACCAACTACTGGTGGTGGACCTGGTCGATGCTGGCCAGGCTGGGCCCGAAGCTCATCCCCTCCATCGCCCTGAGCGCGGTGGGCCGCATCCGCAAGCAGCAGAAGCTGGGCCGCGAGTACCGCGAGCAGTAACGCGGCCCCGAGGCCTCACTCCAGTTCGATGAGGGCGCCCACGATGGCGCCCTGCGCGACGTTCACCACGCCGGTGCCCCGCCGCATGGGGCACATGCGAAGGAAGTGCCCGCCGTAGGTCTCTCCGAGCACGAAGAGCCCCCAGACGGCGATGTAGGGCACCACCGTGCCTTCCGGTCCCAGCGTATGGAGGGGCATCGGGTGCACGCGCTCCTGCACCACCCAGCCGCCCACGTCGAGCGCCTTGCGCACGGCGGTGTCCCAGTCTGCGGCGGAGGTCGTCCCGCCCACCAGAACGGACTCGCCGCCGTAGTCCCGGCCCGGCTTGAGGACCAGGGACTCGCGTTGCGAGGCCAGCAGCTCCGGAACCAGGTACCGCGCCCCGTCCCGCTCGACGTGCGTCCGTTCCACCCGGCATGACCAGGGCACGTTCCGGCGCACCAACTCCTGTTCCGCCTCGGACAGCGCGGGCGACGTCACGTGCTCCCAGAGCAGCGCGAGGTTGCGCTTGTCGTCGAGCACATCCTGCGCCGGGCCGTTGAGGAGGCTGACCGTCCGGGCATCGAACGCGGCCTGAGCCTGCGCGACGTAGGTCGCTCCCGCCATCGCCTGCCTGTCTCGCGCGTCGTACTCCACCACGGCGTGCAGCCGCTTGCCCCGGAGCGTGAGGTGGGCGCCGGGCTCTGATTCCACCGAGCCATAGGCGGCCAGGAGAACCTCGCCGCGCGCACCTTCGGGCTGGAGGAGTTCCTGGAGCTGGGCGGTGAAGAACCGGCTCACCTGCTCCGCCGGGCCTGCTTCCGGCAAGGTGCTCGGGGAGAAGAGGATGCCGATGTTGCACTCCCCTTCCCAGTCGATGTCACGCCGCACGGTGTCGACAACGTTGGAGAAGAAGTCGCGCAGCGTCCGCGGCTGACGGACGCGCAGCCGCTGCTCCATGGCGAAGCGCTGCATCGCGGGCTGCGCCAGCACCTGTTGGACGTGGATGGCCGTCTCCCAGCCCCCGACACCCGCGGTCAGGTTGAACTCCACGCACTTGAAGGCCGTGCCGTCATGGATGAAGTCACCACGGCCAATGGCTCCGCGGGCGTCATCCGTCCGCGCCAGGGCCTCGAGCGCCGCGTGCGCCCGCTCATGCGGCAGCCCGTAGAACGCCGCCGCGCGATCCGTAGCTCCCAGCAGGCGCCGGGGGGCCCGCTTGATGAGCCGGCAGAGCGCCGGGGCGACCTCCCGCATCTGTCGTGCAACCGGGCCCTCCACGAAGGTAGGCCACGCATGCAGCTCATAGGTGATGAACGGCGACGCCTCGTGCGGCTTGAACTTGTGGCGCGAAAGGGCCTCGGGGACGCGCTCTGTGAACTCCAGGAACGCAGCGGCGGCAGGGGAAAGCTGGCCGTGCAGCGCTTTGACTTCTGGAGGGAATTGTCCGCCGGGAATCGGCTCGGGCACGCTCATGGGCGTACGGCTCCTTCATGAACAGGGGTGAAACCGTTGAAAGGCCGCGAGCTGTTCAAGACATCTCGCAGACCAGCCGCAGCTCGCTCGTGTAGCGGCGCTGAGCCGCGTCGGTGAGCCAGAGGTGCTCGGGGTCCGGCAGCATCTCCGAGAACTGGACGCGTGAAGCCGGCGACGCCTCCGCCGTGCGCCGCACCAGCTTCGCCATCATCTCCACCAGCAAGGGGCTGTCGAAGTCCACGAAGCACGGCTTGCGCTCCGTTGCCACCTTGAAGAACGCGAAACGCGGAATGCCCAGTCCCTGCTGCCAACGCCGGGCCTCCAGCCATTGCGCCATCGGGTCCGTGAGTCCGGCGAAGCCCAGCTCGGAAGCAGGCGCGCTCCAGCGCTCACGGGCGACGACCACGCCATCCACGGTCACCCGAGGCGAGTAGTCATCGGCCAGCGCCAGGTCGAAGATGCTGGCGCAGCGCTGTTCCAGGAACACGGCCATGAACTCCATCAGGCCGAAGCGGCGCCCGCTCACGCGGTCGAGGACCTCCAGCGTGCCGTCACGCCGCTCCACCACCATGTCCCCCACGCGGAGCGCGCGAGCACCCGGCTGGGGCGGCGGCTCCTGCCCGGAGAGGTAGTAGAGGCTGTCTCGCGGGAAGAGACACGGCAGCGTCCGCTGGCTCCACTCGGACTTCGGGAACACGGGCACCACGTCGGCCCCGGAGGCACACCGCTCCGCGAGCGCGAAGAGCTCCTCGGGCGCGGGGTGCTGTTCCACGAAGAGCGAGGAGATGCTGTTGCACAAATGCAGTTCGCCCAGCACCAACTGGTAGTCCCCGGCGCGAACGGCCTCCTCGCTGGCCGCGTCAATCATCACGTCCGGTGAGGCGTGCCAGCGGCTTCGCCACGCCGGGCCCACCTCGCCGAAGGCCTCGAGCACGCGGGGCCGGAGCGAATCGACGGTGCGCGTCTGGCGGCGGACCTCTGGCTCCAGGGCAAAGAGCTCACGCCAGCGTCGGCGATGCTCGGCGACGGCCTTGGCCACGGGCATCAGCTCCGCTTCAGAGGCCGGGTCCTTGAGTCCCTGGACGAAGGCGAGCTGGAGCGCCGTGAGCGACACGGGTGCGCCGCCTTCGGACAACCGGTCGAAGAGTGCATCCAGGCCCGCGCGCGTCCCCCGTGTCACCTCGCCCACCAGCCACCGCGCTCCGGTCAGCACCAGCTCCAGCACGGCTCCGAGCCGGCCAATCACCGGAGCGCCCAGCACCAAATCGCCGTCCCGCGCACAGTCCTCGTAGATGAGCGTCCGCGAAGCATACGTCTGGCCCGCCGCGCGCGTCGGCGGCGCCCCTGTCACCTCCTGAAACACAGCCTCCAGCTCCGCGACCGCGGCATCCAGCGCCGTGGGCGTCCCCGCCGCGGCTTCGACGCCGGCCCGCGCGCGCTCCAGACGCTCCAGCGGCGCCAGCGCACGGGCCCGCGCGTCTGCATCCTCGATGGCCATCAACGCACCGCGCAGCACCACCTCGGGCCGGATGACGAGCGGCACCTCCCAGCCCCAGACCAGGACACCGAAACCCACCGCCTGTTCGAGCGCCGTGAAGATTTCATCCTGCGAGGCAAAGGCAGGCGAATCACCGGCCGTGAGCTCCCGCGCGATGCTCGCGGCGCTGGCCGAGCCATCACACCGAGACAGCAGCAGCGCCTGCTCCGGGCTCAGCTCCACCGGCGTCGGCATGGGGCCGTGAAGCACGTGCCCCTCCAGCCGGAAGTAAGGCAACAGCCGGGGCGGTGCCCAGTGACGCAGAGACGCGTCGCGCGCCAGGGCGGCGCTGAGCGCATCCAGGCACCACGTCTCGAAATAGACCGCGCGCCGGGAGACGAGCCGCTGTCCGGGCGTCCAGCGCAGCCCTTCATTCGACGGCGAGAGCCGAGCCCAACCCACGGGACCAAAGAAGCCAATGGTGTCGTTCTTGGTGCTGTAGCGCTGGACGTAGGAGGCCACCAGCCGCTCACGCTGCCGGGCCTTGCTGTTCCGAGCGGTGGCGGGAAGGGCCGCCAGCGGCTCCACGCCCGTCTTATAGGCATGGCGGTTCTGCCACAGGAGGGCCTCGCGCAGGTGGGACTCCCCCGCGAGCGAGCGCAGCGCCGCGCTGATACCCAGCAGGTCCGAGTCGAACGCGGTGCGCAGTGCGTCACCAGGTGTCTCAAGTCCTGACGCAAGCCATGTATCGGCGGCGGAGGCCGCTGTCGGAGCCGCGAGGCGGAGCGCATCCTGAGCGGGAAAGCCGGCGCCACGCAGCGCGGCCCAAGGCCACAGGGCCATTCCTGGAGCAAGGGAGACGAGCGCGGGTGCGTCGGGCTTCGTGGAATCCAGAGGCTCGGATACACCAGTCAAGGAAGTCTGCCCCTTCCGAATAATACGTTTACTCTAGTATAGAGCCTCTCCCTTCCAACCACGAACCCTGTATGAACGCTCAATCATCATTGCCGCGCCTGTCGTATTTCACGGGTCGAGGCGTCGCTGAGAAGATCCGCCTGCTGCTCGCCGAGTCCGGAACGGAGTACGAGGACATCGACCTGGGCACGTATGACGTGCAGGCCAAGGTGAAGACACCGGCCTTCGAGGCCATCAAGGCGGCTGGCATGCTGGCCTTCGACAAGGTGCCGCTGTGGGAGGAGCCGGACGGCTTCCGCGTGGTGCAGAGCCTGGCCATCATGCGCCACGTCGCGCGCACCCGCGGCCTCTATGGGAAGGACGCGCGGGAGACCGCCGCCTGCGACATGATCATCGACGGCGTCGAGGAAGTGACGGCGCGTGCGCGCAGCCTGACCTCGCTCACGCCGGAGCAGCTCTCCGAGCAGCTCCCCATCATCCTGGGCGAGGAACTGCCGCAGTGGCTCGGGCACTTCGAGCGGCTGCTGAAGAGCAACGGCAGTGGTGACGGCTTCTTCGTCGGCCCCTCCGTGACGGTGGCGGACACCAGCGTCTTCGGCTTCCTGGAGCTGCTCGTGGACAACGGCCTCCAGGATCTTCTGGAGAGCACCTACCCTGGGCTGTTCGGGTTCTTCGAGCGCATGAAGCAGCGCCCCAACCTCGCGCGGCACCTCGCCAGCCCCAAGCGGCACCCCGCCGTCCAGCTCCTCAACGGCTGAGCGAATCCGCGCCCGACGAAGCCACCCGGCCATGACGCTTACCCTGAAATTCCACGACTCCGTCAGCCACCTGAGCGACGCGGAGCTGGATGCCCTCACCTCCGAGTCGAGCGTCTTCTTCGGCCGACGCTGGTTCCGCATGCTGGACGCGGTCGACCTGTCCGCCATGGCCCGGGGGGAGCTGTCCCTGCGATATGCCATTGCGTATCAGCAGGGCACTCCCGTCGCGCTGTGCCCATGTTTCATCACCCGCAGCAAGACCATCTACACGCCCTACTCGCTGGAGCATTTCCTCTTCACCAGTTGGAAGAAAGGCTTCGCCAACGGGCCGGCCTGGAGCCGGGTGGCCATCGCTGCGGCGGACCTCTACCGCAACGTGGCCTGGCGCACGGGAGCAGGCTTCGATGGCGGCGTCTTCGTCACCAGCCCGCTCAGCATGCGGAGCAGCATCCACTGTGCCGCGCAGTCCGTGGACGTCGCGAAGCAGGCTCGGGAGCTCATCCTCCAAGGGCTCCGGGACCTCGCCACCAGCGAGCGGCTGCCGCTCTACTTCTACGGCGTGGAACGGGATGACACGACGCTGAGAGAGGCGCTCACCTCGGCGACGTTCCAGGAAATCTTCATCTACGACGACAACGTCATGGATGTCCCGGGGGACAACTTCGACGCCTACCTGGGGCAGTTCAAGAGCGACGTCCGGCGGGTGCTCAAGAAGGAAATGGCTCACGCTCGGGATGCGGGCGTTCGCTTCGAGCGCGTCTCCCGGATGGGCGAGATGGCGGAGCAACTGGAGCGGTTCTACGAGGTGACCTACTCCAAGTACGGCAGCGAGCACCTCCGCCATCCATCCACGTTCTGGGCAGCGCTCGACCAGCACGTCTCGCCCGAGGCCGAGGCCGTGGTCGCCTACCAGAACGGCGACCCCATCGGATTCTCTCTGTTGCTCCACAAGAACGATGAGATGTGGTTCTACCGGGTCGGCCGCGCCGAGGCCGGGGCATCCGAGACGCCGCTGTACTTCAACCTCGCATTCTACGAGCCCCTGCGCCGGGCCTATGAGCTCGGCGTCAAGAAACTCTGGCTGGGCGCCAGCGGGTACGAGACGAAGCGGCGCCGTGGCGCGCGCAGGCACGGGCTGTACAGCTACCTGTGGATTCCGGGGCGCTGGTCACGCACGGTGCTTCAGCCTTACGTGTCTGCCTACTCCCGCGTGGCAATGGCCATGGCTGCTAGCGGCACCCAGAACGCTCGCATTCGCAAGACACCCTGAAACTTCGAGGCGGGGACCCCCGCATCGCCCCCCGCCCCAAACGATGCCCACGAAGGACGGCCCCTTCATGCGAGCCGTCCATCACAGCAAGTGGTGGAGCGGTCACGCATCATCATCGTCGTCGAAGCGACGAAGGTTGCGCTGCCGCGCCAGGGTCTGCTTGCGACGCTGAAGCGAAGCATCCGCCGCTGGCGCCTCTTCACGACGCTCCTGCCCCTCCGCTTCCGCCGGCTTCAGCAGCGCCGCCAGGGCTTCCACGGTGACGCCTTCGTAGAGGCTCGATGCAGGCAGGTCCAAGCCCAACTGCTTCTTGATGCGGCCACTGAGCTGCACGGCGATGAGCGAGTCGCCGCCGAGTTCGAAGAAGTTGTCCTGGATGCCGATGGGCGCCACGCCCAGCATCTCCTGCCACAGCTCCACCAGCGACCGCTGGAGTGGCGTGCCCGGCATGACATATGCGCTGCGAAGCTGCGGGCGCGACTGATACGGGCGAGCACTGCCAGCTTCGCCCCCTGGTTCCACCTGCGAAACCTGAGACGTGGCGTCCTGCGCCGCCGTCACAGGTTGGGATGCAATCGTGACCCGAGGCGCGGTCTCGCCGGCGGCGGGTTCGATCCAGAAGCGCTGGCGCTCGAAGGGATAGGTGGGGAGCGGCACCCGGTAGCGAACCTCCGCGCCATGGAACCCCTTCCAGTCCACGCGGACGCCCGCTTGCCACAGCCGGCCGAGCGTCTCATAGGCCAGCGGCGCCATGCCGGCGGTGGCCCCGTCGTCCTTGGGCGGAGGCATGGAAGCCAGCACCGTGTGTGAGGCCGTGAAGGCGGGGTGACGCTTCGCCAGCTTCCCCAGCACCTGGCCCGGGCCTGCCTCCAGCAAGACGCGCCTGGCGTCGGTGAGGAGCGCGTGCAAGCCGTCCGCGAAGCGCACCGTCCCGCGCAGGTGCTCGGCCCAGTAACGAGGGCTCGTCGCCTGCTCAGCCGTCACCCAGGTACCGGTGACGTTGGAGACGAATGGAAGCGTGGGCGCCGCCAGCGGCACCGTGGCCACCTGCGCGGCGAACGCGTCGAGGATGGAGTCCATCATCGACGAGTGGAAGGCATGCGACGTCACCAGCGGCTGGCACTGAATCCCCGCCTCCTGGAGCTGCTTTCGCACCGCTTCGACAGCGGGGTGCGTCCCCGACAGCACGCACTGCATGGGGCCATTGACGGCCGCCAGACTCAGCTCGGCTCCGCCTGCGCGCAGGTACGGCTGAACCTCGTCCTCGGACAGGGGCACCGCCAGCATCGCACCGGAAGGAAGTCCCTGCATGAGCCGGCCACGCGCGGCCACCAGTCTCAGCGCATGCTCCAGCGAGAAGACCCCCGCGAGGCACGCCGCCACGTATTCGCCGATGCTGTGTCCCAGCATCGACTGCGGCATCACGCCCCAGGACATCCACAGGCGCGCGGTTGCGTACTCCAGCGTGAAGAGCGCGGGCTGCGTGAGCGCCGTCTGCGCCAGCTTCGTCCCGCTGACTTCGGCGGCCTCGGACTGAGGGTACAGCACCGTCCTCAGGTCCAGTCCGTCCAGGTGGGGCTTCAGCAACTCCGCGCAGCGGTCCACCTCGGCGCGGAAGACGGACTCTGCCTCGTAAAGCGCTCGCCCCATGTCCACGTGCTGCGAGCCCTGGCCCGGGAAGAGGAACGCCACGGACCGCTCCACCGCGTCCTGCGCCTCCGTGAACACGCGAGGGCTTTGTGGCTGCGACAGCGCGTCAACCGCATCCTCCGTGCCGCGCGCCAACACGAAGCGACGGTGCAGGAAACGTTGGCGTCCGGCCTGGAGCGTCCAGGCCACGTCCGCCAGATTCACACCCCCTTGGTTCTTCAATGATTCCACCAGTCGCGTCGTGACCGACTCCAACGCCGGGGGCGTCCGGGCCGACAGCGGCAACAGGTGCCATGCACGTCGCGAGGGTGCGCTCGCGGGCAACCGGGGAGCCTCCTCCAGCACCACGTGCGCGTTGGTGCCACCCACGCCGAAGGAGCTCACGCCAGCGCGTCGCGGCGAGTTACCCGCGGGCCAGGGCTTGAGCGTGGCGTTGACGTAGAACGGGCTGCTGTCGAAGTCGATGGCTGGGTTGGGCCGCTCGTAGTGAAGACTGGGCGGCAGCTCGCCATACTTCAGCGCCATCACCGTCTTCATCAGGCCGGTGACTCCCGCCGCCGCGTCCAGGTGGCCCAGGTTGCCCTTCACCGAGCCGAGCGCGCAGAAGCACCGCCGCTGGGTGGTGGCACGAAAGGCCTTGGTGAGCGCCTGCACCTCGATGGGGTCGCCCAGCGGCGTGGCGGTGCCATGGGCCTCCACGTAGCTGATGTCATCCGCCTCCAGGGCCGACGCCGCGAGCGCCTCCGCCACCACCTGAGCCTGACCATCCACGCTGGGCGCGGTGAAGCCCGCCTTCAGCGCACCGTCATTGTTGGTGGCCGTGCCCTTGATGACGGCGTGGATGGTGTCACCGTCCCGCACCGCGGCTCGCAGCTTCTTCAGCAGCACCACGCCCACGCCGCTGCCAAAGAGCGTGCCCTGCGCCTTCGCATCGAAGGGCCGGCAGTGGCCATCCGGCGAGGCCATTCCGCCCTCCGCGTGCCGGTACCCGTTGAAGAACCCCACGTTGACGGACGCACCACCCGCGAGCGCCATGTCGCACTCGCCATTGAGCAGGCTCTGGCAGGCCTGGTGCACCGCCACCAGCGAGGTGGAGCACGCGCTCTGCACGGTGTGGCTGGCACCCCTCAGGTTGAGCTTGTACGAGACGCGGGTGGCCAGGAAGTCGCCCCCGTTGCCGATGTTCACCTGCACCGGCTCGAAGGACTCCAGCACGCGTGGGTTCCGCGCCAGGTTCATCAACAGGTACGTGTTGAGCGTGGCGCCGCCGAACACGGAGATGGCGCCGACGTAGTCACGCGGTGAGTAGCCAGCGTGCTCGAGCGCCTCCCAGCACGCCTCCAGGAAGACACGGTGCTGGGGGTCCGTGATTTCCGCCTCACGTGGCGGCATGTCGAAGAAGGCCGCGTCGAACGACTCCGGCTCCGGAAGGATGGCCGCGGCCCGCACGAAGGACGGGTCCTCCAGCCGCTCGTCCGGCACACCTGCCGCGCGGGCCTCCTCCTTGGAGAAGAAGCGGATGGACTCCACTCCCTCGCGGAGATTGGCCCAGAGCGTGTCCACATCCCGAGCGCCGGGAAAGCGCCCGGCCATGCCGATGATGGCGACATCGGCGTCGTCGAACTCCTGCGGGAGCTTGCTGTCCAAGGTGTCGTCTCCAGGTTCTCGTAGGTCGAAGGGGGCTTCAGCGCGGGCACGCGCCCTACTCGCGACGGCTGCGCCGCTCTCTGCGCTGAGCCCCACGGCTCTGGCTGGACTCGAAGGCGGTGGTCTCCGCAGGGGCCGGTCCCTGTCCCAGCTTCTTCGCCAGGGTGGCCACGGTGGGGGCCTCGAAGACGCTGGTGAGGGGCACGTCCCGCCCCAGCTCCCGCTTCATCCGCCCGACGATCTTCAGCCACAGGAGTGAATTCCCTCCCAGGTCGAAGAAGTTGTCGTGAATGCCCAACTGCTCCAGTCCCAGCTGCTCCTGCCACACACGCACGAGCGCGCGCTCCACCTCATCGGTGGGTGCCACATACTCAGTGCCCAGCGCGGGACGTGAGTGCAACGTGCCCCCCGCGTCCTTCTTCGCGCCCGCGCCCGCGCCCTCGCGCCGTACCCACTGAGCCACGCGCGCGTCCAGGTTGCCCGTGGACACCAACACCTGTCCTTCCAGAGGCGCCTCCACCACCCGGCGGAAGGCCTCCGCGGCCTCGTCAGGCGTCATGGCGAACTGGTCGATGCTGGTCTGGACCGCCTTCGCCCCCTCGGCGGCATCCGCTGGCCACCCATCCCAGTTGGTGCTCAGCCACCGTGTGCCCCCGGTCCGCGAGCGCGCCGCCGCGAATGCATCCAGGAAGGCATTGGCCGCCGCGTAGGCCCCCAATCCCAGGCCGCCCAGCACCGTGGCGTTGGAGGACACCAACAGCACGAAATCCAACGGGCGGCCCGCCAGCGCCCGGTCCAGTGCATAGGTGCCATGCACCTTCGCCCGGAAGTGCGGCGCGCACGTCGTCGGCTCCATGGCTCCAAGCAACGATACCGCGCCGTCGCCCGCGAGCCCCGCGGCGTGGATGACTCCATCCAGCGCGCCAAAGCGAGAATCCACCTCCGCCAGGACCGCGCGCAACTGCGCCTCATCCGCCACATCCGCGCGAGCCACCAGCACCTCCGCTCCCGCGGCCTCCAGCGCTCGCACCGCACGTTGACGGCGGCCATCCGCGTCCTGCTCCACGCCGGAGCGCCCCACCAGGACCAGCCGAGCCTGCCTGGTGCGCGCCAGATAATCCGCCATCCGCAGGCCCACGCCGCCCAGGCCGCCCGTGATGACGTAGACGCCGCGCTGCTTGAGGGGCCAGGACGCCGGCGTGTCGGCTTCGATGCGCAGTGGCTCGTACGCCTGCACCTGCCGATGAGGGCCGCGCCAGGCCACCACCGGCTCCGGGGCATCCGACGTCACCTCCCGCACCAATGCATCCACCGAGGGCGTGCGGACGTCCACGTAGCGGCACGCCACGGTGTCCAACTCCTGCGGAATCACCTTGCACAGCGCCGGCAGCGTGGCGCGCTCAGGAGCCACCGCATCGGCGCTCTCCACCTCCAGCGCTTCGCGGCCCACCACCGTCAACTCCACGGGCCCGGCCAACTCCGCTCCGGACAGGGCCTGCGCCATCCGCAGCACGCCAAGGAAACCGCGCGCCTGGGCCTCGTCGAAGTCCGCCCCGGACACATCGAGGCTCCAGAGGTACACCACGCGCTCCACGTTGAAGTTCCGAGCCTTCAACGCAGCCAGCAACTGGGCGTGGTCCTCACGCGCTCGCCCATCCACGGTGAACTCGCGCTCCGTCACCTGACGGAAACCGGGGCCGGGCGTCACGCGAATGACACCGTGGCCCAGACGCTCCAACCGCTCCGCCAGGGCCGACCCCAGGCCCCCCGCATCCTGGTAGACGACCCATCCGCGCGGCGTCACGGGCCCTGCCTTGGGCATCAACGGCGCACGCTGCCACGAGGGCAGATAGAACCAGCCGGCCACGTCCGCGCTCTTGCGCGCGACGCCCCTGCGACGCGAGGAGGACACCTCCGGCGCCAGCCAGTAATCCTGGCCCTCGAAGGGATAGGTCGGGAGCGGCACACGCAGACGCCGAGCGCCGCCATGTACCGCGCTCCAGTCCACCTCCATGCCCGCCGCCCAGAGCCGGCCGACGGTGGTGGTGAGAAACGCATCATCCAGCACCGGGTCCTGGGGGTGACGCAGCGAGGAGAGTACCGAGGGGGCCTTGGGCCCATTGAGCTGCAGGCGCGCCAGTGTCCCCAGCGTGCGGCCTGGACCGACCTCCAGGTAGACGCGGCCAGGCTGCGCGGCCAGCGTGCGGATGCCGTCACCAAAGCGCACCGTCTGCCGCAGATGCCGCGTCCAGTAAGCCGGGTCCACCGCTTCCTCGGGCGTCATCCACGTACCGGTGACGTTGGAGACAATGGGCAACGTGGGCGCATTGCGCGTCAGGGTCCCCACGAAGGACTCGAAGCGCGCGAGGATGGGCTCCACCAGGTGCGAGTGCGCCGCCACGTCGATGGGGATGTGACGGAACTCCACCTCGCGCCGGGTCAGCTCGGCGGCCAGCGCTTCGACGGCCTCCACCGTCCCGGCGACCGCGCACTGCGCGGGTCCGTTCATCGCGGCAATGGACAGCGAATCCCCCAGCAGCGGGCGAAGCTCCGCCTCGGGCAACGGGACGCTGAGCATGCCGCCACCGGGCAGTTCTTCGAAGAGCTTGCCGCGCAGCACCACCAGCGCCAGTGCGTCCTCCAAGGAGAAGATGCCCGCGAGGCAGGCCGCGGCGTACTCGCCCAGGCTGTGGCCGATGAGCGCCTCGGGCTTCACGCCCCAGGATTGCCACAGCTGCGCCAGCGCGTATTCCACGGTGAAGAGCGCAGGCAGCGCCAGCGAGGTGCGCTTGAGGCGCTGCACGGCATCCGCGGCATTCGCCGCGTCCGGGTACATGACGGGCCGCAAGTCAAAGCCCAGCCGGGGCCGCAGGAGCTCACAGCAGCGGTCCACGGCCTCGCGGAACACCTTCTCGGAGCCGTAGAGGCCACGGCCCATGTCCGGGTACTGCGCGCCTCCGCCGGGGAACATGAAGACGGCCGACGGCGTGCTGTTGCCCGGGGCCAGGGTAAACATGCGCTGCGGGTCCTTGGACTCCAGCGCCGCCACGGCGCTCGCCCGGTCCTCACACACCACCACGCGGCGCAGCGCCATGGGCTTTCGCCCGACCTGAAGCGTCCAGGCCACGTCCGCGAGCGGCTGCTCCGGGTGGGCCTGCAAGTGCGCCAGCAGCGCGGCCGTCTGGGACTCCAGCGCCGAGGATGTCTTCGCGGACAGCACCAGGAGCTGCCAAGGGCGCGCCGCATCCCCCGGGAGGGTGACAGGCGCCTCCTCCAGGATGATGTGCGCGTTGGTGCCACCAATCCCGAACGAGCTCACCCCCGCGCGCCGAGGCGTGTCCCCCTCCGGCCACGGCTTGAGCGCGGCGTTGACGTAGAAGGGGCTGCTCTCGAAGTCGATGCGTGGGTTGGGCTTCTCGTAGTGAAGGCTGGGAGGCAGCTCGCCATGCTCCAGCGAGAGCACCGTCTTCAGCAGGCCGGTGACTCCCGCCGCCGCGTCCAGGTGGCCCACATTGGTCTTCACCGAGCCCAGCCCGCAGAAGCCACGCTTGTCCGTTCCCGCGCGGAAGGCCTCCGTGAGGGCCTGCACCTCCACGGGATCTCCCAGCGGCGTGGCGGTGCCATGCGCCTCCACGTAGGAGATGGAGTCCGGGGACACCTCCGCCACGGCCTGTGCGCGGGCAATGACCTCCGACTGTCCCTCGACCCCGGGGGCGGTGTAGCCCACCTTCACGGCGCCGTCGTTGTTGATGGCCGAGCCACGGATGACGGCGTGGATGGTGTCACCATCACTCAGCGCGTCCTCCAGGCGCTTGAGCACCACCACGCCCGCGCCGCTGCCGAAGAGCGTGCCCTGCCCCTTGGCGTCGAACGCGCGGCAGTGCCCGTCCGGCGAGGTGATGCCGCCGTCCTGAGAGTGGTAGCCCGTGCGCTGGGGCATGTGCACGGACACGCCGCCCGCCAGCGCCACGTCGCACTGGTAGCCCAGCAGCGACTGACAGGCGAGGTGCGTGGCCACCAGCGACGTCGAGCACCCCGTCTGCACGGTGAGCGCAGGCCCCTTGAGATTGAAGTGATAGGCCACGCGCGTGGCCAGGAAGTCTTTGTCGTTCCCGACCATGGCCGGGAACGTGTCCTCGGCCTCCTGGAACTCCGCCCGGGAGAGCAGATTGAACAGCAGATAGGTGCTCAAGCTGGAGCCCGCGAAGACGCCGGTAGAGACCGTCAACCGGCCCGGGGCGTAGCCCGCGTGCTCCAGCGCCGACCAGGCACACTCCAGGAAGATGCGGTGCTGCGGGTCCAGCAACTCCGCCTCACGTGGGGCGTATCCGAACAAGGCCGCGTCGAAGCGCCCCGGCCGCTCCAGGACAGGGGCTGCCCGAACGAAGTTGGGATTGGCCAGCCAGCCGGGCTCCACGCCCAACGCCTTCATCGCTTCGTTGGTGAAGAAGGTGATGGCCTCCCTGCCCTCACGCAGCAGGCGCCAGAAGGCCTCCACGTCTTCGGCACCGGGCACGCGGGCGGCCATGCCGACGATGGCTACCGCGAGACTCGCGTCCCCCTCATACCGGGTGTGACGACCCATGTTTGTCTACCCCTGCTTCCTTGCGCGCGGCGGATGGAACTCGAACCGCTCGAGCTGCTGCTCCGAGCGCCCCTGGGACGAGACTCGGCGGCGCCTCGATGAACTGAAGGACTGGACGGACTCACGTCAGGGGACGCCAGCATCCCAATCACCGGATGCCCGACATGCACCTGCCTGCCGCGTGCTCGCCCGCTCTCTCTGAGAACGGCAACTACAGTCCAGGTAGCTCATCCTGGTACCAGTATGACATTGCCTGACGTGGCAACCTCAGTCGTAATCCAGCGATAACAGCCTAGTCAATTTACCTAGAAAAAGTAACTTGGCGTGCCTTATAAGTTTTTCATGCTGTAGCGACTTTAGGCTTGAAAGCTGCTTTACTTGATTCGCTGGGGGGCCTGCTTCGTTGCTTGCTGTTTCGCGCGCCAGGGCCCCGGCGTGCTCCGGAATGGAACCGCTGCGCGCGAGCGTGCGGGACCTCCGACTCCCGAAAACATTTTGGGGACTCAAGAACTCATGGCTGGCGACACCCACTGGAACGGGCTGGAGATTGCAATCATCGGGCTGGCGTGCCGCTTTCCGGGGGCCCGTAACGCCGAGGCGTACTGGCGGAACCTTCGGGATGGCGTCGAGTCCATCACCTTCCTCCAGGAGTCGGAGCTGGAGCCTTCCGTCATGGAGGACCCGGCGCTGCGCAAGTCACCGCAGTACGTGCGCGCCGCGGCCCCCATCGAGGGCGCGGACCTGTTCGACGCGGCCTTCTTCGGCATCACCCCCAAGGAAGCCGAGGTGATGGATCCGCAGCAGCGTGTCTTCCTGGAGTGTGCCTGGGCGGCCCTGGAAGACGCGGGCTACGACCCCGAGCGCTATCGGGAGCACATCGGCGTCTACGCGGGAGCCCGGACCAACACGTACGTCTTCAATCTCTTCTCCAACCCGGCCGCGCTGGGGATGCTCGGCGCATTCGAGGTGGGCCTCGGCAACGACCTGGCCTTCCTCAGCACGCGGGTGGCGCACCGGCTCAACCTGAAGGGTCCGGCCTATTCGCTGCACACCGCCTGCTCCACCTCGCTGGTGGCGGTGCACCTGGCTGCCCAGGCGCTCCTCGCGGGCGAATGCCGCATGGCCCTCGCTGGCGGTGTAGCCCTCCAGTCGCCTCAGCGCACCGGGTACCTGTATCAATTTGGTGGTGTTGCATCGCCAGACGGACGCTGCCGCGCCTTTGATGCGCAGGCGCAGGGCACCCTCTTCGGTAACGGCGCGGGCGTGGTGGTGCTCAAGCGCCTGGAGGACGCACTGGAGGATGGAGACACCATCCACGCCGTCATCCGTGGATCGGCCATCAACAACGACGGCGCCCAGAAGGCCAGCTTCAACGCCCCCAGCGTCCAAGGCCAGTCACGCGTCATCCGCAATGCCTTGCTGACCGCGGAGGTGAACGCGCGGAGCATCACCTATGTGGAGGCCCATGGCACGGGCACCCAACTGGGAGATCCCATCGAGGTGCGCGCGCTCACCCGCGCCTTCCGGACGAGCACGCAGGACACAGGCTTCTGCGCGCTCGGCTCGGTGAAGCCCAACATCGGCCACCTGGATGCCGCGTCTGGCATCGCCAGCCTCATCAAGACGGTCCTCGCGCTGAAGCACCGGCAGCTGCCGCCCACGCTGCACTTCCAGAAGCCCAACCCGCAGATTGACTTCGCCACCAGTCCCTTCTTCGTCAACGCCACCCTGAGGGACTGGGCGCCGGGCCCCTCCCCTCGCCGAGCCGGCGTCAGCGCCTTTGGCATTGGTGGCACCAACGCGCACGTCATCCTGGAGGAGGCCCCCTCCGTCGCCCCCACCGCGGACGCCCGTCCCTGGTACGTGCTGCCGTTGTCGGCGAAGACGAGCACCGCCCTGGATGCCGCGACGGAGGCGCTGGCCGCCCACCTGGAACAACACCCGGAGCAGGCGCTGAAGGACGTGGCCTACACGCTGCAAGTGGGCCGGCAGGCCTTCCAGCACCGCCGCATCGCCGTGGTGAAGGACCGGGAGCACGCCATCCGCGTGTTGCGAGGCGAGGAGCCAGAGCGGCTGGTGACGCTGAAGCAAGAGGCTCGAGGCCGCCCCGTGGCGTTCCTCTTCCCGGGAGGAGGCACCCACCACCTGGGCATGGGCGCGGGCCTCTACCGCACGGAGCCCGTCTTCCGTGAGGCTGCCGACGAGGTCGCCAGCGTCCTGCGCCCGCACCTGGGCGTGGACCTGCGCACGGTGCTCTACCAGGAGCCCCTTCAAGAGGTGCCGGGGCTTTCCCGCAACGCGCTCGCGCTGCCCGCCATCTTCCTGACGGAGTACGCCCTGGCGCGGCTGTGGATGTCATGTGGCGTGGAGCCGGAGCAGATGCTCGGCCACAGCCTGGGCGAGTACGCGGTGGCGTGCCTCGCCGGTGTGCTGTCGGTGGAGGATGCGGCGGCCCTGGTGGCGCTGCGTGGCCAGCTCATGGATGAGCTGCCCGCCGGGTCCATGCTGAGCATCAGCCTTCCCGAGGCGGAGGTGGTGCCGCTGCTGGGCCAGGAACTGGACCTCGCGGCGGTGAATGCGCCCTCGCAGTGCGTGGTCTCCGGCCCCCTGGCGGCGGTGAAGCGATTGATGGCGGAGCTGACGGCGCGAGGCGTGGAGCACCGCCAACTGCACGTGGAGGCCGCGGCGCACTCGCGCATGCTGGAGCGCATCCTGCCGCGCTTCCACGAGCGCGTGTCCCGACTGACGCTCCGTCCACCCGAGCGGCCCTACATCTCCAGCCGGACCGGCCAGCTCGTCACGGGGAACGAGGTGACTCAACCTCGGTACTGGGTGGACCACCTGCGCCACTCGGTACGCTTCCGGGACAGCATGCAGGTGCTGCTGGAGGACTCGACGCGCGTCCTGCTGGAGGTGGGGCCCGCGCAGTCGCTGACCGCTGTGGCAAGGCTCCAAGGCGAGCCCGCCGGCGCGCGCACCATCGTCCCCTCCGCGCGCCATCCCAAGGATGACCAGCCGGACGAGGCCGTCTTCTTGAATGCGCTGGGACGGCTGTGGCTCGCGGGAGTGGAGGTGGACTGGAGCGGTGTGCACGGGACGGAGACCGTTCGGCGCATCCCCCTTCCCACGTACCCCTTCGAAGGGCAGCGATATTGGGTTGCTCCACTGGACCGGTCCGCCGCGCTGCTGGCCTCGCAGGCGGCGGGCGCCAGCAAGCTGACCGACATCGCGGACTGGTTTCACCTGCCCTCGTGGCGGCGCACGCCCCCTGCCACGCTGGCGCCCTCCGCGCTCGCCCAGCCCCGGTGCTGGGTGGTGTTTACCGACGGAGGCCCGTTGGCCTCGCAGCTCGTCTCCCGGTTGGAAGAGGCGGGGCAGCATGTCGTCACCGTGCACGCGGGCGCCGTGTTCTCCCGTGACAGTGACCGGCGCTTCACCGTGGCACCGAGCGCACCTGGAGACTACGTCGCGCTGCTGAGCGCGCTGGAGGATCTGACACCCCGGCCTGAAGTGTTCGTCCACCTGTGGAGCCTGACGCCTCAGGACGAGCGCGACTCCGCGCTGACGCGGTTCCAGGCCGCGCAAGCGGTGGGCTACTACAGCGTGGTGAACCTGGGGCAAGCCCTTGCTGGCTTGAAGGATGCGCGCCCCCTCCGGGTGGAGGTCATCTCCAACCACCTGTTCGACCCGGACGGCCGAGCGGAGGCGCTGCCGGAGAAGGCGCCCCTGTTGGGCCCCTGCCAGGTGCTGTCGCAGCAACACGTGCACATCACCGCGCGCGGCGTCGATGTGATCCTCCCTGGCTCCGAAGGCGTTGCGGCGCTGGCCGAACAGCTCGTCGCCGAGCTCGCCACGGAGGCCCGAGACGTCCGGGTGGCCTTGCGCGGTTCACGCCGCTGGGTCCAGGAGCTGTCTCCCGTTCGGCTGACGGAGACAGCCGCCCCCGCGCGGCCTCTGCGTGAGCGCGGCGTGTACCTCATCACCGGCGGCCTGGGCCGCGTGGGCCTGCTGCTGGCCAGCCATCTGGCGCGCACGAAGCAGGCACGGCTGGCGCTGGTGGGCCGCACGCCGCTGCCGCCCCGGCGGCTCTGGGACGATTGGGTTTCCACCCAGGGTGAGGACGACGACGCCAGCCTGCTCATCCAGCGCGTGCGTGAATTGGAGTCACACGGAGCAGAGGTGCTCGTCCTGAGCGCCGACGTCTCCAAGCCGCACTGGATGCAGGAAGTCCTGGCCGAGGTGGACCAGCGCTTCGGCGCGCTCCACGGGGTGCTGCACTGCGCGGACCTTCCCCTGGCTCCGCCCGAACGGACCTCGCCCTCCGCGACGAACCCGGACGCGGAGGCCCGTTTCCGCGCCAAGGTGCGCGGCACGTACGTGCTGGAGGACGTCCTGCGCGGCCGGGCGCTGGACTTCGTGATGCTGTTCTCCGCGTCGGCGGCCGTGCTGTCTCCGTTCGGCGACACGCCTTCGACGGCGGCCAACCTCTTCGTGGATGCGTTCGCGGCCCATCGCAGCCGGGGCCCAGGAACGCCTTGGATGAGCGTGGCCTGGGACCCGTGGCCGCGGGCGGCCGGCGCCAGCGATGCGCGCGCTCCTGACCTCGAGCCCTATGCCATGACCGAGGACGAAGCCACCGAGGCCTTCCAGCGAGTCGTCACGGGCGGCCTGGATGGCCCGGTGGTGGTGGCCACGGGTGACGTGTCACGCCGTCTGACGGCGTGGCTCCAGCGGACGGTCGCTCTGCCCAAGGTCGCTCGCAAGGTCCGCACCGGAGCTGAAGAGCTTCCCGCCAATGAGCTGGAGCGTTTCATCGCGGGCCTGTGGCAGGAAATCCTGGGCGTCGAACAGGTGGCGCGGCACGACCACTTCTTCGAGCTGGGCGGGCACTCGCTGCTCGCCACGCAGGTCGTCGGGCGGTTGCGCTCACGGTTGCAGCTGGACGTGAGTCTGGCACTGCTCTTCACGTCGCCCACTGTGGCGGGTCTGGCGAAGGCAATCGCCGACCTCCAGGCGCGGCAACAAGAGTCCCTCTATCGCGAGCTGCTCGACCGGGTCACCCGCGTCTCCGAGCAGGAGCTCGCCGAAGAGCTTCGACGCCGCGGCGTGAAGGCCGCGTGAACGGAAGCTCCAGCCCCCGCTGGAGCACCCGATCCCCCACTTTCTGGATATCGACTTCGATGACTGACATCTCTCGGGCCCTCGAGCAGCTTTCTCCCTCGCAGCGCGCCCTTCTCGACCTGCTCCTCCAGGAGCAGCAGTCGGCGCAGCCTCACGCGGCGGCGCCCGTCCTGGTGCGGCGCGAAAGCAACGAGCCCGCTCCGGCATCCTTCCCTCAGCAGCGCCTGTGGGTCCTGCATGAGCTGGATCCCAGCAGCATGGCTGCCTACAACGTCCACGTGAGCGTGGAGTTCTTCGGGCGGCTAGACCGGGCCCTGCTCACCCGTTGTGTGAACGAGGTGGTGCGCCGTCACGAATCCCTGCGCACGACGCTGAGGAGCCACGGCGGAGATCCGGTGCAGGTGGTCGCCCCCTCGCTGGAGCTCACCCTCCCGGAAGAGGACCTGTCCGCGCTGTCCCTGGAGGCACAGGGAGATGAGGTACGCCGCCGCATCATCGCGGAGGCGAACTTCGAGTTCGACCTCTCCGCCGGGCCGCTGCTGCGCGTCGGCATCCTGCGGCTCGATGCGCAGCACGCACTGGTGCTGTTGACCCTGCACCACTCCGTAACGGACCAGTGGTCCCTGGGCGTGTTCCTCCAGGAGTTGATGGCGCTCTACAAGGCCTTCGAGGAGGGCCTGCCTTCGCCCCTGCCGGAGTTGGAACTCCAATATCCAGACTACGCGCGGTGGCAGCGCGATCAGCTCGAAACGCGGGAGCTGGCCGGTCAGCTCGACTATTGGCGACGGCAGCTCACGCCGCAGCCTCCCGCGCTGGTCGTGCCGTCGGACCATCCCCGACCGGCGCTGAAGACATATCGCGGCGGGTGGCACCACTTCCGGCTCGAGCCAGAGCTGGCACGGAAGCTCAAGCAGTTGGCGCAGAAGGAAGGCGCCACGCTCTTCATGGTGCTGATGGCGGCCTACCAGACGCTGCTGCACCGCTACAGCGGCCAGCAGGACTTCGCGGTGGGCTCGCCTGTCGCCAATCGCCGGGCGCCCGAGCTCGAACCGCTCATCGGCTTCTTCGTCAACATGCTGGTGATGCGTGCGGATGCGTCAGGGGACCCGACGTTCCGCTCGTTCCTGCACCGGGTGCGGCAGGTCTGTCTGGATGCCTACTCACACCAGGACGTACCCTTCGACAAGCTGGTGGAGGAGCTGCAACCGCCCCGCGACCCCAGCCGCAATCCGTTCTTCGAGGCCGTCTTCGTCCTCCAGAACGTGCCTCAGCCCGCCCTGCGGATTCCGGGCCTGCTCGCGCGCTACGTGGAGTTGGATCTGGGCGCGTCCCAGTTCGACCTGCTGATGGAGCTGCGCGAGGACCGGCCGGACCGGTTCATCGGCCGCATCGAGTATTGCGCGGACCTGTTCGACGCGAAGACCGTCGAACGGATGGAGCGCCACTACGTGCGCCTGCTGGAGAGCGTGGTGGAGAACGCCGACCAGCGACTCTCCGAGCTGCCCCTGCTGCGCATCGAGGAGCGTCAACAGCTCCTGGTCGACTGGAACGCGGAGTCCACGGCGTTTCCACGCGAGACGCCGATTCACTCGCTCTTCTCCGAGCAGGCGGCTCGCACGCCAGACGCAGTGGCGCTCGTCAGTGGGGAGACCATCGTCACTTATGCGGAGCTGGAGCGCTGTGCGAACCAACTCGCGCACCATCTGCGCACGTACGGCGTTTCCCGAGGCACCCGCGTGGGACTGTGCCTGGAGCGCTCTCCGGACATGGTGGTGGGCCTGCTCGCCATTCTCAAGGCCGGCGGCGCCTACGTGCCCATCGACCACCACTACCCCGCTGAGCGCATTTCCTTGCTGTTTCAGGAGGCCGGCATCGGCGTGCTCGTCACGACGAAGCCACTGGCGGAAGGACTCCCTGCATCCAACAGCAAGCACGTGTGTGTGGACACAGATGCGGGCCTCATCGCCGCCTTGCCGCATGACGCGCCTCCTTCCGTGGCCGTGAGCGGTGATGACCTCGCCTACGTCATGTTCACCTCCGGCAGCACCGGAAGGCCCAAGGGCGTCTGCATTCCCCACCGCGCCGTCGTCAGGCTCGTTCTCGAAAACCCCTTCATCCACTTCGGCCCCGACGAAGTCTTCCTCCAGCTCGCTCCCGTCGCCTTCGACGCCTCCACCCTGGAGCTCTGGGGCGCCCTGCTTCACGGTGCACGCCTCGTCCTCGCTCCGCCTCACACGCCTTCTCTGGACGAACTCGCAGCCCTGCTGACTCACCACCGCGTCTCCACCCTCTGGCTCACCGCTGCCCTCTTCGAGCAGATGGTGCTTCACCAGGGCAGCGCCTTGGCCGGTGTCCGGCAGGTGCTCGCCGGAGGTGACGTGTTGCCGCCGCTTCGCGTCCGTCAGCACCTGGAGCGCATTGCCCTCGGCGCAGTCCTCGTCAACGGATACGGCCCCACTGAGAACACCACCTTCTCCGCCACACACTCCCTTCGCGCGGGTGAGGCCTTCGGCACCTCTGTCCCCATTGGCAGGCCCCTGGGCCACTCCTCCGCCTACGTCCTCGACTCGCGCATGGAGCCTGTCCCTGTCGGCGTCCCTAGCGAACTCTTCGTCGGTGGTGACGGCCTCGCCTGGGGTTACCTCCACCGCCCGGAGTTGACGGCCGAGAAGTTCCTCCCTCACCCCTTCTCCTCCGCCCCAGGTGCTCGCCTCTACCGCACCGGCGACCGCGTCCGCTGGAGGGCCGACGGCTCCCTGGAGTTCCTCGGCCGCTCCGACTTCCAGGTGAAGGTGCGCGGCTTCCGCATCGAACTGGGCGAAATCGAAGCCGTCCTCCAGCTGGCCCCGGGCGTCCAGGAGGCCGTCGTCCTCGCTCGTGAGGACGCTCCTGGCGACAAGCGCCTCGTGGCCTACTTCGTGCCCAACGCCGCAACGCGGTCGGAAGAACAGACCGCGAATGCCGTGGGCAGCATCCGAGCATTCCTCAAGGCGCAGCTGCCCGAATACATGCTGCCCGCGGTGTTCATGCCGCTGGAGGTCCTGCCGCTGTCCCCCAACGGCAAGGTGGACCGCAAGGCGCTGCCCGCCCCGTACGCGGACCTGAATCGGACAGGAACGTTGTTCGAAGCACCGCGGAACGCCTCCGAGAAGACCCTTGCCGATATCTGGGCCGAGGTCCTGGGCCTCCGTCAGGTCGGCATCGACGACAGCTTCTTCGAGCTGGGTGGAGACTCCATCCGCAGCATCCAGGTCATCGCGAAGCTGCGGGAACAAGGCCTGGAACTGCCCACACTGGAGCTGCTCCAACACCCGACCATCCGCGAACTCGCCGGTGTCATCAAAGCCACGAGCGTGGCCCCCGCGAGCCAGGTCGCGCCCTTCAGCCTCGTGTCCGAGACAGACCGTCAGCGGCTGCCCGAGGACGTAGAAGACGCCTACCCGCTGGCCGCGCTCCAGTCGGGCATGTTGTTCGAGAGCGCGCTGGATGCCTCGGCCGGCATCTACCACGACATGTTCAGCTTCCATGTGGAGATGGCGCTGAACGAACCGCTGCTCCAACAAGCCTTCCGGGAGCTGTTCGCGCGTCACGCCATCCTGCGCACGTCGTTTCACCTGGACGGCCATGAAGAGCCCCTCCAGTTCGTCCACCGTGAAGTGGAACCGCCGCTGAAGTTCGAAGACCTCCAGCACCTGGAGGCCGCCCAGCAAACGGCCTACTTGCAGGCGTGGGCGGAGAAGGAGCGCGTCCAACCGTTCACCTGGAACCGGGCGCCGCTGATGCGGCTCTGCGTGCATCGCCGGTCGGAAACCACCGTCCAGCTGACCATCGTCTTCCACCACGCCATCCTCGATGGCTGGAGCGCCGCGACCCTTCTCTCGGAACTCTTCGGCCGCTACCTCGAATTGCTGGAGGGCACGGACGCCCCCGCCGCGCCGTCCCCCGCCGCCACTTACCGGCAGTTCGTGGCCTTGGAGCGCGAAGCCCAGAACTCCCACGAGAGCGAGCAGTTTTGGCTGCGGCGCATGGATGGAGTGGACGCAGCAAGTCCGCGCCCGCTCCGGTCCCGGGACGACGAGCGCGTCCTGCACACCCACGACGTGCGCATCCCTGGTCCGCTTCAGCAGGCCTTGCTACGCGTGGCGCACGAAGCGGGCGTGTCCCTCAAGACGGTGCTACTGGCCGTGCATCTGCGCGTCCGGGGCTTCGTCGAAGGCAGCACATCCGTCGTCACCGGCATCGTCACCAACGGCCGCCCCGAAGTCGTCGATGGCGAGCGGATGATTGGCCTGTTCCTCAACAGCGTGCCTTTCCCGGTGACGCTGCCTGGAGGCACATGGCTGGAGCTCATTCAACAGGTCGCGAGGCATGAGCAGGAGTTGATGCCGCATCGCCGCTACCCCATGGCGCGGCTCCAGCAGAAACGCGGCGGCCAGCCCCTGTTCGACACGCTCTTCAACTTCATCCACTTTTACGTCGCGGGAGGGCTGTCTCAGCAAAAGGGGCTGCGCTTCGTTGACGAGATGCTGGGCGCCGCCTGGATGGAACTCCCGCTCGGCGTCACCTTCACCCAGGATCCCGACACCTCGTCGCTATCGGTCTCCATCGCCACCACAGGCACTCGGCACGAAGCGGAGCGGACGCGGGAGTTGGGGCAGTACTACCTGCGCGCACTGGAAGCCGTGGCCGCGGGACCAGGTGGCCGTTATGAGCAGGCAGCGCTGCTCCCACCGGCCGACCGCGACACACTGCTGGAGGCGTGGAATGCCACGCGCCGAGAGGTCGCCTGGGAAGGATGCTTGCACGAGCGGTTCGAGGACCGCGCGGCCCTTTCTCCCGATGCGCTCGCCGTGCTGGACGATGAGCACTCGCTCACCTACGCCGAACTCAACCGTCGGGCCAACCAGCTCGCCTGGGCCCTGCATACCCGAGGCGTTGGGCCCGAGGTCCGCGTGGGCCTGTGCATGGAGCGCTCGGTCGACATGGTCGTCGGCGTCCTCGCCATCCTCAAGGCAGGCGGCGCCTACGTCCCCATGGATCCGGCATATCCCGCCCAGCGTCTGGCCTACATGGTGAGTGACTCGAATGTCGGCTGCGTGCTCACGCAGCAGCGGGTCGCGGACAAGCTCGCCGGGCACGAGGTGGAGGTCCTCAGCGTGGATGACGCAGGGCTCGTGAGCGGTTCACGGGACGCGTCCAATCCTCCGAGACTCAGCGGGCCCCAGCACCTCGCCTACGTCATCTATACGTCGGGTAGCACCGGCATGCCCAAGGGCGTCATGGTGCAGCACGCCTCGGTGATGAACCTGCGCGCGGCGCTGGCGGCCACCGCTTACGCAGGCATGGAGAAGCCCCTACGGGTCAGTCTCAACGCGTCACTGTCCTTCGACGCCTCCGTGCAGCAACTGGTGCAGCTCGCGGATGGACATGCGCTGTGCGTGGTGCCGCAGACCGCTCGCGAGGATGCGCGCGACATGCTGACGTGGCTGGAGCAGCATGACGTGGACGTGCTGGACTGCGCTCCCTCACAGCTGCGGCTGCTGCTGGACGAGTGCCTTGCCGCACACCGCCCCTTGCGCGTGTTGGCTGGGGGCGAGGCACTGGACGAGGCGCTCTGGGCCCGGCTCTCCGCCCATCCCCACATCGAGTGCTTCAACGTCTACGGCCCTACGGAGTGCACCGTGGACTCCACGCTGCGTCCCGTGCGCGGAGCGTCCCTGCCTCCTTCGCTGGGCGGTCCGTTGGCGAACGCTCAGACCTACGTGCTGGACGCCTACCTGCAGCCTGTATCGGTAGGTGTGCCAGGCGAGCTCTACATTGGTGGAGCGGGCCTGGCGCGTGGCTACCTGAATCGCCCTGAGCTCACAGCCGACCGGTTCATCCCCAATCCCTTCAGCGCGGCCCCCGGCGCCCGCCTCTATCGGACGGGAGACCGGGCTCGCTGGTTGCCCCAGGGCGAACTCGAGTTCCTGGGCCGCATCGACTTCCAGGTGAAGCTGCGCGGCTTCCGCATCGAACTGGGAGAGATTGAGTCCGCGCTACGCCAACACCCCGCCGTGCGCGACACCGTGGTCCTGGTCCGCGAAGACACGCCAGGGCTGCAACGCCTGGTGGCTTACGTGGTTGCGGAGGCGGAGACCACCACTGTCGTGGACTCCGGTACGTTCCGCCCGTTCCTCAAGGAGCGGCTGCCCGAGCACATGGTGCCTTCGGCCTTCGTCACCTTGGAGGCCCTGCCACTCACCCCCAATGGCAAGTTGGACCGCAGGGCACTGCCGGCACCGGAAGCTCCTCGGCACGCCGCCACGCGCCCGCTCAGCACAGAAACGGAGCGTCGTGTCGCCGCCCACTGGGCCTCGCTACTGCGTGTCGAGACGGTCAACGCCGAGGATGACTTCTTCGCACTCGGGGGCCACTCGCTCCTGGCCACCCAGTTGGTGACTCGGCTGCGACAGGACTTCGGCGTCGACCTGCCGCTGCGGGCCCTCTTCGAGCAGAGCACGGTGGCGGCGCTTGCCGCGCGTCTGGACTCCGAGCGGGCTCGCGGCACCGCGAGTGCCCTGCCTCCCATCCGTAGCGCGCCACGCGATCAGCCACTGCCCCAGTCCTTCGTCCAGCAGCGACTGTGGGTGATGGAGCAACTGACACCCGACACCGCGACGTACAACAACCCCGCGGCGGTGGCCATCGACGGAGCGCTCGACGTTCGCGCGATGGAGCAGTCCCTGTTGCGAGTGGTGCAGCGACACGAGGCGCTGCGCACGACCTTCCGGAACGAGGGGGACCTGCCTGTTCAGGTCGTCCATCCGATCAAGACGCTGAAGTTGCCCATCACGGACATCTCCACCTTGCCCGAAGGTGAGCGTGATGTCCGGGCTCGTCAGCTCGCGAACGAAGAGGCCCATCTCCCGTTCAACCTGGTGCGTGGCCCGCTCTTCCGGGCGCGCTTGCTCCGGCTGGCTTTGGACAGGCACGTCCTGCTCGTCACGATGCACCACATCGTGTCCGACGGCTGGTCCGTGGGCGTACTGGTACGGGAGGTGGCGGAGGGCTACGAAGCCGCCGTCCAAGGCCGCGTCGCACAGCTGCCCCCGCTTTCGGTGCAGTACGCCGACTACGCCCTCTGGCAGCGAGAATGGATGCAGGGGCCGGTGCTGGAATCACGGCTGAACTACTGGCGTGAACAGCTCGCTGGAGCTCCCGCGGCCCTGGAGCTGTCTACCGACAGGCCGCGCCCAGCGGTGCAGACGTACCGGGGAGCGCTCCTCCCGGTGAAGATACCCGCGAAGCTCTCCGATGCTGTGACTGCACTGGCGCGCCGTCAGGAGGCGACGCCCTTCATGGTCCTGCTGGCGACCTGGCAGTTGCTGCTCTCTCGCTACTCTGGTCAGCAGGACCTCTGCGTCGGTTCGCCCATCGCGGGCCGCACCCGGCCGGAGCTGGAAGGGCTTATTGGCTTCTTCGTCAACACGCTGGTCTTCCGGGCCCGCATGTCGCCGGAGCTCACCTTCCGCGAGCTGTTGGCCCAGGCCAAGGCGGCAGCGCTGGGCGCGTCCGAACACCAGGACGTGCCGTTCGAAAAGCTGGTCGAGGTGCTGCAACCCGCGAGAGACCCGAGCCGCTCGCCGCTCTTCCAGGTCACCTTCACCCTGCAGAACACGCCGCCCGTGCGACTGGAGTTGCAGGGGCTCTCGTTGCGTGTGCTGGAGACGGAGCTGGAGACCGTCAAATTCGACTTGAGTCTCTTGCTGGAAGAGACCCCGGAAGGGCTCTCCGGCGCGCTGAACTACAACACCGACCTCTTCGATGCCTCCACCGCCGAGCGCATGATGGGGCACTTCCGCACGCTGCTGGAATCCATCGTCGAGGATGAGAACCAGCGTCTGGCGGAGTTGCCCCTCTTGCGCACCGAGGAGCGTCAGCAACTCCTGGTCGACTGGAACGCGACGGCCGCCGGGTTCCCGCGCGATACGCCGATTCACGTTCTCTTCTCCGAGCAGGCGGCTCGCACGCCAGATGCTATGGCGCTTATCAGCGGTGAGAGCGTCGTCACCTACGCGGAGCTGGACCGCCGCTCCAATCAGCTCGCGCACCACCTGCGCGCGTATGGCGTTTCCCGCGGCACCCGCGTGGGCCTCTGTCTGGAACGTTCGCCGGACATGGTGGTGGGCCTCCTTGCCATCCTCAAAGCCGGCGGCGCCTACGTGCCCATCGACCACCACTACCCCGCTGAACGCATCTCCTTGCTGCTTCAGGAGGCCGGCGTCAGCGTGTTCGTCACGCAGGAGTCGCTCGCAGATGAGCTGCCCAGCTCGGGCGGGCTGATGGTGTGTGTGGACACGGACGCAGACCTCATCGCCGCGTTGCCCCATGACGCGCCTCCTTCCGTGGATGTGGGCGGTGATGACCTCGCCTACGTCATGTTCACCTCCGGCAGCACCGGAAGGCCCAAGGGCGTCTGCATCCCCCACCGCGCCGTCGTCAGGCTCGTCCTCGCCAATCCCTTCATCCACTTCGGCCCTGACGAAGTCTTCCTCCAGCTCGCCCCCGTCGCCTTCGATGCTTCCACCCTGGAGCTCTGGGGCGCCCTGCTTCACGGTGCACGCCTCGTCCTCGCTCCGCCTCACACGCCTTCTCTGGACGAACTCGCAGCCCTGCT